>JAYVZP010000088.1:0-69601 GCA_043783275.1 Rhodanobacteraceae bacterium
GGACCAGGATATTGAACTAATGACGAGAAGTGTTCTTGCAAGCCGGGGAGACACCATCACTTGCCTCCACAGTTCTGAACCGTAGCCGCACTCGCAGGAGTTCCCGCTGCCGCTTGCTGGAAGTGCGGGCGGTCAGGAGTGCGGAAATTACCACCCCATGTGAGCCCTTGAGCCGTCATCGCGTCCTTGGTCGCCGCGAAGTTTCCACCCTTCGTATTTACATCCACGGCTGTTCCTTCCTGATGGTGTGAATAGCCCTTAGCAGCCGGATTGCCGCCAGATCCCCCATTGCGCATCCTCTGCTGGTCTGCACCAGTGCGGAAGCCACTCGTGATCATGGGGGTAATCCCCTGAGAGTTGAGGTCCTGTATCGCACCCGTCAACTGGTTCTGCATGCCGGGTTGAAATGCATCAACAGCGTTTGAGCCGACTGTGTAATTGCCTCCGGGCGCGTTCAACATGCAGCCCGAGTATGTCAAGCCGTCAACGCTGTAAGGCACCCCCGGGATCATTGAAATGGTCCCATCATCATTCATCTGTGCCTGATCGGGAACCGGCTTGTTCCAATCGAAGGTCGCAACACAGTTGTCGGCACCGTTGCAGGGATTATTGTCGTTGGTCCAGTGGCCCCTGATCGGTGCATCCCCCCGCTCCGTTACCCACACCTCCGTCCTTCTCATCATCATCAGAAGTACCGTCTTCCCATGCACAGTAAAGACCGTTTGGATCGACGTACCTCAAAGGATTATTCAGGACGTAACTGTACAGGTTAAAGCTTTGAGGATTCGTGATGTCCGCATAGGCCAGTCCGGAAGGATCAGGGCTCATGAACCGTCCCATCGAACTCCCGTAGTATCTAGCGCCGAAGTTATCTAAGCCGCTCTCTGTGTCCCTTTCTTTGCCGGTAAAGTGTTGCTCGCTAGACACATACAGGAGCGACAAATTCGTGGACGTGTCGTACATCTATCACCACTCGATTGAGACAAGTTTGACCGGCATCGGCCCTAAATTCTTGAAGTGATGAATGCCCGACCGAATCCATCTAACGTTACCTGACCGCATCGTAATGATAACGGGCTTACCCGGCTTCCACTCTGATTCATCACCAAGATTCCGTGTGTCTCTAAAGCGGCAAGCCGATACGGCCACAAGAAGCGTGACATTACGAGCACTCGCATCTTCAAGGCTACCGCTGTCTAGGAAGGGACTAACTGTGAGGTCTTGATGCTGTCCTTTTGGTTTCACGATGATGAGGCGAACATGTTGACCGGTCTGCCCTTGGAACACCAAGTGTTCATCTGCCTCAATGACCTCTGCATCTCCTGGTTTGATTTGCTTGCTGCTTTGAGAACCGTTCTCTTTGGCGGCAAGCAAGACTGGGTCAAGAGCGATCCAAGCGGCCCCCGAGTTATCTTTAGGGACGGCGTAGCTTTCCCCGGGGGAGAGATCAATCTGGGTAACCAAAACCTTCCGATCCTCTAAAAGAACGTGGGTTTGCTGCGCGAAGATAGTTCCACAGGCGAACTGGGTCAACGCGATGGCGAGCAACCCGTGGCCCAGGTAATAGCCAAGTCCACCTTTAGGTTTGACGGTAAGGAGCTTATCAAAATTATTGAGCATTGCCGCCTCCGTCATTGGCGTCGTAAAGACGAGGGATCAACTTCGGTGGCTTTGGCGGACCCGGCGGTTTGGGCGATGGAACGTCACCGTGGCGATTATGTTGAACTTGAAGGTCTGTGAGCGGATCATTTGGCGCAAGATTGATGATGAACTGGATTGCCTTCTCGGTAGCCGAACACAACCGTACGTTGCATAGTTACATCCTGAGCGACCGGCTCCATCTGTTGAGTCTACCCGGCCCGCCTGCAAGCCGACCCCATCATGTTTCTTCTCGTCGGCACCCTTGAAGGGTTTCGGGCGGAAGATACCACCGGGGCCGAAAGCGCCGTTGTGAGAGTCCTCTTCAGGAGAGTGATGATTTGGACGCTGGGTATCTAAGAAGCCGTAGTTTCCATCAACCAGCTTTCCAATCGTCAGGCTCATTTGTGGATTGTTGGAGGCAGGAAACGTAGTCTCCGTCCCGTCATTGCCGCGAACGGTTATGGTTCCGGCCTAATCGTCATAGCTAACGGTTGAATGTCCTTCGTCATCGATTTGCGATAGGGGGTTGTTCTCGACATAGCCATAGAGATTTAAGCTCTGAGGGCGCTCTAAATTCGCGTATGGGACAGGTTGCGCAGTATCAGACCAGTCGGGGCTCATCCAACGCCCCATGCTGCTTGCGTAGTACCTGGCCTCGAAGTAGTCGAGCCCTGATTCTGCGTCTCTTTCTTTGCCGGAAGAGCGGGCTTGGACCGAACGAATAGCCAACTCAAGCGCCACTATTCTCCCGATTACGCAACGTCATGCTGGCGAAGAAGACTGCATTTGCCGAGACAATGAATACATAATCAACAAGGAATGCCCTCTGAACAGGGCCTGTTGTCGACGGGCCGAAGCTCGAAAGAATCACGATTAGCGTGAGAACTGAAACAGCTTCGGCAATCCACGTCCGTCTTCAGGCAGCCAGAGCGGCAATCAGATACGCCGGACCCTCGAGTAAATTCGCGACATCCAATACTGAGCGGGGCTTAATCCCGGACGTTATTGCTCCCAGTAGCAACCAGGCAAGCTTATAGATCGCCGCCAGAGCCATCAGGGCAATGAACACTCCCGCAATTAAACAAAGACTTCGCTATGGACCACATACCATGGTTTGACCTCCGTCCCTGGGAAGAGAATGCATGCGCCGCCTGGTAGATGGCTTCCGTTCACCGTCCACCACTGCACAGCCTTAGAACATGGAGCGTCTGGATGATTTCGCGCAGCATCGTAGAGAGCCAGGTTGCATTGTGTTGCTTGAGCTGCTTGCCCAGCGGTCATAGGCGACAGCCCAGGAAGAGTGGCTTTGAGACATGAAATTTCCTTTTGGGCTTCGGGTGAATGCTTGGCTCGCAGGTATGGGGAAGCATCGGCCAGCGAGGAGCGCCGGCCGATGCCTTTGTGTAGGACCTAAAAGTGGAAGCCCAGCTCTGCCGTCAAAGCCCGTGGCGTCACATAATGCGTTCCGCTAAAGGTGGACAGGAAGTTGTAGAGTGCCACCTTGTTGGCGATATTGACGGCGGTTAAGCGGAGACTGACTCGGTGCTGATCGCCTCCGAAGAGGTTATCCTCCCCGACCGAAGCGTCGAACAAGTTACGCGGCGCGACCCGTGAAGGGTGCGAATCGTCGTTCTCAACTCCCGGTGCTGGAATCGATAGGAGATTCGAAGTCAGCTGCGAGGCCAGGCAGGCTGTGGGTAAAGCAAAGTTCGGAGTCGCTTTCACTCCATTGCACGATAGGCCCGCTTCGAACTCTTGATCCGCAGTAAACCCGCTTAGATCTATGGCGGGTTGACCGTTCAGCGTCGTAGAGATGCCTCTGCAGTGACTGTTCGGGTCCGTCATGTTGTAGCAAGGAGTGGAGGCCGCGTTCAGACCGCTGTCAAAGCGCCAGTTGAAGCCTACCCAGGGACCATGCTTGCCCGGCACCTGGTACTGGGCATGAGTTGTCTGATTGAACTTCTCATCATGATCGATACGGAAGGGATAGCCACTCTGTCCCACCGTCGCTCCCGCACCGGCGCTCTGCGGCGGGAAGAATCGCGCGGCGACCGATGACATAGAGACAAAGGCTGAAAAATTGTGATAGTTGGGCAGATCGGCGTGCAGCACAAAGCCCGGTGTCTTGGAGTTGTGCCAGTCGATCGGGAAGAAGATCGGCGTGTTGCCAAGGATCGAGAAGTCGAAGGCGCTGTGCGTGTACTTCCAGATGTAGTCGCCGCTGAGAACCAATTTTTTTCCAAAGCCCTGCTGAAACCCAGCATGAAATTCATTGCGGTAGCCGGGAGTCACCACGTTCGACCCCCCTTGGCAGCTGAGAATCTGGGAAATAACTTCGTTGGCGCAGCCTTGACTCGACAGCACCAGGTTTTCGTTGAAGGGACTTTCCATGGTGCGGGCATAAGAGACGCGAAGAACGGTTCCCGTCTTTTTAACGCTGTACGAGGCCCCAAGCCGAGGCTCCGCCTGACGACCGATGGTGAGTCCGTTGTACAGCTCACCGCGGATTCCGACGTTGAATAGCCAGTTACCGGCCTTGATCTGATCCTCAATGTAAAGAGCGAGTTCTTTTACATCGGTATGGCCGAAGTAGTTATAGTTCGCTCCGCCACGAGTTAAATCATAGGGCAGCAGAGTAGGGTTGAACGTGCCCCCGATCGAAGGATCGTTCGAGACCGCACCGGCAGCAGCGCACTGGGTAGGATCGGTAAAGCCCGGGAGAGCGTTTCCACTACCGTCGACACAGGGCGCATTCGTGGTCGCGTTGATGAGACTGATTGGGTCTCTCTCCCGCAGAAAGGTGTGCTGGTACAAGCCGCCGATCTTGATGCTGTTGCGGCCCGTGAGGATGGAGTAATCAGAGCGGAGACCGGCGTTAAGAAGGGTGCGGTTCTGGCTGATCGTCTGCTTCTGGATAGGGCCAAGATCGGCCAGGGGATTTTTGCTCGGATAGTAGTCAAAGCCGTCCCTGCGAACGAACCCTCCAAAGTTAAAAACAGCATTTGCGCCGATCAGATGGGTGTAAAGCGGCGCAATGTCGTAGGTCTGGATTTTGGCGCGCTGGTCGGTATCGCCGATGACCCCAAAGACAGGATTTGCGGTTGTCCCACCGCTGACGACGTTCATGACGTTCAGATTGTCGAAGGTATTTGGGGTCTGGAACCAGGAACGGGTGTAGTTCAAATTAAGGTGAATCGAGTCTTTGGGGCTGAAGTTGCGGTCGATGCGGTCAAAGAAGTTCAATTCGTTGCCACGGTCGTGAAAGACGGCATACTCGGGGCCGTCCAAAAAACGGCCGGAGTTGAGCCCGTCCACTTCGATGAAGTTGCCCCAGTTCGCCCCGCCGTAGGAGAGGTCGACTCCTCCGGTTGCAGACCCGAACGATCCGTAGGAAGTGGTGACGCTTCCATGAGGAATGGTCGAACCTTGGCCGGATCGCGTCGTGACGTTGATGATCAAGCTCGTCTTGCCGCCATATTCGGCCGGTGGAGCTCCGGGGATGGCCTCAATTGACTGGACGGCATTCGAAGGAATCTGGTTGGAGAACACCTTGCTCTGCTGATCCGTGATCGGCTGACCGTCAATCGAAAACGCATTCGAAGCATGATCTCCGAGGCCGTGAAAGAGTCCGTTCGAGTCGGCCGCGACCCCGGGCGAGGCCAAAGTCACGAGCGAACTGAGGCTGGAAGATTGGCTTTCGAGCGGCATATGGATAAACAAGCCACGGTCTACGTTCGTATGAGCGACGGGATCGTTACTTAACAGATCCTCCGCTTCGACGGTGATTGAACTGGAAGCCCCCTCAACTTTCAGGGCGACCTTGACGTTCACCGGGATTGACGAGGAGACATAAGTGTCCTGTGCAACGGAACCGAACCCTGTCGCCACCGCGGTCAGGTGATAAGAGTTGAGTGGAAGGTTCGTGAGTTGGAAATGTCCGGTGGCGTCGGTGATCACCGTGCGCGAGTAGCCGCTGATAGGATTCGATACAGATACGCTCGCCCCAGCGACGACCGCTCCTTCCGGGTCAGTGACCACGCCGATCACGATGCCTGAGTTGGACTGAGCGAAAAGCGCCTGAAAAGACGCACAGAACGAGAAACAAAAGACAAGAATGAATACACCTGCGGCGCGCCGCGATGACGAATGCATATACTACCCCCTGAGTTGAAGCCTGATTTCAAAACGCGGACCTACGAGAGGTAAGCGTTAGCAGGCGGGGGGCGTGTGAAGAGGGCGGAACGTGCAAGTACGCGGGAGCGCGGCGCTCGGATGAATACATCGACCCACGCCACTACCGGAGCGACGAGTATTGGAATCGGAGGTGCCGTCACCTGAACGACGCTGTGTGCCGTAGAGCAGAGACCGCAATCCGCGTGGTACGCCGGTCCTTGCGAGTGGGTGTGCGTTACTGAAAGCGTGCCGCCCAACATGACCAGTCCAATGCAAATGAGCCCGAGGAGAAGTTTCCAGGGAGATCGCATGTGTACGGTGGTCTGTTTTTGCTGCATCCTGCAACTATAACGCGTGTTCCGCGAAATGGGTTAGTTTTCGGTCAAGCAGCTTTCACTAGACCTCAGCAAGAGATCAGACAAAATAATGGGGGCAAGAAAAGCGCAGGTTGCGGACCGCACGGCAACAACTCGAAGAGCCCGTTGCCTGCTCGGATGGGGCACTGCGTTTCAACCGCGCAAGAATGTGCAATAAAAGCAGGACTCTGGCCGTTATCGCCATTCCGAGCCTGCTGGTACCTCCTGCTTCGCATAGACCACGGGAGCGACGCAACGATAGAAACGCTCAACCCTAGTCAGCCGCAGCTTGACAGCGTCGGGCCGCCTCAGTAGCGATGCGGCTCAAAACTCAAGCCTTCCCTGGAAACCGATCATGCGGAGTGAGCTGTCTCCGCATGAACTAACCCCGAGCAAGCCTGTCGGCCAGAGCCACCATAGCGTCGCAGCTCTACAACGCGACAAGGGCTACGACAGCCAGCAGTTTCCCTACCACATCGAGACCATGGGACCGGTCGCCGTCATACCTTCCAAGAGCAACCGCAAGCAGCAGCGCAGCCACGACAAAACCCTCTATCGGCAACGCAACCGCATCGACCGCTGCTTCTCGCGTCTCAAGCACTTCCCCCGCTTCGCCACACGCTATGAAAAACTCAAAACCAACTTCAAGGCCCTCGTCGTTCTTGCTTGCTCCTGGATACACCTTCAGCTATTTGTCGATACTGCCTAGGGCCTGCTCTTTCCCGTGATGTTCACGCTGCAATTAGCTAAATACACTGGCCCCCGGATCGTTCCCTTGCATAGAACCGTTGCTGCTGCAAACCTGAGAGCAAGGAAACTGGAGGCCAACACGATCTATTCCATTCGTGCTGATCGTGGTGCGTGCAACATTCAACAGAGCGACCAATAAATTGGTTCACCCCCGAGTTGACTGCCTTCAACACATTCCAACGCTTCTATTGGCGACAGTGATCTTTTGGTATTGTCCATCTGTGATTCGTGCGGTGACGTGTTGCTTTAAACGGAACACTGGACCTAGGCAGATTTTCACCTGTGCGTCACAAGGTTAGACCAACCTGTTTTATAACGTGTACACGAGGGTTATCCATGCGTTTGAAGTGTCTACCTGCGATACGTGCGGTAAGTTCGATTTCGGTAAGTATGCTTCTTGGCTCTGCTTTAGCGTTCAGTCAAACACCTCGTCCCCGGACAGACAGTTCGGGTTTCAATGTTGGCCTGCCGCCAGATGCGGTGCTGGGGACCGTCAAGCCTCCAGCTGCAGGAGATGTACCAAGATCCCAGGCAAATAGCCCGGACCGTACGGTAGGTCTACAGCAGGATGGTTCGATTGTCGTGTCGGACAACCAAATGCTGACGCCGGCTGGAAAGATCATTGAACTCGGCTCTCCCGTGCGTGCCAAAGCAATTGCGCTTAACCCGAATGGGACGCTCCATAGCGGAGCCGTCCTACTAATGGGTGCGCCGCAACCGGTCATTGTATTCAACACGGTAACGGGACAGGTCCTTCAGCGCTTCATCCCGGCAGATGCGACAGCTCCCGCCAAGGAGCGCAGCGCAGGGTCTTTTGCCGGCATTACGTACTCCGCCGATGGCACCAGACTGCTCTTCAGCCAGGACAACAATTACGTTGTCATCGCGGATGTGAGTAAGGAGACTGGCCTTCTCAGGAACGAGCGCAGAGTACATTTGCCCGAACCGCCTGCGGACGGACGTCCGTATCACAACGCAAAGTCCATCAATCCAGGCGGTATTGCATTCTCTGCGGACACCAAGCGAGCCTATGTTGCGCTCAATGTGACGAACACGCTCGGCGTCATCGATCTGACGTCCTCTCCGGCGAAGCTCATCTGCCAGATTCCAGTTGGCAATGTCCCGAATAGCGTCGTAGTTCGCGGCAGATACGCCTATGTCAGCAATGAGGGCGGCCGCCCCGCCACCAGCGTCGACTTCACAAACTACTCCGATGGCACCCCGATCGTCGTGGATCGGAGGGATGCATTCACCCTCACCGGCACTGTGTCCGTGGTCGATCTCAAGACCAACAAGCAGGTCAGAACAATTTCCGTCGGCCTGCACCCTGCCGGTCTGACGATCTCCGGTTCCCGGCTGTATGTCGCCAATGCCTTTAGTGACAGCCTGTCCGTGATCGACCTCCAGAAAGATAAAGTGATCCGCACGGTCAATCTGAGCGTCCCGATTGCCGGTGGCGTCTTCGGCTCCGGACCCAACGGCGTTGCAGTCACCGAGGATGGAAAAGCCTACGTCACGCTGGGAGAGGCAAACGCTGTCGCCGTTATCAACCTTCAGGGTCGCGATGCCAGTCCGGTGATTGGCTATATCCCGACCGCGTATTTCCCGACCTCCATCACCTATGACAAAACTCGGAAGCAGTTGGTGATCGCTGATGACAAGGGTCTGGGATCGAGGGGTACTACCACCCAGAAGGATGGCGTAACCGGCTACAACACGCACGCCGATGCCGGCGTCGTAAATCTCATCCAGGAGCCCAACGCCAACGATCTCGCAAAATACAGCAAGCAGGTCTTCGAAAATAATCACTGGAACCTGACGACGAACATCGAAGTCGGGAAGGAATACATCGACACCACGGCTGTACCGGTAGCCGTTCCTAAACACATTGGCGAGCCCTCGCTCATCAAACATGTCTTCCTTATCATCAAAGAGAACCGCACCTACGACCAGATGCTGGGCGATGTGGCGTGGGGCAATGGTGCTCCGCAGCTTGCGGTCTTCGCCTCTGCCGTGCCGAATCAGCATGCGCTGGTGAAGCGATTCCCGCTGCTCGATAACGTCTATGCTCCTAGCCGGCAATCGGCGGATGGCCATACGTGGATTGGAATGTCCGGTTCCTTCTATTCCAACGATATTTTGTCTCCCGACTGGATTCGCTCGTATCCCGGCGGCAATGCGGAAGATCCCCTCAGCTACACTCCAAAGGGTTTCCTGTGGACAGCGGCGCAGGCAAAGGGACTTACCGCGAAGCTGTATGGCGAGTGGAGCAGCGGCATCACCATCGCTCACAAGCCTGGCGGTGCTGCCTACACCTGGAGCGACTTTTACAACACCTCGCTCTGCAAGGAAGGCAAGGCGCCAGCCTCCAATTGCATCGTCCCGGACGACTCGGTCTACGTAACCTCCGCGATCCCTTCCGCGGCGAAGATTATGGATCCGCATTATCCGCCGTTCAATCTCGATATTCCCGACCAGTACCGTGCCGACTACTGGATCAAGCAGTTTTATCAGCTGGATGCCACCAACCAGGTTCCCAATCTCACGATCCTGTGGCTCCCCGACGACCACACCGCCGGCGCCTCGAAGGGGCATCCTTCTCCCATCAACTACCAGGCCGACAACGATCTCGCCTTGGGCCGGATGGTGGATGCCATCAGCCACAGCAAGGTCTGGGCGCAATCAGCCATCTTCGTTGAGGAAGACGACTCCCAGGGCGGAACCGATCATGTAGACGGACATCGCCAGCCGGTCTATGTTGTCAGCCCGTACACCGTTGCCCCACAGGCTCCCGGTGAAGGCAAGACGATTCACACCACCTATACGGCTGAGAATATAAATCGCACCATTGAGAACATTCTCGGCACGCAGCCTCTTACCCAGTTCGATCTGGTGGCGTCGCCGATGTTTGACGTGTTCCAGAACACCCCGGACCTGACGCCCTACAACAGCCTGCCCGCAGTGATTCCACTCGACCAGGGAAACGGTCTGGCGGAAGTGGGAAGCTCGGCCTCCAGCTCGATTGAGAAGGCCTGGATCAAAGCGAATGCCGAGGTCATGAAAGGCAAGTACGACAAGGCAGACGCAGTCGACCCGAACTTCCTCAATCATGCCATCTGGTATGCCACCACAGGCTGGATGCGGCCCTATCCAGGAGAAGGCAAAGTCCTCATGCCGGGACCGCTTGTCAAAGCCGCACGGAAGTATAGCGGCGACGACGATGACGACTAAAACTCGCTCAACCCAGAGTTATTCAACTTTTGTATTGAATGTCTCTCAGCTTTGCTGATGCAGGCAGGGTATGGCGGTACCCATGGGGGCTTTTTACATCGAATCTGAAGTTGGGCAGCGTCGGGTCTCACCTTCTTACATTTGCCTTCGCATCTGCGAATCGTTTCTCGCAACACAGCTTTAATCTTCGATTCACACCGGCTAAAGGGAAGGGTGGCAAACATTTCGTCGGCAAACATCGATGTACGCTTGCCACTCAGTTCCTGCATCGGCAGTTCTGGCTCATAGTCCGCGACTACAGGATTCTGCGATGGATATCCTTTGCGTTCAGCTGTCCTCTGGATGGAGTGCCCCTGATGCGCCTGACGCAGAGGATCAACCCCTTATTAGCCCAGAGGTTCGCGCGAGAGAAGAAGCAAGTCGCACTGGACATGACGATGGAAGAATTATTCGTATGCTCGGAATGATGGCCGCGATCCACGGGCCTGATACAGGGCGGTAGGATTCCATCTGTAGGGCATCCTTTACCTCAACGCCGCCCGATCGTAGATTGACGATAGTGGTCTATGCGGGGAGCGCAATCTTGACATCGAGTGCGTGGTCTCCGACGTCACGACGAATCCGCTTCCCTTCTGTGTAGTCCAGGCAGAACGTCGTTTCCATTATCACGATGGGGCGATTCTTGAACTTCACTTAGGTCTAATCGTATCGTCCGCCCTGCTTCCATACCGGCAGGAACCGACATGCCCCTTCAACTTTTACTTTACGCACCACGCTGATCTTGATGGTGTCAGTTTGCCTCGCTTGGTCACATAATACGAGGGCAAAGCAGCGTAAATGGGCTAAAACCGCATCATTTCATCGGTAACCGGGGGTCGCTTAGAGTGTCCTCTGGGCGGGCTTTTTCACGATTTAGCCGGGTTTTATTGGGTTTCTAAAAGGTTTTGGCGGAGAGACAGGGATTCGAACCCTGGATACCTTGCGGTATACACGCTTTCCAAGCGTGCGCCTTCAGCCACTCGGCCATCTCTCCGCTAGGCAACTTCATCAGCATAACAGACACTTAGGCTCACGCCTTCCACGGACGATCGCAAGGCACAGCCGAATAGTCGAGATGCCACCCTCAGAGAAACTGTTTCCATGTAGATTCAGCTATGGCCATTTCTCGCCGTCAACTGCTCAGGAGATCCAGCCAGTTCGCTGGATCGGCCCTCCTCGCATCCGCTCTTCCCCGTTTCAATTATGGACAGACGGGCGCTCCCGCCAGATCGTCCGATGCCTACGCGACTCCGAAGCCGCCCGTACCCGGCCCCTTCCAGTCAAGCTGGGAATCCCTGCGCGATCAATACCGCGTGCCCACCTGGTTCAATGAAGCAAAGTTCGGCATCTTCATCCACTGGGGCCTCTACTCCATTCCAGCGCGAATCAACGAGTGGTACGAGCGCAACATGTACACCACAGACGTGAAATGGCACACCGAGCACTACGGTCCGCCCGATAAATTCGGCTACAAAGATTTCATCCCGATGTTCAAAGCCGCACGATACGACCCCAGGCAATGGGCCGACCTCTTCGCCCGGGCTGGCGCCCGCTACGTCGTGCCAGTCGCGGAGCATCATGACGGCTTCGCCATGTACGATTCCGACCTGACTCCTTGGTGCGCAGGAAAGATGGGACCCAAGCGAGATCTCACCGGCGACCTGGCCAAAGCGGTCCGCAAGCAGAATCTGATCTTCGGCCTCTCCAGTCACCGCATGGAGCACGATGCCTTCGCCTTCCCGGGCCCAGGTGTTCCCAACGACCAGTTCGATCCCAGGAATGCCGGCTTCTACGGTCCACCGATCCAGGGCGCTTTCAACAACTCCAACGCCTCGCCCGCATTCCAGGCAGACTGGCTGGCCCGCGTCCAGGAACTTGTCGACAAGTACGAACCGCAGCTCATTTACTTCGACAATGGAGTGAACACCCGCGCCTACGACGACGTAAAACTACGTGCCGCCGCCTACTACTACAACCGCGCAAAACAATGGGGCAAAGAATGCACACTTGCCACGAAAGACGTTGCCTATCTCTTCGGCTCAGTGCAGGATTTTGAGCAGCAGTCACAAGCGCCGCGAGCCATCTACAACGCCGCTGGCTGGCAAGTCGATGATGCGCTCGGGAACACCTGGGGCTACACGGACGGTATGGCTGTGCGCTCCCCAGAGAGCGTCGTCCGCGAGTTGATAGAAATCGCCAGCATGGGCGGTAATCTTTTGTTGAATGTATCTCCGATGGGTGACGGCTCCATTCCGGAAGTACAGCAGTCTGCCCTGCTTGCGATCGGCCAATGGCTCAAGCAAAACGGGGACGCCATCTACGGTGCGCGGCCCTGGATTCAGATGGGAGAAGGGCCCATGATGCCTCCCCAGTCACCTGGCAACTGGAAGGGCGGCTCAACCGACATCGCTGGTCCCAGCCTTGGTCGTCAAACTATCCCTCCGCCCAGCGAAGCCGATTTCCGCTTCACCGTTGCCAAAGGTGCGCTGTACGCCATCGGATATCTCTGGCCCAGGCAGGAGGCGCGGCTCACCTCACTTTCAATCGGTCGGGCAAGAGTGGAACGCGTCATACTCCTTGGCAGTTCCGCCCCGCTGAAGTTTAAGCAGACGGCAGACGCGCTGGTCGTGTCGCTTCCCTCAGTCGAAGGCCGTCCGCCCATGCCCTACGCGCTAAGTATCGAAGGCAGCATGCCCTTGGGATCTTGACAGCCTGCGGTTCTTACCTTGTGTGTGCCCGCGCTTCGTTCACGAGAGGCAAGCCGGGGTCTGCCCTACTCCAAAGTTCAAGAAAGCGCCTGTATGCATCCGCGCTGTTGCCAAGGTCGCCGGTCTCAGCAAATGCCCGCGCGACGCCAATCTGTGCAATCGGAAACACATCACTCCCCACAACAAACGGCACGCCCCGGTGAGCCAGAACGGTCTGGTAATCGACGATCCCAATCTGACCCTGCTTCAATGCCACATGGGCCATCCCGCGAAGAAACGGTGTCAGCGAAATCAGGTCGTACTGGCGTGCTGGTTTCAAAATTTCAAGAGCGCCCGTCGGGTCGTTGTCATGCAGGGCAATCGCGGACTGAATATTTGCAAGGTAAAAACCATTGACCGCAAAACTCTGCGGATAAGTCCTTTGCAGATCATCAATCACCTGTCGCGCACGCACAGAGTCACCGCATAACGCGCTCGCCATTCCCGTGTTGAACAGCGCCGTAATTCCCTGCCGAAGCCCTGACGACTCCTTTGCCATCGAAAGTCCTACAGCGCAATCACCGAGCAGCGCATGGTCCAAAGCACCCTGCGACAAGAGAAACGCTCCCGCAGACTCCATACCCTTCACGTGCATGGCCGCCTCGGCATTCCGCCGCCACACCTGGCTGCCAGCCGCAAGCTTACCGATGTTATCCAGGTAAATCCCGTAGTTCCAGTCCGGATGTAACCCGGTAGTGTGCGCCTGAAAGATCGCTGCTGCGGCATCGGCCACATCTGTTCTTCCTACAAGATAAGCAGGCGTCAACACGGACTCTGCGCGCACAATTCCGAGTCGCTGTTCCTGTCCTCGAAGTTGATAAGCCGCGTCATAGCGATCCAGTCCAATCAAAGCATTGTCTGCCTGCGTGTAGGCTTCAACATCCAGCGGATCAGCGATGTAAGCCTGCTGGGCCATTTGCAGTGCTTCAGCCATCCGGCCTTGCAACCAAAGCGACCGCGCCAACCCCTCAAGAGCCCTTGAATCGTGCGGATTCACTGAGACCAGACGCCGCATGATTCCCATTGCGCGGACATAGTCTCCGGTCGAGTTCATCTCGTACTCGTACTGGGCAAAAGTGCGCGTCCGCTCGCTGGTGTTGACCGCTGCAGCCACCGCCAACCGCGCAGACTCGGCGGCAGAAAGTTCGGCACGTTGTCTTCGGTAGAGCACGGATAACCGAAGCTGAGCCAGAACGAACCGTGGCTCCAACGCAATCGCCTCTTGATAAAGACTCACAGCCTCCAGCGTGCGTCCCATCACCTGGGACTCCTCACCCTGGGTGTATGCGTGTAGCGCAGCTACATTTCCTGTCGCTTCCTCGCGCAACGGAACATGCGTCCGGGCAACTGAGTCGTTGTCTTCTCCCACATTGCTTCGCAGCTCATCCGCAACCCGGTCGATGACTTGAGAGATCTCCTGCAGACTCGGCACGGGCTCTTCAACACTTGTCATCACGTCATTTGTGCTGGTATTCAAAAGGTCAACGTGCAAACGATACGGTGGGGCATTGCCCTTGATTGTCCCGTAGAAATAGGCTTTGCTACCCAGACGCTGCGCCGCATTGCGAGCAACCATCTCGTCAGGCATATCGCTTCCCTCAGGAACCACCTGCCTGCGGACTATCCGATACGCGTCAGAGTTTCGCAGCAACAAGTACGGCGACTGAGCCAGCGCAACCTGCAACCCCTGCGCCACCGTCCCGTCCAATACTTTTTCGCCAGTGCCATTCCCGATCTCCGTCATCACCACCGAATCATGCTCCGTCAGCATGGTGGGTCTCAGATGACCGCGATTGATAACCAGCGTAAGTGCGATCGCGGCGGTCACAAGCAATACCAGCGACGTCGCAGCCCACATTGGATCAAACCGAAGACCAAACTTCGCCGGCGGATCTGGCTCTGTGGTCAAAGCGGCAGCAAACTCTCCGCTCGTCAACTCCGTTGCAGTCTCGGGAGCTTGTGGCGTCTTTGCAACTGTTGCGTTCTCATTCGCTGTCACAGCGGTCTGTCGAACTGCGGAGATTCCAGAATTCGCAGGGGCTGCTGTCGTGGCCACAACCACAGCCTCTGAGGCAGCCACCGCGGCAGACTGTCTGGCCAGTGTCTCACTCATGGGAACCCGTGCTACTGGTCGCAGAAACTGCGATTGATCTGCAGGCGGACGCTCCAGCGAATCGACCGAACCGTTGGCGGCAAGCGTTGGCTGTGCAGGTCTGTTCTGTGGACGTTCCGTTTGTGCCGAGCCCGTCGCGGCCTTGCGCAACCACCCTCGTCCGGTTGTCTTCTGATTGACTTTATTCAGAGCATCCCAAAGCTCACGTGCCGTCTGGTATCGTGCCGTCCGCTCCTTCGCCATCAGCTTAAGAATTATTTTTTCAACTTCTTTTGGAATCGCCTCATTCCATACGCGAACCGATTCAGGAGATTCATTCAGCAGCTTTACAAACACAAGCGCGCTGGTCGCTCCCGGAAACGGAATGTGCCGAGTCGCCGCTTCGTACAACACCACACCTAGTGAAAACAGGTCGGAACGGGAGTCCAGCACCTCACCTCGCGCCTGCTCGGGAGACATGTAAGCCAGCGTCCCCACCGTCGAGCCCGCAGTCGTTATATCCAGTGCCCGTGATGTCCGCGCCCCCGGCCCGGCACCCTCAATCTTCGCCAGCCCAAAATCCAACATCTTTGCCTGAAAACCCGAGTGAGGCTTCGTCACCAGGAAGATATTCGCGGGCTTGATATCCCTGTGAATAACGCCCTTCGCATGTGCAACTGTCAAAGCCTCGGCAATTTCCTTGGCCACGCAAAGCAGTTCGGTCAGTTTGATGGAAGTCTTGTCGATTCGATCTTTGAGCGTCTCACCCTCGAGCAGCTCCATCACCAGATACGGATCGCCGTCCTGCTCGCCAATGTCGAAGATGGTGCAGATGTGCGGGTGATTCAACGCAGATGCGGCTCGAGCCTCCAACAGAAATCGCTCCCGCATCCCCGGCATTGCATACTCGTTATGCAAAAGCTTGATCGCCACTTCGCGATGCAGACGGGCGTCCCACGCTCGAAAGACGTGGCCCATGCCACCACTTCCAAGGCGACCCAGAATCTCGTAGGGTCCGAATCTCCGGCCTGTCTCCGGGGTCATGCTGTCCGCTCGCCTCTCAGTTTATCTACCTGCCAGCGCATCTATTCTGCTACCCGTCTTGGAAGATCAGCTTTTTGCCATCCTATTTTGGGATACTACGCTGATACGAAAACCTTTCTTTCCTCTGCTCGCAGGGGCATCGCCTCAGCTAATAACAATCTGTCTCTGTTAGCGAACCTCACCCGCAGCGGGAGCGCTGGTCCGGACCCCGCATTCAACCGTCCTCATCGTCTCTCGACTACCGGACGCGCCGGAGACCAACGGAAGGGTCCACACCCAACTACTTCGAGTCTGCCAGGCCGGATCTGATACCGCAGCTACCAGGTAGTCGATTCCAAGCCTCGCGCAGACGCTTCTAGCCATAAGCGCGGACGGCGAGGGCGAAACATACAGACTGCGCACAGCAAGCAATGTATCCGCACAAGCAGACTTCTCTCCGCCAAACACAGCGCCACAGTCTTCAGTTGCATACGTGGTCATGGCACGTTCGGTAAACAGCAGATGTGCCACTTGGCGGAAGTCAGTCTCATCGGTGGGGTTTGCTTGCACAATAGCGTTTAGCGGTGTCATCGCCGAGACTTCGGCGTCATTCTGACGAGTCGCCAAGGTCGCCTCCGGCAAGCCGACGAACCCCTTCGCCCCACGAGCGACTTGAATCGGAACATAGAGCCGTAGCGCAACAACCTGGAAGATGGTCCCAGCAGTTCCCAATGCAAGCAAGCCCACCAGGATGATTCGGCTAGAGCCCCGAATCGCGTCGCACGCCTTACTCCTTAACCGCAACAGCACGTCGGACCCCAGAAGCAACAAGAAGAAACTCGGAAGCAGGGCTGCCCTGTACCCGAAATCATTGTTGCTGCCGGCGATGGATCTTACGAAACTTACCAGCAGCAATCCAACAACACTAAAGAAAACAGCTGTCTTCCGAGCCTCATCCAGCGAGGCCCGGGAGCGCCACAGTACAACAAGAACAACTCCAAAGAATCCAAACTCTACCGCATAACCCGGAAGCAGGAGTATCAGCCTCATCGTCTCATCGAGCAGCCTCGGATGCTCACGATGCCATCCGCCAAACAACGGCAGGCTCGAAAGCCCCCCTACATCGATCATCCTGCGAACACCAAACTGAAATACACTCGCCACCGGCGTCCCTGTCGCTCCGGCCCCCCGACCGACCAGGTCCTCAGCAAATGGAAGAGAAACCACACCGGCAAGTCCAGCGGCGAACACATTCGTCACTGCTTGCTGCGAATCCTTATCTCGAATTAGCACCCGTCCGGTCCACGCCGCCATCAGAAACGCGAATCCTACTCCCACATAAATCGAACATCCAAAAGCGCTTGCAGCACCGACCGCCGCCATCAAAACAATTACGATCCGTGTACCGACATTCTGGTTCTGCCGCCCCATCCACAACAACAAAAACGCCAGAAGAGAGCACACAAGCGCGGCTACATGATTCGGCACCCAACACACGCCGTCCACCCACGAGCTCACCTGATCTGCTGACCACCATTCCATATCGCCAGCGAACGGCTGATGCGTCATGAAGTTCGCAATCGTCGGCAGCAAGTCCGCGCCCGTAACGGCAAGCAGCAAACAGCCAGCCAGAATCTGCGTGTGCAGTCCCTGCCGTACCTTCAGGAAATGGCGTACAAATAACGAAGTAATCGCCACGACACCCAGCCCTGCCCAAACGCTGCTCGCCATCAGGGCCTGTAGCGCCGATACGTGAACCAATTTCACACAAGCTGCGCAGACCGCATACCAGAAATAGTAGTAACGCAAGGGCGCATTATGTCCCGGATGAAAGAGCGGATTCGCAGGAGGAACTCCGCTCCGGACAACAGAACCAACAAAAGCTGTCCGGTAGCTCTGATCCATTGCCGATACGCCTAGGTAGAGCCCACCCCGCACCTGAACGACAATCACTGTCCCGAGCACAACGACGATCGCCAACGCAATAAACGCAGTCAGCCACTTGAAAGCTCTGTCCCGGGGCAAAGACCAATGCGCCGAATAGGCCAAGACCAAAACGAAAACGAATCCAAAGCATGCGCCAAACATGGCACCTACAAAATCCCAGGAAAAATAGCGGCAACCCAAGGTGGTTAACAAAGGTGCCAGTCCAAACGACAGGCTGATCGACCACGCTATCTGCTCAAGAATTCCGCGGCTGCGAAACTCGAATAGATCCGTCGCCGCGCCCAGAAGATATCCGGGGCAAATCAGGATCGGCACAAAACCAACCAGTGCCAGCATGGAGCCGGCGAAATCTTCCACCATGAAGTTAGTCATCAGTCTCCGGAGTACGCCGAGTCTAACACTCAGGCGTTGCCTTGGTTACAATTGGAATCATGCGTCCCTCGCTCAAAAGCGCCCCTCAGACCCTCCTCTTCGACGCCGATGACACCCTGTGGCAGAACAACATTTACTTTGAACGCGCCATCAGCGCCTTCATCTCCTACCTCGATCACCGTGTCCACACTCCGGAAGAAGTACGGGAGTACCTCAACGCTTCCGAGCGCGCCACCATCGCCGCCCATGGCTACGGCCTCAAAAGCTTCCGACAGTCTCTGATCAACTGCTTCGATCGCCTCACCGACGCTCCCATGACCCCGGAGAAGCATGAGCGCATCACCAGCTTTGCAAACTCCATCGCCGACGAGGAGATAGAACTGCTACCCGGCGTAGCCGCGACCCTGCCCGAACTTGCATCTCGGCACCGCCTTCTCCTTGTAACGAAAGGGGACCCCGCCGAGCAGAATAAAAAACTCGTTCGTTCCGGCCTCGCACCCCACTTCTCAGCGATTGAAGTCCTGCCGGAAAAGTATGAAACCGCATATCGTTTCCTCGCCGATCATCATGGCTGTGACGCCGCAACCACCTGGATGATTGGCAATAGCCCCAAGTCGGACATTAACCCAGCTCTTGCGGCCGGCCTCCATGCAATCTTCATTCCACACGATTTCACCTGGGTTCTTGAACACGAGACCGTCAACCAGCCTCCACCCAACCAAACGCTCCTCGAACTACCCAATTTTCATGAACTTTTGCATTACTTTTAGGAGCCGTTGCAAGCCGTTCCGGGACACCTTGCTTCTCCAGCCATTCCGATCCGAAACGGATGCTATACTGGCAGTCGGGTTGAACGTGACGGACTGATTCCTCCAGGCTCAAAAAACTTGGGACAATCAAGCTCTATCGCGGAGGTGGCGAAATTGGCAGACGCACTAGCTTGAGGTGCTAGCGCCGCAAGGCATAGGGGTTCAAGTCCCCTCCTCCGCACCAATCCATCGAATAAGATCCACCGAAAGCCAGCCCTTACCGGCTGGCTTTCGGTTTTTAATTCGGCAGCCATATGGCAAACCCACCACAGCAAGCCCGCCAGTCATTCGAGGCTCTGCCAAAGCACCAGAAGGCGAACGATATCGCAGTTGTCCGTGCAAGATATCTGTCGCAGGATCATCGGAAAACAGCCTCTGGCCCAGGGCCTTCTCCCAACCGATTCTGAGAAGATGGCTCAGCCCCAACCGTCTAGGTGAAGTGAAGTGCGAGATCAAGGCTTGGTACGCCGCGTATTGGCAAGTGCGCAACAGGTCCCTCTGGGGATGGCAATTACCGTCGCCGCTCAGCACTACTCAAAAATGGCGGCACTATCTGCCGATGCAATTCAATCAGCGACCTGTGCTTACTCGGCCGCAATTACGCTGGTTGGGAATCACGACGAACTTCAGGTTTCACCTCCATTGGCTTGATTCTTTGCCAAGGCTGATAGCCCTACCTCTTCAGGTCGTTGCATCAAACCGAGCACTCCGAGGGGATCCTTACGGCTGCTGCGGATTGGTCTCCGGAATCTCTTCAGACTCGATAAAATTGCGGTCTATACAAGAGTTTCACAGCTTCGCGCTTCGCAGCCGGAGCGCATTCCCAATCACGGAGACTGAACTAAAGCTCATGGCGGCGGCGGCAATCATCGGACTCAACAGCAGTCCGAAGAATGGGTAGAGGACGCCCGCTGCCAAGGGCACTCCGAGCGTGTTGTAGAAGAAAGCGAAGAAGAGATTCTGCCGAATGTTGCTCATCGTGTGCGCGCTCAGCCTTCTGGCCTTGACGATCCCGCGGAGGTCGCCGTTGATAAGAGTGATTCCGCCTGTCTCCATCGCTACGTCCGTTCCCGTTCCCATAGCGATACCGACATGTGCCTGGGCGAGGGCGGGCGCATCGTTTACACCATCGCCAGCCATGGCGACTATGGCTCCCGCCGCTTGCAGCTTTTTCACAATGTCAGCTTTCTTCTCCGGGAGCACGTCGGCCTCGAAATCAATACCAAGTTTCTTCGCGACGGCTGCGGCCGTTTTGTGATTGTCGCCAGTAATCATGACGACCCTAATCCCTTCCTTCTTGAGTTGTTCGATTGCTTCGGCGGTCGAATCCTTAATCGGATCGGAGACGGCGACGAAGCCGGCAAAGCGTCCGTCAGTGGAAACATACACCACGGTTTGTCCTTCAGACTGAAGAGCTTCCGCCTTCTCCCTCAGTTCGTCCGTCGAGGCTCCAAGATCGCTCATGAGTGCGGCGTTGCCGATGGCAATCTTCTTCCCTTCAATAGTCCCGGTTACGCCTTTACCAGTCACGGATTGAAACGAGTCAACGGCCAGCAACGCTACCTGCTTGTCCTGGGCAGCGGCGAGGATGGCTGCCGCTAAGGGGTGCTCACTCGCTTTTTCGAGACTCGCCGTGAACTGAAGGAGAGTCGTCTCGTCGAATCCTGCGGCAGCTCCGAGTTCGGTAAGTACCGGCTTGCCGACCGTCAAGGTTCCAGTCTTGTCGACAACCAGCGTGTTCACCTTCTCCAGAATCTCCAGCGCCTCAGCATTACGGATGAGAATGCCTTCTCCTGCACCTCTACCCGTTCCGACCATAATCGCCATGGGTGTCGCAAGCCCCAATGCACATGGGCAGGCGATGATGAGGACTGCTACCGCGTTGACGAGAGCGTGGGCGTAGTGCGGTTGCGGCCCATAGATTGCCCATACGATGAAGGTGATAACCGCGGATGCAAGTACCACCGGAACAAAGTACGAAGCGACGGTATCGGCAAGTTTCTGAATGGGAGCTCGTGTTCGCTGGGCTTCGCTCACCATCTTTACAATCTGTGCGAGTAGCGTGTCAGCACCAACGCGTTCGGTTCGCATGATGAAGCTGCCAGTGCCATTGATCGTGCCGCCGATCACCTTTGCGTCTTTTGTTTTCTCGACTGGGATTGGCTCCCCGCTCACCATGGACTCATCTACTGAACTGCTGCCTTCGGTCAATACGCCATCTGTCGGAACCTTTTCGCCCGGACGAACTCTCAGGCTGTCGCCAACCTGAATCTGGTTCAGGTCTACGTCCTGCTCCTCGCCGGTGGCGGAGATACGTCGGGCGGTCTTGGGGGCCAGTCCAAGCAGGGCTTTTATGGCGCTGCTGGTCTGGCTACGCGCCTTCAACTCTAAAACCTGGCCCAGCAGGACGAGCACGGTGATAACGGCCGCGGCCTCAAAGTACAGGCCCAACTGACCGGACATGTCACGGAAGGATGCCGGAAATAATTGAGGCATTAAGACAGCGACAAGACTGTAAAGGTAGGCGGACCCGGCCCCGATGGAGATCAGAGTAAACATGTTGAGGTTGCGACTCACGATCGACGCCCAACCTCGTTGAAAGAATGGCCAGCCGCCCCACAGGACCACCGGAGATGCGATGGCAAGCTCAAACCATCCCAATAAGGAGCCTTTTAGAAGTCCCTGGATCGGATGGCTGGGCAAAACGTCTGACACCATAATGGCGAGCAAAGGCAGAGTCAGGGCCGCGCCAATCCAGAATCGCCGGGTCATGCTGTCGAGTTCAGGATTCGCTTCGCTCACCGTAATGGTCATCGGCTCGAGCGTCATGCCGCAGATTGGGCAGTTACCCGGCTCATCTCGAATAATTTGAGGGTGCATGGGGCAGGTGTATTGCGTGCGGCTCGTGGGCGCGCTCATCGTCTCGGGTTCGAGCGCCATACCACACTTCGGACATATCCCGGGGCCGCGCTGGTGAACCTCCGGATCCATCGGGCAGACGTATTCGACTTCTTGTGCGGGCGTAGGGGTCTTGTTTCGACTCGGTTTCAGATAGCCCTCTGGATCGGCTTTGAACTTTGCGAGGCAGCTTTGTCCGCAGAAGTAGTATGTCTGGCCTTTGTATGTCTGGGAGCCAGCGGCCTTCTCCGGAAGTATCTTCATGCCACAGACGGGGTCAACGACTCTCGGAGATGTTTCAGGCGATATTTGGGGTGAGTTCATCTTGCTCGATTCTCAGATAAAAGGGAAAGTGGCTCCACTGCTTAAGCCGAGCAGCCAGGCCACACTCTTGTCTGGTCCATTGAGATCAAATTAGATCAAACACAGTGTTTCAGATCAGCGTCGAAGTTTTGCCTCCATCGAACTCCGCAAAAGAAATACCTCTTGTCCTTCGGTGACGGTCCGTGACTGCTTTGCAAAGAATGCAAGAAAACCACGCAACGCTACTCCCTTCATCTCGAATCTCGGAGCCGTATTTTATCGCCTTGAGATAAGCAGACTGAAGTATGTCCTTAGCGGTGGCGATGTTTTCAACTCGCGCCGCGACACGACTACTTGGCCTGGAGACGATTTTTTTAGATGGACCAAATCTCAGGCTTGCGTGCACGGGCTGCACCATTGCAACTTCTTGAGACTTCCAAAAACTCGGTGGTAGACTCTAGGTGTGTAAGAATGCAAGCGCCCATGACGCGTTAGGTCTCGTCTGCTCTCCCGCTCTCCTACAACTATTTTGTTCCAAAGAAGGCAGTTGATCTCCGACATGAACTTTCTGCTCTACTTCCTCGTTGTATGCCACGTCATTATCAGCCTCTTTCTCATTGGCGTCGTGCTCTTGCAGACGGGCAAGTCGGCTGACCTCGCCGGTGCCTTTGGTGGCCAGGGATCCCAAACAGCCTTTGGTCCCCGCGGAGCCGCCAATCTGCTCACCAAGCTGACCAGCTATGCGGCGGTTATCTTTATGTTTACTGCCATCGGCCTGACCATCGTGCTCTCGCGCACCAGCTCAGCTGATCACTCGGTTCTCTCCGGAACCGGGACCACGCAGAGCACTCCAGCCAAAAAGTAATCATCTCCCGGGATACAGCAAAGCGTGGGCCCATGGCTCGCGCTTTTGCTTTGCCTCCGATCATCCCTTACCCTCATCTCATGATCCGCGAAATCCTCCCCGTAGGCCTGCTCCAGTGCAACTGCACCATCCTCGGCGATGAGCAATCCAGGGAAGCCATCGTCGTCGACCCAGGCGACGACATCCCAGGCATTCTCGTCCTCCTCGCCAGGCATGCGCTCACCGTCAAGCAAATCGTCATCACCCACGCCCATATCGATCACATAGCCGGCGCCCAGCAACTCAAGCGCCTCACCGGTGCGCCCATCCTCTACAACCAGCAAGATCTCCCGCTCGTCGCCATGATGGACATTCAGGCCGGCTGGCTCAATGTCCCCACGCCGGAGGTCGCCCCACCCGACGCTGATTTATCAGATAACCAGACAGTCAAGATTCACGGACTAACTGCCAACGTCCTCCACACCCCCGGACACACCCCCGGCAGTCTATCCCTTTACCTCCCAGACCAATCTCTCCTGCTTGCCGGCGACACCCTGTTCGCCGGCAGCGTAGGCCGTACCGATCTCCCTGGTGGCGACACCCGTACTCTGATCCGCTCCATCCAGAACCGTCTCCTCACTCTCCCCGACGAGACCATCGTCATCCCCGGCCACGGCCCCAACACCTCAATTGGGCGGGAGCGCGAGACAAATCCCTTCCTTCAAAACTAGCAACATAACCTGCAATGAACGACTTACGCTACTCACCCTAAACAAAGACATCCCCTCGTCCACGTCTTGTTAACTCTGTAGATTCACACCATCGCTCAATCCTGGCGATGCCCTCTCGAAATCTCTCAGCATCTCCAATCAAACTGACAACCATTCGATTTCCTTCACTCATCCCATAAAACGATCCGGGATGAACCACCACACCCGTCTCGTTTACCAGAATCTCCGCAAGCCTGTCTCCCCCTGACGATTGCGGCGCCCGCAACACGGCGCTCCACCCCGCCTCAACCGGCACCAATGAAATTGTTCGTCCCAAATCAAGACATGTGAGATTCTCCCGCACCCGTTCCAGAATCTGCCCTTGAATCCCCTTGCGTCCCGCCAGCCACTCGGGAAGAGCAAGCTGCGCCGGAGCGTTCATCGAAAGAAACGTGTCCGCGATAACCTCAAGCCGCTCCAGCGCCCCGCGCACCATACGCTCCGGCCCAAAACACACCATCCAACCAACCTTCATCTGCGGTAGAGCAGCAACCTTGCTCAGCCCGCTGACCACAAATGTCAGGCACGGATGATCACCCGCTGCAAAGCTCTCGACCCGCCCTGCGAGTCCATAATCCAGAAATACCTCATCCACAATCAGCGCCAGTCCATGCCGCACACATAGCTCCTGCAGCTTCTCACGCTCCCCGCCAGAGGTCGCATGCCCCGTCGGATTGTTCGGATGCACGACAAGCACAGCGCGGGTTCGCGGCCCGATCTTCCGCTCCAGTTCTGCAAAATCAATCCACCAGCCGTAGTCATAAAAGAGTGGGTAAGACTCCAGCTTGACGTCATCCAGACCCGCCAGAAAATCAAAGAGCGGATAGCTGGGCTGCGCCACCAGCACCTCATCCCCTGCGTCGCACAGCAGCCGAAACAAAAAACTGTAAGCTTCGCTGGTGCTCGTCGTTAGCAGGCACGCAGCCGGCGACACCTCCGTCCCGGCGTCCGCATAGTACGCAGCCACAGCCTCCCGAGCAACCCCCATTCCCCGTGGGTCCGGGTCGTAGACCATAGCCTCCGCTCGCTGCAAAGCTTCGAGGATTCCCTGCACTTCATACCGAAACCCGCACACGGTAGGGTTAGAGATCGTAAGGTCCAGAAGTTCAAGGCCGTTCTCCCGGGCACCGCGGATGGCTCCTGAAAGTCCACTCTCGCCCAAATCCCATGATGTTCTGGCTGAAAATGCTCCACGCATGCCTAAAGTCTATCTGCGAGGCAATAAAGTATCTTTATGGCCTCCGATCCAATCGAAGCAGTCCTCTTCGACTACGGCCTCGTTCTCTCCGGCCCTCCCGACCCCGTCGCATGGGCCGGCATGCGCAAGATTACCGGCCTCAATCAAGACACGCTCCAAGACGCCTACTGGACATATCGCCTGGACTACGACCGAGGCACCCATACCGGCCCCTCCTACTGGAAGATCACTGGCCACCACGCGGGCGTGACGCTTTCGCCCGCTCAGATAGCAGCCCTCATTGACGCCGATACCTCACTCTGGACCCAGCCCAACCAGCCCATGATCGACTGGGCAATGCGTCTACAGTCCGCGGGCACCCGCATCGGCATCCTCTCCAATCTTGGTGATTCCATGACCGCAGGCGTACTCCAGCGCTTCCCCTGGTTACTGAGTTTTGACTTCTGCCTCTGGTCTCACACCCTGAACATGACCAAGCCCGCCCCCGCCATCTACCAGGCCGCTGCCAAAGGGCTCCGCACCCCGGCGCCCGCTATCCTGTTTATCGACGACCGTCCCGAGAACATTGCCGGAGCCCTGGCCATCGGGATGCAGGCAATTCCCTACACCAACCACGAGCTTTTCCTCGATGAGCTCACGACGCGCGGTCTGCGCGAACTCTGGCTCAATGGACGCGTCACCCCAAAGGTGTAACGGTACCCATTCCCGAATCTGAACTATAGTGTTGTCAATAGTCTCAAAGACTTTCTCTCCGGCCACCAAAAAACCGTTCAGACCATGGATATTGAGGACAGGCTGCACTTAGAGCTTTCACCGCAGCCACAGGACCATGATGAAGACCTTGCAGTATTGGAAGATCTGCCTTTTCGCGGCCATGCTAGGTGTCTTTCCGCACCGGCTCCCCGCTCAAAACTCGACCCAGCAACTAGCCTTCGCCGGTCTGCGCTCCATCGCCGCACAGGGCCAGATCAACGCCGTCAAGACCGACTCCGTCGGCAACATCTATCTCCTGATCGATCAAAAGGATGGCGTCCGCCTCCTCAAGACCGACAACTCTGCGTCGAAGATTCTCGCCCAGGTGCAGCTCGGAGCCAGGGGTGACATCGGACTTGCCATGGCCCTTGACCCGGCGGGCAACGTCTTTATCACCGGCACTACGTCTGCGTCCCTTGCCGCTACCTCCGGCGCCGCCATCTCCAATCGCACCGATACCTCTACCCAGTCGTTTGTCGCCCGCTTTCTGGCAGACCTCACTCCTGTCTTTGTCACCTTTACCGGAGGAAGCAGGATTGCCGCCACGGCCATCGCCGCGACCAACGACGCCGTCTTCGTCACCGGGATAACCTACTCCGCCAACCTGCCTGTAACTCCTAACGGCATTCAACAGGCACCCGCTTACCAAAGCATGCAGAACGGTTTCGTCGAAAAGTTCTCGACCGACGGCGCGACCCTTTTGTACGCGACCTATCTTACCGGCGCCAAGGGCGACACCACTCCTACTTCCATCGTCGCCGATGCCTCCGACAACGCCTACCTTTCCGGCGTCACCTCTGCCTCCGGCTTTCCCACCATCGCTGCCATGGTTCCGGAAATCATCTCCAATCCCTCCGGATTCCTCACGAAACTGACCCCCTCAGGCGATGGCATCACCTTCTCAACCTTCATCCCTGGCCCCGGAATCACCTCAGCCGCACTGGACAATGCCACTCAAACCCTGCTCCTCTCCGGCTCGGTCGCACTGGGTCAGTTCCCCGTCGATACTGTTTCCACCCCCCTGGTCCCGACCGCATACCAGGTCCTCCTCCGCCTCCCGCTGGACGGCAGCACCGTACAAAGCTCCACCTTGATCGCCCCCGGCACCCAATCCTTCATCGCCCTCGGCCCCAACGGATCGGTCTGGATTGACGGCACCTTCACTTCGCCACTCCTCCCCCTCAAACCCCTTGCCGAGATGGGCAACGGCTACGCCGTGCGCGTCACCGCCACAAATGCCATCGACCAGACAGCCCGATTCGGCGGCCTGCCCATCTCGAATCCCAGCTTTGCAAGCCTTCCCATCGTCATCAACGCCATCGCTGTCGATGCTGCCGGAGAGCCGTTCCTTGCCGGTGCGATCCAGCCCACCGCGAGTTCCAGCCTGCTCGCGACCGAGACTTACGACCTTCCCCTCAGCAACGGCTTCACCACGGCGTTTCCCTCCAGCCTCATAGAGGCCAAGGTTACCGCCGCCACTTGTTCAGGCAGCCTCTGCGCCGGTTCCGCAGCCTATCTTGCCAAACTTGATCCAAACACCTCCGCGCCCGCCCTTTCCTTCTCTGCCAACGACATTCCCTTCGTCACCCTGCGCAACCTGGGAACCAGCGCAGCCGCCAATCTGACCTTGGCATCGTCCTCCGGAACCCTGACCAGCAACTGCCCTACACCCCTCTATCCGGGCGCCCAATGCGTAGCGCTGCTCTCCGGTGGCACGACCGGAACTCTCACTGCCTCAGCTTCAAATGCTCCAAACCAGACCGTGACCTTCCCCAGTTACTCCGTGCCGGCAAACACCATCGTTGTCTCGGCCCGCGAACTCGACTTCGGCATCCAGACCTCAGTCAGCGCATCCGCCACGCTTGTTCTCACCATCACCAACCTCGGCACCTCCAGCCAGACATTCATCTCCACCAACGCCAGCACGAATCCCTCTCCTTTCTCCGAGCAATCCAGCGACTGCACCCTCTCCGGCTCCCTCCGGACCAAAGTCCTCGCATCCGGCGGTAGCTGCAACATCACCCTGGCCTTTACCCCCTTCGCCTCTCCAGCGTCGGATGGATTTCAGTCCGGCGACTGGACCGTCGGCACACGCAGCGTTCACCTCACCGGATACAGCCAGTCCGCGGCCCTGAGCGTCTCCGCCACAGAGATCGACTTCGGCACTCAATACACCAATGGCCTACGCCTTGCGCGCTATCTTTACCTCTCAAACAGCTCCTTTTATGCCGTCAGCCACACCGCCGTTACCCTCCCCACAGGATCTGCATTCACTCTCACTGACGCCTGCGCTGCTACCCTGCTGCCCGCTTCCGTCTGTCGCATCCGGATCGACTACCGCTCACCCAGATCCACCTCAGCCGATTCCGTCACCCTA
The DNA here is from genome assembly GCA_043783275.1 of Rhodanobacteraceae bacterium. Taxonomy (GTDB): domain Bacteria; phylum Acidobacteriota; class Terriglobia; order Terriglobales; family Acidobacteriaceae; genus Edaphobacter. The sequence goes on from JAYVZP010000088.1 coordinate 28,324, forward strand.
AGCCTCGACGGTGGACTCAGCGTGCTTATAACCGGCCAGACCCTTCCGCCCAAAAACGCCGGCGGCTCAACCGTCAACCCAAACCTCTCCTTCACTCCCTCGACGATCACCTTTGCCGATCCAGTCATCGTAACGGGCGTTTCCAGCACATCGCAAACCATCGCAATCAGCAATACGGGAGCCTCGTCGTTCCATCTATCTCTAACCCTCACCGGCGATTTCAACCAGACCACAAGCTGCCCTTCCGATCTACCCGGCGGCCAGACCTGCGCAGTGGTAGTCACCTTTGCGCCCTCACAGCCGGGGGTCCGCCAAGGCCTGCTCGCCATCACGGCAAACGCCGGCACAAGTCCTGCCTATGTCACCCTAAGCGGCACAGCAACTGCCATCCTTCCGACAAAAAACAGCGCCCTGGACTTTGGCAGCGTCCCCACCGGTCAACCAGTCACGCAGTTTTATAAGCTCTCCCAGCCATTTACAACCCTCACTGCGACCGCATCGGGCCCGTATTCCGTGGCAATCGTGGAAGATGGCGGCAACGGTCCTGCCGCGCCCATATCGTTCGCTACCACCTTTACGAGCTCCTGCCACATCTGTTACCTGGCCATCCGTTTTCTCCCCATCGCAGCAGGCAGCCAGCCAGGTTCACTTTTACTGTCATCGGCGGCCACCGGATCTCCTTATTCCATCGCTCTCACTGGCTCAGGACTCTCTCTGACTGGTCTGCTCCTCACCCCAACTACACAGGATTTCGGTTCGGTCCCGGTCCATAGCGTGGGCCCGCCGGTGCTTTTCACTCTCACGAACCTTACCCCAGGCGGCAACGCCGTCATGCTCTCTAACCCCATCCTCACGGGCAATTTCGCACTCAACACAACGACCACGGGCGGTCCAGCTTGCGGCGGAGTCCTTGCATACGGATCGTCATGCTTCGTGCAGGTGGCATTTACTCCAATGACCCCCGGCTCCCGCACCGGCTCGCTCTCCATCGCTACAGCCACATCTACGGAGACCGCAAGCCTCGTCGGTCTCGCGGATACCGACACCGGCCTCGCCCTGAACCCGACTGCGCTAGTTTTCGCGAATGTGCCCGGAATATCCTCCACTCAACAAGCGATCACGCTCACAAACACGGGCAATACCACGCTGACGATCGGATCCCCGGCGCTCTCGACAGCGGCATTCCAGTCTGCTTCAAGCTGCACTACGTTGGCCCCGGCCGCGAGCTGCGCAGTCAAAGTCACGTTTACCCCTGGATCTTCAATATCAATCGATTCCCTCTCGATTCCGGTAGCCTCCACCACTGGTGGGACAATCCAGACCACGACTCATGCGGCCCCCCTGAAAGGCACCTACACCAACTCCAACTCAGGCTTGCAAATCACCCCTGCTCAGGCTCTGTTCGGTGCCCAACTCACCGGCTCCCAGAGTGCTGCCCGTGAGTTCACGATCAACAATCTGACTGCGAAGAGCATCGTTCTCAACCTGAATATTCCTCGCCAGTACACGCTCATCACCGCGCCCTGTGCAAGTCTCGCGCCGAATGCCTCGTGCACCTTCTCGGTCGCATTCCTGCCCCTTGCTGGTGGCGACATTCCCGGCACGCTCTACGCTCAGGGAGTACCCACCGACGGCTCTCCAACTCTCAAAGGGCTGGCATACCTCGAAGGCTTCGGTGACGGTCAGGGGAACCTCACCGTCACCGGCGCACTCATTACAGGGAATACGTTCAGCTTCGGGCAAATCGCATCTGGACAGACCGCGTCACAGAGTTTCACGCTGATCAATCGCAATCCTGCCGGCTCCGCGCCCATCACCGTGCATCGCGTCTCATCCGGCCTTCCATTCCTGGCGGCGACAACCTGTGGCCAGCCTCTCGCTGTTGGCCAAAGCTGCATAGTAACCGTGACGTACAACCCCACAAATCAGGTCGCGCCGGGCACCGCGTCACCTCCCGGCACACCCGATGCAGGTACCCTCACGATCGAGAGCGATGCCGCACAGAGCCCCTTCGTCCTGTCCATCAGCGGGCAGGCTGGACCTGTCGCTGCCGGCAGCCCCATAAACACCGTAACCCTTGCCACCTACCAGCTCTCTCAGGGCTCGCTGAGTTTTCCTTCAACCGCTGTCGGCAGCCTCTCGATCTCCCAAACAGTTACCCTCTCAAACACGGGCACAGTCGCGCTCCATATCAGTCAACTACTCACCACGTCGGACTTCACGGCGCTAGGCAATTGCGCTATGGTAGCGCCGGGCGCGAACTGCACCCTGACTGTCAGCTCGACTCCCACGACCTCCGGCCTTCACGCCGCGGCTCTAGAACTGGTCTCAGACTCGAGCACCTCGCTCGAGTTCATCTCGCTCCTGGCAATCGCCAGCGCGCCTCCCCTCACCTTCAGTCCGCCAGCTCTAGATTTCGGATCGATGCTGCTTGGCACGAACTCCCGGCTCTCCGTTCTGGTAACGAACGCCAGCGCGCTGCCTGTCTCCTTCACCTCCATCTCTGCAGGCGGCGACTACTCCCTATCCGGCGGATGCCCGGCAACAGGCGCGCAATTAGCGGTCAACGGGTCCTGCACGATCCAGGTCACGTTTACGCCTACCGCAACAGGAACGCGACCTGGAACAATTTCGATAGCCTCTTCTGCAACGACGCTCCCGCTCACTCTCCCACTTAGCGGCACCGGACTTCAGTCCCAACTTCTGCTATCGTCCGCAAGGATCGGCTTCGGTGATGTCGTCGTCGGAGTCCCGGCGATCCTTACACTGGGCCTCACCAACAGCGGGCCAAGTGCCATTACAGGCCTCACGCTGGCTGCTTCAGGCGACTACCTGGTCACCACCCCCTGCCCTTCAACGACACTCGCAGCCGGCTCAACCTGCTCCGTGCAAGTAACTTTTACGCCGTCCGCCACCGGAAGCCGTTTGGGCACATTGACAGTCACAAGCTCTGACCCGGGCTCTCCGGTCACGCTTTCCTTATCGGGAAACGGAATTGCCGCCGGTTCCTTCACCCTTGCAGTCGTGGGCGTGTCGTCCTCTTCCGTTTCAGTCCTGAGCGGAGAACCAGCAACATTTCACCTGGTGGTTACCCCAACCGGCAACTTCAACGGTTCGATAGCCCTGACCTGCGCTGCAGTCTCCGTTGCGCAGTATGCGGCGTGCTCGCTCACGCCGTCTACCCTGACTCCCCAGGGCACCCCTGCAACTGCCGTCGCAGTAATCAACACCATCACATCCGCAGGCGGCAATGCAAGACTCGAAAGACCAGTGTCCAACCTGTTCCAGGCGACCCTCTGCATTCTGCTTCCGGGCATCTTGGCAGTCTGGAAGATGCGGCGCAGGTTACGTGGAAGACTTCCGGTTTTGCTGTCCCTGCTGCTTTCCGCAATCTCTCTGGTTGCGTTGGGCTGCGGCGGCGGTGTCAGTTCGAGCGTTCGCAGAACGCCGCCGGGCACCTACCAATACGTCGTTACGGCAAGCTCAACCAGCGGACCGCCGGTAACCCAGACCGTCATACTCAACCTGGTCGTTACATCTCAATAATTCGGTAACACCCAGTCTGGCTGTAGCGCTTACCGCCGCGCGCCTGCCATCCCAATCTGCACCTGTTCAACAATTTCGATTCCGAACCCCTGCAATGCCGGTACGTGAGTGGGCGTGTTGGTCAGCAGACGAATCTTGCGGATTCCCAGATCAGACAATATCTGCCCCCCAAGCCCGATCTGACGCAACGTGCGTTGATTCCGGTCTTCGCCCCGTTCACGTGCTCGCTGGTCGCGCTGAAAAATAATGCGGTGCGGCGTGAGCGTACGGTCGATGCCAAAACCTCGGGTTCCGTTGTGGAGATAAAGCAAGGCTCCGCAGCCCGCCTCCGCGATCATCTTCAGCGATCCATCAATCACCGCACGATTGTCACTTCCCTCAAGCCCAAAAACGTCTTCTGCAAGTGAATGCGTATGCACACGGACAAGCGCCGGCTCCGCGCAGGTCAGGTCACCCATCACCAGCGCCACGTGCGATTCGTCGCCTTCCACCTCGCTCTCGTAGGCAATCATCCGGAACTCTCCATAAGCGGTTTGCATCATGGATTCGGCCACGCGATGGATGTAGCGCTCATGCTGTAAGCGATAGCGAATCAGGTCGGCCACGGTCACCATCAGCAGTCCGTGGATCTTGCAGAACTCGACCAGATCTGGAACGCGGGCCATGGTGCCGTCTTCGTTCATGATCTCGCAGATGACTCCGGCAGGGATCAGTCCGGCCATACGCGCCAGGTCGACTGAAGCCTCAGTCTGGCCGGCGCGAACCAGAACGCCACCCTTGCGAGCACGCAATGGAAATACGTGTCCAGGTCGAGCAAGATCCTGCGCCGTGGACGCCGAATCGATGGCCACCTTAATAGTCTGCGCACGGTCCGCAGCCGAGATTCCCGTCGTAACGCCCTCTCTTGCTTCGATGCTCTGCGTGAATGCGGTCCCGAAGCGCGATGTGTTCTCGCTGGTCATCGGTCCGAGGCGCATATAGTCAGCACGGTCTTCAGTCAGAGTCAGGCAGATCAAGCCGCGCCCGTGTTTGGCCATGAAGTTCACGGCCTCGGCCGTGCAGAACTCGGCAGCCAGCGTAAGGTCGCCTTCGTTCTCACGATCCTCGTCGTCTACCACAACGACCATCCGGCCAGCCCGAATCGCCGCAACTGCTTCATCTACCCCGGCAAACAAAGCTTTGTCGTGTGCCATAAACCCTCACTGTGCCAGTTTGATGTATTACAAAGGAAAACGCCGCCTTTTCTCAGGCGGCGTTCGATCCTGCAAACAGTCCGCTACAGGGTGGACTCGATCTCGAAGCCCCAGGCTTCGAGAAGCGCCTCTGGAATGTACTTCGAATTCTTGTTCCTTCTCGCCCACTCACGAAGACGCGTTGAGCGAATGTACTGATCCGGTGTTAGCTTGAATTCCTTCACTACCAGCTCGAACGAGGTAACGGTGGGCACAACGGGGCCAATCGGCTCCGGTTTACCCCAGTTCGGATTTCCACGACGCTTTGCCATATACGGTCAAACCCTTCTATCCAAAGTACGGCGGCTCAAAAAGCCGCAACGCCTTATTTTAGGCCAGCATGCCCACCAAATCAACTCCTACCGTTGGGTGGCCTCGCTGTAGAACCTGTCCAGGCCGTTAGTTGCGAATAAATCTCTTACCGAAAGCGCGTGGCAGCGATCCCAATGCAGATTCAGTAAATAAAGCTCATGAACTTTTATTGAGAAATCTTTGCTGCCAGAAATGTCGCCGGCATGCCATGAAGAGGTCTTGCTCCGACTGCCCACACGATGCATCTTTTAGCTAACGTCGTTCATCTACTGCATGTCGATGAACGAACTAAATTCAAGCCCTGTCACCCATTTTCGAGGTTATGCATGAGCGTTCCTTCTTGTACCCAAGTCGAACCTGAGTTCGACCAGATTGAGGCCCCAACTGCAACGCAACTTGAATTGAGCCGACGGTCGTTTTTGCAGGCCGCTACCGCAGCTTCTGCTGCCGCAGCCATGGGGCTGCCGTCGGCTGCGATTGCTTCAGCCACTGAAATTGAAAGAGAACAAACGCTGTCCATCACCCTGAAAATCAACGGGACGTCGCAACCGCTGCGTATCGATACCCGCACGACATTGCTCGACGCTCTGCGCGAGAATCTGGACCTGACGGGCAGCAAGAAGGGCTGCGACCACGGCCAGTGCGGAGCCTGCACTGTGCTCCTGGATGGACGTCGTGTGAACTCGTGTCTGACCCTGGCTGTCGCGGCAGAAGGCGCTGAGATTACCACGGTCGAAGGCCTCGCCCATGGCGAAGGCATCGAAGGCCTGCACCCGGTGCAGGCTTCGTTCCTGTCGCACGATGCGTTTCAATGTGGCTACTGCACGCCGGGGCAAATCTGCTCCGCCGTTGCCCTCTTGGATGAAGCGAAAAAGGGTGGACTTTCGATTGTGTCCTTCCACAACGGCAATACTCAGAACCCAACACTAACCGATGATGAGATTCGCGAACGCATGTCCGGTAATATCTGCCGCTGCGGAGCCTATCCGAACATCGTCGCGGCCGTTCGCGCTGTCTCCCAGGGAAGGTCATAAATGAATCCGTTTACTTATCAGCGAGCCTCGGCCAAGGACGCCGCGATCCATGCACAGACCGGCACGACCAAGTTTCTCGCAGGTGGCACCAACCTGGTCGATCTAATGAAATATGGGGTTGAGACGCCGTCCAGGCTCGTCGACATCAACCATATCGACGAGCTCAACAAAATCACCGTCACACCAGAACTTGTGACCATAGGCGCGCTTGTCCGCAACTCGGAGCTCGCCGATCACCCAACGATTCGTGACCAGTACTCGCTTCTCTCGCAGGCGCTGCTCAGTGGCGCTTCGCCGCAGTTGCGCAACATGGCCACGACGGGCGGTAATCTGCTCCAGCGCACGCGTTGCTACTACTTTACGGATACTGCATTTCCCGCCTGCAACAAACGCGTTCCGGGTTCGGGCTGTGCCGCCATCAACGGTTATAACCGCATCCATGCGATTCTTGGCCAGTCGGATCACGGCGCAACCAGCGCAGAATCGTGCATTGCCACCAACCCGTCCGACATGAACGTGGCGCTGGCTGCGCTTAGCGCGAGCGTGGTCGTGCAAGGGCCCAAAGGTGAGCGGACGATTCCATTTGCAGACTTCCATCGTCTGCCCGGGACCACACCGGCTATCGATACCAACCTCAGGCCAGACGAGTTGATTGTCGCGGTCACGCTGCCGCGCAGTCGTTTTGGAAAGAACTCTTACTACCTGAAAGCTCGGGATCGCAATAGCTACGCCTTTGCGTTGATCTCAGTCGCTGCCGGTCTTGAAATGGATGGCAACACGATCAAATCCGCCGGGCTTGCGGTCGGTGGCGTCGCCCTCAAACCGTGGCGTGTGGAAGCTGCGGAGAAGTCGCTTGCCGGTGCGACACCCAGCACGACAGCGTTCAATAAGGCAGCTGACCTTACGCTCACGGGAGCCAGGGGCTACGAGCATAACGTGTTCAAACTCGAGCTCGCGAAGCAGGGCATCGCACGCGCTTTGACCCTGGCTTCTACCGCAAGCATGGTCTAGGCCGACGACCTCAGTCAGCCGCTAACATTAGTCTTAACCGCACCACAGGAGCCCAAGAGTCATGGCCCAGGAACAAGTACTCGATCCGCGTTCGAAGCAGATGAACCACCGCTACGATGCCCTTGCCAAAGTGACCGGTAAGGCAACCTACGCGGCTGAGTTCAAAGAGCCGTTCCCCAGGCAGGACCTGCTCATCGCGTTGATGGTTCAGTCGACTATTGCGAACGGTACGATCGCGTCTATCGATCGCACCGGCGCGGAGCGTGCGTGCGGCGTTGTGGCAGTCCTTACGCCCTTCAATGCTCCCAGGCTGCCGGTCCCTTTGCAACCACAACCGGGACGCAACCTTACGATTCTTCAGAACAATCAGGTTCATTACAACGGTCAACCGATCGCCCTGGTAGTTGCAAAGACCCTCGCAGAGGCTCGCTTTGCTGCTCGCCAGCTCAAGATCAAGTACAACGAGCAACCCGCACAGCTTGATCTGTTGGGGCGTCAGGAGCAAGCGCGCTGGCCCAAGAATCCCGGCAAGGAGCCTGCCGGAAACAGGCGCGGCGATCTCGCTGCAGGCTTTGCAAATTCGAACGTGACAGTAGAGCAGACCTACATCACTCCCATCCAGTTTCACAACCCCATGGAGCCCCACGCAACCATCGCCTGGTGGGAGGGCGAAAAGTTGAATCTGTACGATTCAACCCAATACATCTCGGGCGTCAAGCAAACCATGGCAAAGATTTTCAACCTTCCGCTCGATGACGTTCGCGTGCAATGCCCCTACACGGGCGGGGGCTTTGGGTCCAAGGGATCCGCCTGGTCGCACCTGCCGTTGGCCGTCATGGCGGCAAAGGTCACAGGCAAACCCGTGAAGCTGGTCCTCGATCGCGAACAGATGTTTGGCCCTGTCGGTGCGCGGCCGATGACGATCAACAAGATCAAACTGGGCGCCACGCAGGAAGGCAAGCTCATGGCGATGCAGCATGATGTTGTCATGAACGCATCGGTGCTTGAGGACTTCGTAGAGCACGCCGCCGGCCCCACCAAGAACCTGTACATGTCTGAAGCCAATGCGGTGACCGAGAAGGTCGTGGACATGAACCTCGGCGCGTCCACCTACATGCGTGCCCCCGGCGAAGCTCCCGGAACGGCTGTCCTCGAGATCGCAATGGATGAGTTAGCCGAAAAGCTCAATATGGACCCGCTGCAGCTCCGCCTGGTCAACTACGCGGAGAAGGACCCAGGTCTTGACCGCCCCTACAGCTCGAAGAACCTGCGTGAAGCCTATACGCAGGCCGCTACGCGCTTCGGCTGGGACAAACGCAACGCGACCCCGGGCCAGAGGACGGAAGGCAACAACCTAATCGGCCACGGCATGGCCACAGCCACCTATCCGGCAAACCGTTCCTCCGCCGCCGCAGTCATTCGCATCTCGGCAGGCGGCAAGGTCATGGTCGGGTCCGGCACTCAGGATCTCGGAACGGGCATGTACACCATGATGGCGCAGGTCGCCGCAGCCGGACTCAACATGGACCCGAACAGGATCGACGTCCAATTGGGTGATTCCCTGCTTCCGAAAGCTCCGGTTTCAGGCGGCTCGCAATCTACCGCTTCCGTCACGCCAGCCGTCGCAGATGCAGCGAACCAGGCCAGACTTAAGCTCTCCCAACTTGCCATCAACGATCCCCAGTCCCCTCTCCATGGTCTCAAGACAACGGACTGTGGCTTCAAGGACGCCAGCATCTTCGCCAAGTCCATGCCATCCAAGACTGAGACGTTTGCTGCGCTCATCGCCAGAAACGGCAACAAGACGATCGAGGCCATGGGCTCGGCCGAGAAGTCAGAGTCCTCAGACTCAGTCTCAAACCAGTCCTTCGGCGCTGTCTTCGCAGAGGTCGCCGTCGACAAGGACACCCACATGGTCAAAGTCCGCCGCGTGGTTGCGACGTACGATATCGGCACCCTCATGAACGACAAGACCGGCAACAATCAACTCGTCGGAGGCATCGTGTGGGCCGTAGGTTTCGCGCTGTACGAAGAGGCCCACCTCGATCCCGTCTATGGCCGCATCGCCAACGAGTCACTCGGTGAATACCACGTTCCTGTCAACGCAGATATTGGCGTCGTTGACGTAACCTGCCTCAACATCCCCGACACCAAATTCAACCCGCTTGGCGCGCGCGGGATCGGTGAAATCGGCATCACTGGCACCGCTGCAGCGATTGCCAATGCCATCTACAACGCCACCGGCAAGCGTGTCCGCGAGTACCCCATCACACCGGACAAAATCATGCTGGCAAAGGCGTAACCCATAAGCCCCTGCTTCTCCAACAGGGGCTTATGAAGTTTTACGGCGTCCCCGCTCCACCAGCCCAGTAGCTCTTTCTTGATTCGACCACCAGCCCCGAATAATCCTTCAATTCCACTCCAATCGCATGCAGCCCAGGGTGCGGCTGCTGTGGCTGGAAGCTCAGGAAATAGCGATTTGGCAGGCGGTTCGAGATAGCCTGCATTCCCTTCTCCAGTGCCTTTGCATTCTCGAATTTGAAATACTCCCCACCCGTCAGCTTCGCCGCAGTCTCGGGCACGTTCGTGCGAAACCCGTTGATCGCGGTGATCACGGCCATCTTGGCAAGCCGCAGCGGCGGGGCCAGATCGCTCAGGCAGTCGTAAGCCTGCACGGCCTTGCTGCCCTGCTCGATGGGCCGTTCGCCGTCCTCCGGCAACGGATACTTGCCCATGCAGCCTCCGGCCGGCCCCGGTTTGCTCCCCGGCCCACCTGACATCTCTGCCAACTCATGCGCATTCTGCGCTCGCGTGCTCGAAAAGCCGAGACTGTAGATCACAGTATTGTTATCGCTGACGGCGCGGATGGCGTCGTCCAGCCTCATGTGACTGCCATGGTCCAGCGTCTCCGATACCAGCAGAATCGCCCGCCGATAACTAATCGGCTGCATCTTCAACAAGTCGACCGAGAATGTGAGCGAATCAAGAATCGCCGCCTTGCCATCTCCGGGTCCAAGGTCCGCAATCGCCTTGTGTAACTTGTCCAAGCTCTCCGTCCAGGGCTGCACCAGCGCCGGCTCGCTATCGAAGCCCACCAGCGCAACCTTGTGCGGCACCCCGCCGGCAATCGCCTCAACCATCGTCGAAAGCGTTCCGTACTGATCGAGTTTTCCCGCCCCATCGCCGCCGGCTTCAATAACCACCACCAACGCAAGCGGCAAGGCGCCTGAATCTTCTTCCAGCCGCAATCTCTGGGGCACTCCATCGTCCGTAACGACAAAGTCCTCCGCCTTCAACGTGAACACCGGAGCCCCTGCCTTCGTCCGCACCGTTGTCGGCACCAGCACCAGTGTGGACCGCGCCTGCAGGGTTGTCACCGAGTCGGTCTGCGCCGTCGCAATTCCCGCTGCCAACATTACCAACCCAGTCAAGAGACCTGTCAGAACCTTCTTCATGAACCAAAGTCTACCCTCCCCCTCTCGCATTCAGCGTTAACCAGAAAGCAAACATTATGCGAAACTAGCCAAGTATGTCCTCCCTCTCCGACCTGTTGCACAGCACCTTCGGTTTCTCCGCCTTCCGGGCCAATCAGGAAGCCGTATGTCGTGCTGCGACCGAGGGTAAGGACGTCCTGCTGGTTATGCCCACGGGCGCCGGCAAGAGCCTCTGTTACCAGCTTCCGGCCATCGCTCGCGGAGGCACAGGTCTCGTTATCTCCCCTCTCATCGCCCTCATGGACGACCAAGCAAATAAGCTCTCAGCCGCCGGCCTCCGTGTCGCCCGCATCCACTCCGGCCTCTCCCGCGAAGAGTCCCGCCAGGCTTGCCGCGACTACCTCGACGGCAACCTCCAATTCCTCTTCATCGCACCCGAGCGCATGCGCGTCCCGGGCTTTCCAGAAATGCTCGCCCGCCGCAAACCCTCGCTCATCGCCATCGACGAAGCGCACTGCATCTCCGCATGGGGACACGACTTTCGCCCCGACTACCGCACCCTGGGCGACTACCTGCCCGCCCTCCGTCCCGCCCCCATCATCGCCCTCACCGCAACCGCCACCCCTACGGTTCAAAAGGACATCGTCACCCAACTCAATCTTTCGAAACCGGCTTTATTCATCCACGGTTTTCGTCGGGACAACCTGCATATTGAGGTTCTCGAACTCTCCAAGCCCCGCCGCACCGAGTTCACTTCAACCTTCCTCGCCGATCCAACCCGACGTCCCGCCATCGTCTACGCCCCAAGCCGCAAGGCCGCAGATGAACTAGCAGGTGAACTGAGCCGTCGCTTCCCCGCCGCTGCCTATCACGCAGGGCTGGACCCAGGCACCCGTGAACGCGTCCAGCGTCGCTTCCAATCCGGCGAGCTCGAAGTCGTTGTGGCCACCATCGCCTTCGGCATGGGGATCGACAAGGCCGACGTCCGCACCGTCATCCACTATGCGCTACCCGCGTCGGTCGAGGCCTACTACCAGGAGATCGGCCGCGCAGGCCGTGATGGCCAGCCCTCCCGCACCGTGCTGCTGTACACCTATGCCGACCGCAAGATGCACGACTTCTTCATGGAGCGCGACTACCCTGTCGCTACCGAACTAACCCGCGTCGCCAAACTCCTGACGGATGAGTTTCAGATGCCCGACGTTCTCCGCCAGCGCCTCAAGATGGATGGCGATACCTTCTCCAAAGCGGCTGAAAAGCTCGCCTCCCAGGGTGCGGCTGTCATCGACATGGGGGGCAATGTCCGGCGCGGCGCGACGTCGACATGGCAGTCCGGATATGAGTTACAAGTCCAGCATCGGCGATCCCAGATCGATCGCATGATGGACTTCGCCCAGACCCAGCAGTGCCGCATGACGGCTCTTATCCGCCACTTCGGAGACACCGCCGACGCCCACCGCGCATGCGGTCACTGCGACTTCTGCCTCCCCTCCGGCACGCAATCGCATTCTTTCGACGAGCCCACCAACCAGCAGGACCGAGACCTCCGCTCTGTCCTTCGCGCACTCGATGGCGCCTCCAAGGCCACAGGCCGACTGCACACAGAACTCGCCCTGACCAAAGAGCGGAAAGATCTCGACGACCTCCTCGACGGCCTTGTCCGCGCCGGCCTCATCCAACTCACCTCCGAGACCTTCACGAATCCCGAGGGCAAGGTAATCCCCTACAAAAAAGCCTCGCTTACGCATGAAGGACAGAACCTGCGCCCCGGTGACCCTCTGGGCGTGGTCCTGCGCGCAGTTGGCGGCGCTGCCGGTCCTTCATCGTCCAGATCCAGCAAGAGTTCCAGTAAAAAGCGCGCGAAAGTGGCCGATGCGCCGGATCCCAACTACACCCCCGCTCAAAAGGCCTTAGAAACAAACCTCCGTGCCTGGCGCAAAGAAGAAGCTGCGAAGACCGGCAAGCCAGCCTTCATCGTCTTCAGTGATTCTGCGTTGGCTGCCCTGGTCTTGGCCCGCCCTCAAACCATCTCGCAGCTTTTGCAAGTCTCAGGTTTCGGCCCTGACAAAGCTGAACGATACGGAGCACCCATCATCGCGCTGTGTCGTCAGGAGCCAGCCGCGTCCGCGCTTCCTTCATCGCAGTCTCACCACGATGAAGAGGGTCCGACGCTGACATCGCTCCCAGTCAACCAGACAAAAACGACGAAACTATCGGAGCCTAAGCTAAATCCAGCGCCCACAGATACTGCTCCCCAAACCTTCACTCGCGAGCGCATCATCCAGGTCGACCCAAACACCCTTACCGAAGACCAGCATGCCCTCGAACTTCGCTTGCGAGCATGGCGTAAATCCGAGTCCGAACGTCTTGGCCTGCCCCAGTTCTTCGTTCTCGGCACTTCAACCCTCCGCACCATCGTCGTCGAGCACCCACGTACGCTGGCCCAGCTACAATCCATTCCCGGCATTGGCGTCGAAAAGATCGACAAATACGGCCCTTCTATCCTCCAGGCGATGCAGCCTTAGTTCGTCCCTCAACTTCACCCTCATTGCAGCCATGAGTCCGTGCCACGCGCCCTGCTTGTCATCTGCGCGGCAACATACGACTCTTCTCGCTCCAGGCTGGTGTGAAGCAGCTAGTTCACCGTAACAACTCCCACTTCACCCACGTCTGGCGACCAACGAAAGCGAAGTTCTGTAATGGTGGAAACTCCTCCGACAGAGACTTACAAGACCCCGTAAAGCCCCCGCCCCAGATGCTTATCGCTCGTCTTTGGCCTGCGCGGGGCGTATCCTCATCCCGTGATCTCCGAGTCTCACGCCCCCGTCTCCCTCCCCGCCGAGCACGCCCGCACCATCGACGAGCGCGCCAGTCACTGCTTCGGCTGCGGCCCCTCCAATCCCGAGGGCCTGCACCTCAAGTTCACCATCCAGGCGGACGACCCCGCAGCCATCACAGCCACCGCAACCGTCAACCTGACTCGCAATCACGAGGGCCCGCCGGGCTACATTCACGGCGGCATCATCGCCACCCTGATGGATGAAGCGATGTCAAAGCTGAACCGGCCGCTGGACCTGCTTGCAATGACCCGCCACATGGAGGTTGACTACCTCCGTCCTTGCCCGCTTCACAGCCCTCTCACGCTGACCTCGCATCACATCCGCCGCGAAGGTCGCAAGCTCTTTCACACAGCCAGCCTGACGCATTCCGACGGCACCGTTCTAGCCCGGGCCAAGGGTTTTTTCCTCGTTATTGACCCAGCCCTGCTGGCTCCCAAAACGGATTAGGACCAGACCCGCATCGCCTATACATTGCTGCTTTTTTTTGCAGTGCAGTCAAGCGCGCAACTTACGAAGTAGAGCTAAACTGCTAGACTTAGGATTCTGGCCGGTCCTGCCCAATAATGTGCGCTGCCCCCGGCCCCGCAAGGGAGAAATACGCATGGCTAACTACGAAAACAACGGAAATTCCAACGTCGCGAACGACTTTCGCCTGAAGATCGGCCTCGCCGAAATGCTCAAGGGCGGCGTCATCATGGACGTCATGGATGTCGATCAGGCAATCATCGCCGAACAGGCTGGCGCGGTCGCCGTGATGGCGCTTGAACGCGTTCCGGCGATGATACGTGCAGAAGGCGGCGTGGCGCGCATGTCACACCCCAAGATGATCAAGGAGATTCAGGCCGCCGTCTCCATCCCGGTCATGGCCAAGGCTCGTATCGGCCACTTCGTCGAAGCCCAGGTGCTCGAATTCCTGGCTGTAGACTTCATCGACGAGTCCGAAGTCCTGACGCCCGCGGATGAACTCCACCACATCGACAAACACAAGTTCAGAACCCCATTTGTCTGTGGAGCCAAGGACCTGGGCGAGGCGCTCCGCCGCATCGCTGAGGGCGCAGCGTTGATCCGCACCAAGGGCGAGCCCGGCACAGGCGATGTCATCCACGCCGTCAGGCACATGCGCAAGATCCTCTCTGAAATCCGCGCCCTCACGGTGCTCGATGAACAGGAACTCTACGCTGCTGCCAAAAATCTCCGCGCGCCTCTCGACCTCGTAAGGCAAGTTGCAAAAGCCGGTAAGCTCCCTGTGCCAAACTTCTCAGCGGGCGGCATCGCCACTCCCGCAGACGCTGCTTTGATGATGCAGCTCGGCGCGGAAACCGTCTTCGTCGGGTCCGGTATTTATATGAAGGAAGGCAACATCCGCCTCCAGGTCGGACGCGATCACACCGGCAACTTCATCAACCCGGATGAGCGTGCGGAAGCAGAGTCTCGCGCCAAGGCCATCGTCCGCGCGGCCACCCACTTCAACAACCCCGAGATTCTCGCGCAGGCGTCTGAAGAGTGCGTCGGTGCGATGAAGGGTCTTGCAGTCGGCATGATCGAAGAAGCGGATTTGATGCAGAACCGCGGCTGGTAAGACTGCTCTCCAGGCGCGATCTGTCAGGTCCCTCCTGGCAGATCGCGTTTTCGTCCGCGATACTCAAGCTCACCCGGTAAACTAACCTCATGCGTACATCCCCCCGCATTGGCGTGCTGGCTCTCCAGGGTGCGTTTGACGCCCACGCCCAGACCCTTCGCGCATTAGGCGCCGCACCCGTACTTATCCGCTTGCCCGATGAGCTTTCAGACCTCGATGGTCTGATCATTCCCGGTGGCGAGTCCTCCAGCTTCCTCCGGCATCTGCAACAGGACGGATTCTTCAACGTCCTCCACACCTTCGTCCGAAAAACCCCCACCTTTGGCACATGCGCCGGAGCCATCCTTCTCGCGACGAACGTCCACAACCCCACGCAACCCTCACTCGGCGCAATGGACATTACCGTCGAGCGCAACGCCTACGGACGTCAACTCGACTCTGCCATCCTGACCGAACCCACAAGCCTGCCCGGCGGTCCGCTTGAAATGGTCTTTATCCGTGCCCCGCGTATCTCAACCGCCGGCCCATCGGTAGAAGTCCTTGCGAGCCGCGACGAGTCCCCCGTCCTCGTCCGCCAGGGTCATCTGCTTGCCGCCACATTTCATCCTGAACTCAGCGCCGATACCCGAGTCCACCAATTCTTCCTCGACATGATCAAAGCGTCTTCCTCGTCCTCCTGAAACCCACCGTACAATCAAGGAAGAGAGTTCGGTGCACCATGAAGCAAGACCTGATCATTGCCATCTTCGCCGGAATCATTCTCTCCCCGTCGCTCCATGGCCAGGCTCCACCAATATCTCCTCTAGCCCCCCGAGTAGCTGAAGTTCTCCACCGCTCCTCGAACGGTCACTCCCCCGACACCGAAGAGTTGAATTCCGTCTCCACCTCGACCCCCGACGCCGCCGACCTCCAAGCCGCCCTTCCGCTCTTGCTCAAGGCGCTCGCAAATTCCGACACCCCCGTCCGGACCTATGCCCTGACCGCGCTTTCGGGAATACAGGTCGCGATCGACACCGCTTCAACAGCTTCCCCCGGCAGTGGTGCAATGGGAGCGACAGCGTACACAGCAGCGACAACAGCTCTCCTGGCCCCCGCAATCCCCACGATCGCCTCCCACCTGACCGAAGAGTCCATTCCCAATCGCATCCTCACTGCGACCATCCTCGGAGGCTTCACCCCCAACCCGCCCGCCGCCGTATACCCACCGCTCTACGCCTTCCTCAAACGTGACGACGCCATCGGCCAGATCGGCTTTGCCGTGGTCTCGGACCTACTGCAATTCGGCCCCATCTCCGAAGATACCAACGCTGCCGTCGCTCGCTACGTGCGTCGTTCCGACCAGACACCTGACTCCCGCGCGAACCTCGTCGATCTCATCGCCACAAGGTCAAACCAAAGTCAATCCCTCAACAAGACACTCCTTACCTACCTCAGCTCCGATGAACCCGGCCTGCGCGCCCGCGTCATCCTCTCGCTCCCCCAGCTTGATCTTGCGCCGGAGGTCTTCGCGGAGACTCGCACCCGCATCAGCCAACTAGCCGACAACACAGGCGAAAATCTGCAAGTCGTAAACGCCGCCAAGGCGATTACCACCTGCTGGACCGCCGTCAAGATGACCAATGCCTGCCCTCAGTACTAAATTTCTGGCCCTCGTGTGGCCTCTTCCCATCGACGCCTCCGCCCACGGCCCTGCGCTTGATCAACACCTCATCCTCAACTTCTGGATTGCTCTGGCGCTCCTTGCCCTGACCCATCTCATCCTCTTCGTCGGTCTCCTTCTACGCCGCCGTCAGGAAGCCCTGCGCTCCGTGACACTCTTTGAGTACCTTCCCGTGGCCGCACTCGCCATCCTCTTTGCTTTCCTTACCATCCGGTCGGAGCGTATGTGGGCCGCAACCCGTTACGTCGGCCCCGACCCTTCAGCCCTGCAAGTAGAAGCAGTGGGCATGCAGTTTGTCTGGTACTTCCGCTACCCCGGCACTGACGCCGCATTCGGCAACACGCGCCCGGAACTCATCGCACCCGGTGAAGGCAATCCCCTGGGCCTTGATCCCGCAGACCCCAAGGGCGCAGACGATCTGGTCACCTCCGAACTCGTCCTGCCACAAGGCCGCCAGGTCGACGTACATCTCCACGCGCAGGACGTCATCCACGGCTTCTCCATTCCCGCCATGCGGATTAAACAAAACGCAGTTCCAGGCCAAAGTATCCATATCCATTTCACCCCAACTGTCTCCGGCACCTACGCAATCCTCTGCACCCAGCTCTGCGGCCTCGGCCACTATCGCATGACTGCCAACCTGCGAGTCGTCAGCCCCGCAGAATACGAACTTTGGCTTGTGAGCAAAGGCAGGATGGCGACCCGATGAAAATCTTTGTTACCGACCACAAGACGCTCGGCATCCGCTATCTTCTGCTTTCGCTGATTGCCGTAGCGTTGGGGACTTTGATGTCGCTCGCCATGAGAATTCATCTCATCTGGCCGAACCGCATCATGCCCATATTCGGCCCCATCAAGCCGGAAGACTACCTGGCGCTGGTCACCCTCCACGGCACCCTGATGCTTTTCTTCGTCCTGACGCTGGCCTCGCAATCCGGCTTCGGCAACCTCATTCTGCCATCGCAGATCGGCAGCCGTCGTATGGCTTTTCCGCTTCTGACTGCAATCGGATTCTGGCTGACCGCCGTCGCGCTGCTTACGTTGCTTGCTTCCAGCTTTGTTCAGGGCGGCGCCGCCATCTCCGGGTGGACGGCCTATCCCCCCCTCTCGGCCGTCGCCTCCGCAGGTCCCGGACAGGGCCTCGGCATGGATCTGTGGCTGGCCTCCATCGGCCTCTTTGGCCTCGGCTCCATCCTCAGTTCGGTCAACATCCTCGCCACTGTCGTCGCCTACCGCTGCGAAGGCATGACCTGGGAGCGCCTCCCGCTCACCGTATGGTCGTGGTTTACCGCCGCTCTTCTATCCATCATCGCCTTCTCCGTTCTGCTCGCAGCCCTGGCTTTGCTCTTCCTGGACCGCCACGCCCACACCAGCTTCTTCCTCCCCGCAGGCGACCTCGTAAGCGGTACTCTCCACACTGGAGGCAACGGCTCGCCGCTCCTGTGGCTGCACCTCTTCTGGTTCTTTGGGCACCCGGAAGTCTATATCGCGATCCTGCCGGGCATGGGCCTGACCTCCATGCTCCTCGGAAATTTCAGCCGCCGCCGCGTCTTCGCCTACCGCACGATGATCGCAACAACTCTCATGATCGGGGTCCTCGGTATCCTCGTTTGGGGACACCACATGTTCGTCGCCGGCCTCAACCCCTTCGCGGGCACCGCCTTCTCCATCTCTACAATGGCCATCGCGCTTCCCTCCGCTGCCAAAGTCCTCAGTTGGCTAGCCACCACATGGCGCTCGCGTCCGGTCTATTCCACCCCGATGCTCTTTGCCCTGGGATTTGTCTCTCTGTTCGTCGCAGGCGGGCTGACCGGTCCGATCCTGGCCCAGCCTATCCTCAACCAGTACCTTCACAATACTTATTTCGTCGTGGCCCACTTCCACCTCATCATGTCGATGGCCGGCGTCTTTGGCCTCTTTGCCGCAACGTACTACTGGTTTCCCCTGATCTGCGGTCGGCTCATGAATGAGTCACTCGGACGCTGGCACTTCTGGCTCACCCTGATCGGGGCTTACGCCGTCTTCGTTCCAATGCACCTTGCCGGGCTCGGTGGAAATCCCCGGCACTACTCTCAACTGGATGGTGTTGCGAACGCCGCGTCTACCCTCCTGGCAAATGTCATGCCGATCCAGAGATTTGTTACGGTGGCTGTGTTTTTCCTGGTGTCCGCACAGGCGATCTTTGTCATAAACCTCATCATCAGCCTCCGCAGAGGCCAGCGCGCCCCAGCAAACCCCTGGCTGGCCACCACGCTGGAATGGGCCCCCGACTTATCGTCAGATGAAGTGCGAATCGTTCATTGTTCACCGTGCGTCTACCAAAATGGCGCCCATGGTAATTCCATTCAGGGCCAGTGGGCTGAAGTGGCAAAAGCGGAGTAAGCTTTGTTTCAGAGCGTCCGCGCTAAGGAGCAATTATGCCCGCCATTTTCACTCCTCCCGATACAAAACGCGGACGTAAGCAACTGGATGAAGGGGACCACGGCGGAGGACGCCGGCCACCCACTGACAAGCGAACCGGTGGCGGCGGTGATTCTGACAACTGGAACGAGCGCCGACGGGGTCGTCATAACCCTCGCGAGCGCCTGGATCGCTTCCGCCTGGGCCTGTTCTTTGGCCTCGCCGCAGTCTTCATGTTCTTTGTAGCCATCGTAAGCGTTTTCTTCGTATCGCAGGGTGCCGGACACTTCGACGCGAATGCGCGGTACATCAATGAGTGGCTACCGATCGCGATCCCCCCCATTCTCTGGCTGAACACCGCTGTCCTGCTCCTAAGCTCGATTACGATCGAGGTCGGTCGGCGTCACATGTTCCGCGAAGTCCACGTCATGGATGAGTGGCTCGGACTCGGCAAACCCACCTCTCGCAGAGCGATGCCATGGGTCTTTGCAACCTTCCTGCTGGGCAGCGTGTTTCTGGTCGGCCAGATGATGGCTTGGCACCAGCTTGGTACGGCTCACATCGCATACAACACAAGCCCAAGCAGCCACTCTTTCTTCCTGATCACATGGATTCACGGTCTGCATCTGTTTGCTGGCGTCGTCGCGCTGTTGGGCGCGCTCATCGGCCTCTACGTGTCAAAACAGATGGAAAACCGGCAGATCATGGTTGACCTGTCCGCTTGGTATTGGCACTCGATGGGCGTTCTCTGGCTTGGCCTGTTTGCCTTGCTAGTCTGGTTTCAATGAAGAGTGCCATTGCAATCTTCGTTCTGATACTGGCTGGGTATGCGCTCCCAGCCAGCGCCCAGGGATGCAGCCAATGTGCTCAAGCCGTTGGCCAGGCCCCGGCACAAACAAGATCTGCCTATCGACGTGCAATCGTCGTCCTGGTTGTTTCCGGTGTGGGCGTTTTCGGCGCCGGACTCGTGGTCATGCGCCGATTCCGCTGACCTAAACTTCAGTCTTCTTTCGTGGATCGTTCTTCGCGCGCGCTGCCTTCAGAGCCGACATATACCATTCGAATTCATCGAAAAACTTTCCAGATTTTTCCGCAAGCTCCTGGGTAAGCGCCACACCATCCGCACTGAGTGCCGACCCAACATTCGGGATTGGCTGTAGGGACGGAATCGACGACATCCCCACCTCGGCCAGCAGTCCCCTCAACTGCATCGCGGCGCGAACGCCACCAAACGGACTGGCGGAATAGCAGATAATCGCCGACGGGCGATAAAAGTACTCTTCAAGAAAGTAATCAATCAGGTTGATCAGGGCCGGAGGTACGCTGTGGTTATACTCGGCGCTGACTATGGCGAAACCGTCGACCCGCTCGTAAAGCGCAGCCAGAGGGCTAAGCTTTTCCCGCAATTCAGCATGCTGTGCGTCCGACCCTGACTTTATTTCCTTCCACATGCGGTCCAGCAGCGGCAGTTGCAATACAGCGGCGTCCACCAGCACAGCTTCATGGCCTCGCGCTTCCAACTGGGCCATAACCCACCGAGCCGCTCGGTCACCCATTCGATCCATTCTTACCGAACCCTGCAGAACAGCAATCACCATCGCATCACCTCACCCGGTATGATGCAAGCGCGCGATGCGAAGCAATACAGAAAACCGACAGTTCCAAGTAGAGACTTGCCGGCCGCCAGTTCTTCACCAAAACCTATTTCTTCTTCGTGCCTTTTGACGCTACAACCTTGCCCTTGGACTTTCCAGCTACGCCGGCTTTCCCGGCCGGTGCAGCTTTCCCGGACGCCTTGGCAGGAGACTTCACAGCATTCTTCTTTGCCACCGGCAGCACAATGACCTTGGCCGCAACTTTCTTCGCCGAATGTTGAACGACCTTCACGGGCTTGGCCACAATCTTTTTCTTCGCGGCAGGCTTCGTAGGGGTCGGCTTGGCAGTCGGCTTCCCGGTTGGAGCCGACTTCGCAGCAGCCTTGCTAACAGGCTTTGCGGGTACAACGTTAGCGGCTAAAGACTTCTTGTCCTTCGCAGGCGGGGCAGCCTTCACAGCGACGTTCTTTGCGGACGCAGGAGGCACTTTGACCGCAGGCTTCGCGGGCACTTTCGCAACCGGCTTGGCGGGAGGCGGCGGAACCACTTCCTTTTTGACCGCCTTGATTACCTTTTTGTCTGCAAGAGGAACGGATACAGTAATCGGAGCCGTCTCGATTTCTTCACCACCCGCGACCTCAGCTGATTTCTCCTGCGCTTTGGAAGCCTTCTTGGAGCGGCTTTTGGCCGGCTTGGTTTCCTTCTTGGCAGCTCGCAGCCGCCGCATGCTGACCGGCGGCGGCGGCGCGGGCGGCGAGTACGGCTCAAGAAACGCCTTCATCTCCTCCGGCGTCGACAGGTTGCCATCCATCAACTCGAAAAACAGCTTCTCCAGCAGATCTTCATAGCCTGAAAGCTCCGGAACGATGCGCATCTCTTGCATCAACGTATAAGGCATCTTCTGCCGAGCCTGTGGCCAATCATTATAAAAGCTCTTGTACTTATTTTGAAGCGCGACATTCTTGGTCGAGAAAGCAACCTGCAAAACTGCCTCTGGACGCGCCGACATCAACAAACGCCAGGTCTGCGACGGAAGTACAACCCCCTTACCAGTAAGCTGCGCAGTTAAATCCTTTGCATCCCCTTCCAGAGCGTCGATCTCGGCCACAAAACCCTGGCGCGGGAAACTTGCCTTCAACGTTGCAATCTCTTTCGGCGTAAGTTTTGCGGTCAGGATCGGGAAATTCGCGGCAGCGGGATCCGGATGGACGCTCTGCATCTGAAGTTGCGTTTGCGCTTCACGCAGCCTCTCCAACTCCGCAACGTTGACCTTGGACGAGTTCCAGTAAGGCGCCAGATGCTTCATCCAGCCTTCCGTCTCCAGGCGCTTGAGCACACGGAGAGGATCTTCCTCATGAACGATCTCCTCCAACTCATACCCTCGCTGAAAGTCCGACATCGCGGCGATATGCTCGTCGTTCTTGCTGTTTTCATAACGAGCTTGGGTCTTTTCGTCCATCAACCAACCCAACCGGGCCATCAGTCGCGTCGCGCGAATCATGCGAACCGGGTCATCGATAAATCCGTAGTTGCTCACCAGCCGCAACTCCCGATTTTCGATGTCGGCAATGCCGTTCAGCGGATCCATTAGCAAGCCGTAGGAACCTTCATTGAGCGAAAGCGCCATCGCATTGGCGGTAAAATCGCGCCGGCGTAAATCGTCCAAAATCGTGGCAGGCTTTACGACAGGCTTGCCAGGCTTGGGAAACGTAACGCTGAGAGTACTTCCAATCTCCATCCGAACGCTGCCGGGAAAACGCAAAAAAAGAGATTGTCCGGCCTCGTGTTCGCCTTCAACAATGGCCCCCATCTTCTCTATATCTTTCTTCAACTTGAGGGCGTTCCCTAAGACCACCACATCCAGATCACGTACCGGAGATCCACTTGTCAGATCGCGAACCGCGCCTCCGACCAGAAACACGGTAAGGTTCTTCGCACGGGCAACCTCCCGCACCATGCGGAGAGCTGACCGTTGCGCTGCGGAAAGGCGATGTTCAAGAAGATAAATATAGTCGGCCATAACGTCTGCTTAACTCCATTGGGCCTGAAAGATTACCGCAAGTCATTCATTATCAGTTATTTATGGATTCCCTGGGGATGTTCGCAAAAGGCAAATGTACCACAGAGAGTATTGGAATGACTACACGTTCTGCACCTTTTTCGCTGCGTGCACCGTTGCTATGCGACGATCCGTCTGACGGCCGACGGTAGGAGCGAGGGCGAACTCTCGTAAAAAAGTAGTCATTCGGACCCGCTGCAATACTCTGCGCTTGTATAGTCCGCGCACTGCAATCACAGCGATGCAGCTTGTCGCTGTCGTCACCACGCCGTCCAAACCCAAACCCGCGGCTATTCACGGTGATTCGCAAAGCCGCTTGTTTACGTAGACCTCCGCTACAATCCAGCCATGAAACTCGCGGAGATTGCAAAGCACCTTGGCGGCCAACTAAACGGCGCCCCGTCCGTGAATATTACGGGAATCGCAGGCATCGAAGAGGCTGGTCCAGGTCAGATCACCTTTGTTTCCAACAAGAAGTACGCTCCTCTGGCACGCACAACGCGGGCTTCAGCGGTACTGGTCGAACCCGATTTCCCAGAGATCAGCGCTGCCACGATCCGGCTCATAAACCCTTATTACGCCTTCGCACGCACCATCGAGTTGTTTTACACGCCCCCAGCCTATGGGCCAGGTATCCATCCGACAGCCGCAATCGCCGCGACAGCCAGAATCGGCGCCCGTGCACATATTGGTGCTTACGCAGTCATCGGCGAAGACGTCATCATCGGCGAGGACGCAGTGATCCATCCTCACGTCGTCCTTTACACCGGGGTGCGCGTCGGTAACCACTTCCTGGCTCATGCCCATGCCGTTGTGCGGGAGCATTGTCGCCTTGGGAACAATGTGGTCCTGCAAAACGGAGCAGTTATCGGTGCGGATGGCTTTGGTTTTGCACGTGTCCCCACCGGATGGTCAAAGATCGTGCAGTCCGGTCCGGCAGTCCTTGAGGATGACGTGGAAATCCAGGCAAATGCTTGCATAGATCGCGCTTCCATCGGCGAAACCCGTGTTCAGCGTGGCGCAAAGATCGACAACCTTGTCCAGGTCGGACACGGTTCCAATGTCGGCCAGGACACCTTGCTTTGCGCACAAGTAGGTTTGGCGGGCTCTACAGCCATCGGAAAAAATGTTATCTTGGCGGGTCAGGTGGGGGTAGCGGGTCACTGCACAGTCGGCGATGGAGCAATTGCGACAGCCCAATCCGGCATCCCCAATGACGTCGCGCCCGGCAAGATTGTCAGCGGCTACCCTGCCATCGACAATCGGCAGTGGCTGCGATCGGTGGCGCTCTTCAACCGCCTGCCGGAGCTACTGCGTACCTTGCGCCGCGGGCAGTAAAAGCCCGGACTGCTATCCTTGGCCAATGTATTTTCTTCGGGTGTTGGTCGCGGCTACAGTCCTTGGATCTTTGTTGGGCTGTCACTCCTCTTATATCGATGCGGCCATTCAAAACAGGACCGAACGCCCGCTCAACCTGGTCGAGGTTGACTATCCAAGCGCCAGTTTTGGCACGCAGATCCTGATGCCGAAGTCGGATTTTCACTACCGCTTCAAGGTGCTGGGAATAGGCCCGACCAAGGTCCTCTGGACCGATGGCGCACATAAAGAGCACTCCGCGCCGGGCCCCGACCTCCAGGAAAAGGACGAGGGCAAGCTGACCGTGACCTTCACCGACGGCGGCCCGGTCTGGGAAAAATCAATAACCAATCACGGACAACCGCGCTAACCCGCTATTTTGGCAGGACTTGAACCTGTGGCTGAGGTTGAATCAAAGTTAGTTTTCCCTGCGCTAAACTCAAGGCTATGCCGCAGGGTTTTTTTATTACATTTGAAGGGCTTGACGGCTCGGGTAAGACGACTCAAATAAAGCTCCTTTCTGAGTGGTTAACCTCCGCCGGCCACACAGTGGTGAGGCTCCGTCAACCCGGGGGCACTGCACTCGGTGACCGGATTCGCGGCACTTTGCTGGATTCCGGGTCCGAGGCATCGCTCGGAAGTATCGCTCCGCTCGCTGAATTGGCTTTGATGTTTGCCGATCGAGCCCAAGCCATCGCAGAAGTAATCCAGCCCGCTCTTGCAGCCGGTTCTATCGTCCTCTGCGACCGCTTCACCGACTCCTCCGAAGCCTACCAGGGCGGTGGTCGAGAGCTTGGCAGCAACCGCGTACTGGCGCTGCACGGCGCCGTTTGCGATGGGCTCCAACCCGACCTGACCATTCTGCTGCTGCCTGACCTAGGGACTTCCCTCCATCGTGCCCGGCGGCGCAACACGCGCCATGCGCGGCAGCACGGGACAGATGAGAACCGCTTCGAACGCGAAGGCGACCCCTTCTATGCCCGCATCCACAAGGCCTATGAGGCGATCGCGGCCAGAGATCTGCATCGCGTCAGGACAATCCGGGATGATGCGTCCATCGAAGCTATCGAAGTTCAAATCCAGGATGTTGTCATGTCTCGGCTCGCCGGACGGGTGGTCTAGCAAATGTCGAATATAAAGCGCGCCGGGGGACCGTGGCGGATGCCGCCCGGGTTGAAACGCAGCCTTCCCTTCTATGCATTCAAGCCATGGGTCAAGCTTGGCAGCCCCATCCTTTTGTTTGAGCACTTGCTTAAAACCTATGGGAATATCTCCTACTACGAGTTCCTGGGAACGCCGATCATCTTCGTCAACGACCCGGAGTACATTCGCGAGATTCTGGTCACTCAGGGTTCTGTCTTTGTAAAAGAACGCACCGTAAAGCGCATGAAGATCCTGCTCGGCGACGGTCTCATTACATCCGAAGAGCCGTTTCACATGCGACAGCGGCGCATCGCTGCGCCGGCGTTTCATAGGCAGCGGATCGCGGCCTATGGCGACCAGATCGTCGCCTCGGCGGTCATGGCGCGCGACAAAATCGTTCCCGGTGAGCCCTTCGATATTGCATCGGCCTCAATGGCTCTGTCGCTCGAAATCGTGGCCCGCACGCTGTTCGACACCGAAGTAGATGACGACATTCGCCGCATCAACGATGAAGTCAACATCATCATGGATCTCTACAACTTCATCGTGGCCTTTCCCAGTATCGAATCATTTCTGCATCTGCCGATACCCGGAATCATAAAGTTCCGCAAGTCCAAGGCAAGGCTGGATGCGGTAGTCGACCGCCTCATCCGCGAGCATCGCGAGGCCGTCGTCAAAGCTCAGACCGAGGGCCTCGAGTCAGACCGAGGCGACCTCCTTTCCATGTTGCTGAGTTCAAAGGATGAACTACTCGATGCGGATGGTAAGCCCACCGGACAATACGTGGGGATGTCCGACCCTCAGGTGCGGGATGAAGTCCTTACGATCTTCCTCGCCGGCTATGAGACCGTCGCGAACGGACTGACGTGGACATGGTATCTGCTGTCCCAGAATCCGGAGGTCGAGGCAAAGCTCCACGCAGAACTAGACGCCGTTCTGGGAACGGGTGACCAGCGTCGGCTCCCCGTCCTCGCCGACTATTCTGCCCTTAAGTACACCGAGCAGGTCTTCGCCGAGTCCATGCGCCTCTACCCACCAGCCTGGGCGATGGGCCGGATGAGTACCAAGCCGGTCGAACTCGGACCTTACCGGATTCCGCCCGGTGCACACTTTTTCTTCAGCCAGTACATGATAGGGCGCACTGAAGAGTTCTTCCCCGACCCCCTCAGGTTCGATCCCGACCGCTTCACCCCTGAAGCCAAAGCCGCTCGCAACAAGTACACCTACTTCCCCTTTGGCGGCGGGTCGCGACAGTGCATCGGCGAGTCGTTTGCATGGATGGAAGGAGTCTTCTCGATCGCCACACTCGCACAACAGTGGCGCTTCCGTTATGCCGACCCAACGCCGCCAGTTGCACAAGCCAAGATCACGCTGCGACCACGCGATCCACTACGCGTAATCGCCGAGGCTCGAACCTGATGGGCGATCTCTCCACCTCCGGGTTGGTCTTGCATGCCCTGCGGACTGAAATCTTTACGAGTCCACTCGAAAGCCTGGCCTTCTTCCTCGGAATCGGGAACATCGTGCTCCTTGTCCAAAGAAATATCTGGAATTTTCCGGTCGGGATCCTGATGGTCGCGATTTACGGATGGGTGTTCTTTCACGCACAGCTCTACTCCGATACCCTGCTGCAGATTTTCTTCTTCGTCGTGCAAATCGTGGCCTGGTCGGCCTGGCTGCGCCACCGTGAACCGGACGGAGAGTTGATCGTCGAGACATCCCGGGACCGCGACCTCGCGATAGCTTTGGCCGCGACGGGCATCACATCCCTCCTGCTGGGCTACGGGATGAAGCGCTGGGCACACGCGGCGTTTCCCTACTGGGACGCAACCGTAGCAGGGGCAAGCGTCACGGCGCAGATCATGCTGACCTATCGGCGGATCGAGAATTGGCTCTGGTGGATTGGCTCGAACGTTATTTCGATCGTCATCTATTCACGCAAAGGTCTTTACCTTACCTCTGGCTTATATGCGTTTTTCCTGACCATGTCAGTGCTGGGGTTCATCTCCTGGCGAAAGAAGCTGGTAGAGCAGCGTGCCCTTGCTGCAACCGCCTGATACGTCAATCATGACCCGAACTTAGCGAGACCGACGCCGTATCATGGCAGCAGGAGAATCCTTGTCCAACGCGCTTCCAGGTCCCGCGGTTTTGCCCGCCACGTTTCAGGACTTTCACGGCAACAGCAACGCCGTCGAGGGCCTGCGCACCGCTATTGCAGTGGGGCGCCTGCCACATTCACTGATACTTGCCGGTCCCGAAGGCGCAGGCAAATACACCCTCGCGCTCATGCTCGCCATGACCGTGGAGTGCGAGCGGCAGCCACGGGAGATGTGGTCCACCGGACAGACGCTTGCGAGCTACTGCGGCGTATGCCGGAACTGCACTCGCATCGGTGCAGCCATTGACCTCAAGGGCCTGGTCGATGCGGCTGTCGAGGCTCGCGAGGGGCTGCGGGAGACGGATAAGAAGGAGACTCGTGTGCTGATCCAGCAGCATCCGGATGTTCTCATCGTCCCGCCTGATCCCCCGCAGTTGCTCATCAAGCTGGGACAGGTCCGAAAAGTGATCCAGAGTGCGCAGTATCTGCCAGCAGAGGGGCCACGCAAGATCTTCATTTTGACGGCTGGCAACTTCATGAAAGAGGCCGCCAACTCGCTGCTGAAGCTCCTGGAAGAGCCGCCGGACTACGTTCACATCATCCTGTGCGTGGAGAACCCCGGCGAGTTGCTGCCCACCATCCGCTCGCGCTGCGCGACGGTTCGCCTGGGCGGATTGCCGGTGGAGGAGTTGGAGATGCTGCTTGCGGATCGCCGTTCGCAGTGGGAGCCCAGGCACCGGACGCTGGTGGCGCGGCTGGCGCAGGGTGCGGCGGGTAAGGCTCTGGGGTTCGATCTGGAAGGCTACGTCGCGGCGCGTGCGGATGCGATGCTGCTGCTGCGGTCTGCGGTCGCCGATACGGACCACTCGGCCCTGTTCAAGATGACGGAGACGTATCGCGCAGGAGCGGACGGGCAGGTAAAGACGTCGGCGCTGTTGCGGGTTATGGGGCTGTTACTGGAAGACCTGTTGCTGCTGCTTGCAGGGACGCCGGAGCTTGTACGGAATGTGGATGTGCGGACGGAGCTGGAACGGTTTGCTGGAAATGTTTCGTTTGGGTGGATTGAGCATGCGAGCCGCGGGCTGGATTCTGTAACGAGCGGGATGAGAAGGAATCTGCTGCGGAATCTGTCGCTGGATGCGTTTGCGGGCTCGCTGGCAGAGAAGGGTTGAGAGGTACCCCCCCCACCCCCGGTAAAAGTCCTAAAGTCTTCAAAACAAGTAATTTAGGTCCGGACCTAGATGTTGGACCCTGGACCGGGGTTGATCTAGCGGGCGGCTTTTGTCAAGCGGTCGCGGATTGCTTGCCCTATGCCGCCGTCCGGGGGAACGGGGCACAGGATCAGCTCGATCGGGCGAGCATCCAGGTCCCGCAGGCCGGTGTAGAGCCGTTGGGCCAAAGTCTCAGGTTCGTCCCACGGACCCCAAGGAAAAAACGAGCAGCCGGGCAGGAGTGCCCAGCCGTCCGGAAGCATCACGCCGACACTTTTACCTTGCTTCTTCCCTTCGGCCATTGCCCCAAGCAGGACGTCGGAATCGGGCTCAGCTTCCGTAGGGATAAGCACGAGTTGCGCGCGGGGAGCATAGTGGCGAATGCCTACCCCGGGCGAAGGGAGGCTTTCGGGCTCCTGGTTAGAGAGCTCAGGGGTGTGGGTGCGGACCCAGCCGATGTCCTGAATTGAGCAGAGCGACTCAAGGCTGACGCCGCCAGGACGGTAGATGATGACGCCGAGGTCGTCGATTTCGACGACGGTGGATTCGAGACCGACGGTGGTGGGGCCTCCGTCCAGAATGGCGTCGATGCGTCCGTCCAGGTCCGCCAGTACGTGCGCGGCGGTGGTGGGACTGATATGGCCGAAGGTGTTGGCACTGGGTGCGGCGATGGGGATGCCGGCCTCGCGGATCAACTGCAGGGCAACCGGATGGGCCGGCATGCGGACGCCGACGAGGGGGCGACCGGCGGTAACAGCATCAGGAATGGCGTGGGTACGGGGAAGGAGAACGGTGAGGGGTCCGGGCCAGAATTTTTCGATGAGCTTGCGGGCAGTGGGGTGCAGGGTCGTCGTTGCGACCTGCGCAAGCATATCGAGATCGCAGACGTGGACGATAAGGGGGTCCCAGTGGGGGCGTTGTTTGGCGAAGAAGATTTTTTCAACAGCTTCCGCGGAGAGGGCGTTGGCGCCGAGACCGTAAACGGTTTCGGTGGGGAAGGCGACCGTTCCGCCGGATCGCAGGATTGCGGCGGCGCGGGCTATATCTTCCTTCTGGCTGGCGTCGAGGCGTTCGGTTATGCGCTTGGAATCCACAGAGCTATCGTATCGCCTGGCAGACGCCAAGCGCAGGTGAGCCTATACTTCCCCCATGCAGAACGCCGAGATCGAGTTGAAGTTCCGTGTCGCTTCCCTTCCTGATTTCGAGCGCAGGCTGCAGGAGTTGGGCTTGAAGCTGGATACGCCCAGAACCTTTGAGGCGAACACGCTTTACGACACGCCAGCGCGGAGTCTGAAGGCGAAGGGTGAGTTGTTGAGGCTTCGGCGGTACGGCAACAAACATCTGCTGACACACAAGCGGCATCCGGACGAGGAAGACCTGAACAGCCTGTACAAGATAAGGATCGAGACCGAGAGCGAAGTCAGCGACGGAGCTGCGGTGGGCGAGATCTTTTGCCGGATGGGCTATGTTCCGGTGTTTCGGTACGAGAAATACCGAAGTGAGTACTCTGACCCGCAGAGGGTGGGGGCGCACCTGGTGCTGGATGAGACGCCGATCGGTATCTTCGCGGAGCTGGAGGGGCCGACGGATTGGATCGACCGGACACTTGGCGTGTTGGATGTTTCTCATAACGACTGCCTGACCGAGAGCTACGGCAGACTCTTCCTGGCATGGAAAACACAGACTGGGAGTCCGGCGGAAAATCTGGTCTTCGATGAGATTGGAACGCTGGTGGGGACTGGGCGTTAGTTGTGCAAAGTCAGGGACCGGCACATGCAAACTGGGCCTCTCCCTCCGTCAATCATGGAACTCCGCTAATGCCTGGTTCGGGACTGTTTTGTCCGTGACGAGTGGGAATGGATGGCAAAGCAAAGCGCTGGGTTGGTGCTGTATCGACGTGGGGCAGGTGCGCTTGAAGTCTTCCTCGTCCATCCGGGTGGCCCATTCTGGGCCGCAAAGGATGCTGGGGCCTGGACGATTCCGAAGGGCGAATATACGGAAGACGAACCGCCTTTACTGGCTGCGCGCAGAGAGTTTACCGAGGAGACCGGATTTGCGGCAGACGGACCGTTCCTTGAACTCGGCACGATCAAGCAAGCCAGCGGCAAGACTGTCAGGGCGTGGGCCTTCGAGGGTGACTGCAATCCAGCGGACCTCAAAAGCAATCTGTGTTCGATCGAGTGGCCACCGCGCTCCGGGCGACAGCTAGAGATTCCTGAAGTTGACCGAGGTCAATGGTTTTCAGTTTTAGAAGCTAGTAAACGCATTTTGAAGGCTCAATTGCCATTTCTGGAGACGCTTGCGATGAAGATCCAGGCTTGAGGGCGAGCATAGTCCGGCAGAATTTTTAGTAGGCAGGTGCCACATACAGCTGAGTGGAGATGCCGGCCGGAGGCCATTTCACTGGGCTGGAGGCGTCTGATTTGCCTCGGCTGACGTTCGCGCATCTTCCCGGAGCTTGCGTGGTGGAAAATAAAGACGCCCAGCGTGATCGAAAGGGTTATCTTCCGGCGTAGGGGGTTTTCAAATACTTTTTCGCGGCATCGGCCTGGGACTGGTCGCCACCGCCGTTGAGGGCTTTCTGATATTGCGCGATCGCGTTGGGGCGGTCGTGGAGCAGATCAAACATTTGACCGGCGTTGAGTTGAGCGCGCTTGCGGAGCCAGTCGGAACAGTTTTGTTGGTCGGCAGCTTCAAGGTAATGCCTGGCGGCGTCGATGATGTCGTTCTGGCCTCGCTCGGTGTCGGCGAGACCGAACCATGCCATCTGGAGCCGGGGATCGGTGTAGAAGCCAGGTTTGCGGGCGTCTGCAAGGACCAGCTTGTAAATTGCAATGGCTCCGGGGCCGTCGCCGTTGTCTTTCGTCAGGTTGGCTTCTTCCAAACGGAAGAGATAATCGTGGGGGTACTGCGTGGCGAGACCATGCTGCACGACGAGAGCCTCAGGGTAGCGGGCATCGTGGCGCAGGAAGAGCGACAAGGCGGTGCGTGATTCAACGCTGGTGACTACGCCTTTTTCGGCGGCGACGCGGATGAGTGCGAGACCCCGCTCCTTGTTGCCACCGACGCCTGCGATGCCGACGACCATGCGAATCAGACGAGGCAGGCTGGCGATGGCGAACTGCTGGATGCCGATGGCCATATTGGCGTCCGCGTAGTCGGGATCGATACGAAGAACGGCTTCGGAGTCGTTGCGTGCAGCGAGACCCTGGCGTGCGGCACCCACATAGGAGTGGTCGGCGAGGGTCATGAAGGCGGCATGGAGGCCGCGGGCGTATCCCCGCGCGAATAACGCGTTTTTATCGTTGGAGTTGGCCTTGATTCGCTGCTCGGCCAGGGCTAAAGTCTGGCTGAAAAGGTACTCGATGCGGTCGCGGTTGGCGGAGGGGATATCGACGCGGCGCATTGTGGTGAGGAAAGAGTCGTGAGCGTAGTAGGTGGTGTCCAGCAGATCCTGGTGGTACAGCTCACGAAAGATGGTGACCATCAATTCGTAGGCATAGGCCATAGGATTTTGGGGGTGGGCTTTGACGACCAACTCGAAGCGGGCGATCGAACCGTCGTAATCGAGGTTGTAGAAGTGGGCGTAGGCGTCGCGTACGGTTGGGTCGAAGTTGAGCGGATCAGCGTGTGGGGTAGGCTGCAAAGATGCCGCCTGGCCACGTGCGAGCAAGGGGCTGAAGGTGAAGACAACGGCCAGGGCGCAGGAGACTATGGTGAAGGGGGAGAGGTGAAAGAATCTTGATGTCACCTGCAGAATCAACTTGAGTCTCAACAAGATAGGGATCCCCGGACACTGATGTTAGACGTCGGCGTGCAGCCTTGGTATGAATCCGTATCTTACCCGTACACTGTACGCGGGTAGAAGCTCGAACGAAGTCCCCGGGGGGTAAAGCTTAGGATGACTCGATTTGATCTGCTGCATTTGTTGTTAGGGCAGGCGAGAACGAATGGGTTCGAGTTTCGGAAGTGGTTCACGGGCCGGTTGGAATTGCCGTGGAAGAACACTCGAGAGGCCGTAGAGACACTGGCTGCAGAGCGTCGCTACTATGCTTTGTTGTTTTCGCATGAATTTGCGCAGAGCTTTTGGAAAGCCGGCCAGAAGATGACCTTCCTGGTACCCACGCAGACCTTTCTGCGGAACAAGCCGGATGGAAGCGTGGCCACCGTGACACGGAAAGGCTACATACGGCGCAGCGGACGCGAGGATGCGTGGAAGTATCATCTGCGCGAATTGGCCATGCAGGAAGAGCCTCTGCGCTACATGCGACGCTACCTGAAAGTCGAAGACGAGATGGAAGAGGACGGCTAGACGTTTAGAAGCCGTGGTCGCGGCGGATGGCACCGATCTGCTTGATGTGATGGCGCGCATGGGTGCGATGAAAGCCGCACCACTGCACCATGGACAGCGGCCCGAGGATGATGTGGCTGGCGGCTCTGCGGGTGCCGAAGAGTGCCTCACCCTGGGTGACGAGAGTGTCCAGTTCCGAGAGCAGGACCTGGAACTCGTTGGAGAGCTCCGCACCAGTCTTAAGCGTGGTGGGGCTACCGGGAATCACCATATCCGGCGCTTTGCGGCCACTGGGAAAGCGGCCAAGATTAATGATCAAAAACTGACCAATCTTTTGTTGCAAAGATGGAGTAGCTCGGGTGGCGGTGCGCTTTTCGATGCGCTCCTGCAGGACTGGGGCGGTGGCGCGGTAGGTCTGCAGCAGATGCTCCGCAATCAGTTGGATGCTCCACTTTTCCGGATGCCGCGCCGGAGTGGCCTGGATCTGGACTGCATCCAGGCCAGCGAGAGCCGTGGTAATTTCAGCTTTTATGCTTTCGAGCCCTGCATGCATGCTGCAGAGACTAAATGAATATTTATGTTGGGGCTACATAACTACCGCTACTTTTCCGTAAGGCCTGTGAGTGCCTTGCGAGCCGCGGAGGCTTTCTCGCCTTCTGGATTCAGCTTGAGGTAGGCGTTGTACTCGGCGACGGCTTCGTCTTTCTTCTTGAGTCGTTGCGCGGTCTGGGCCAGGGCGAGGTGGGCCGCGGGGTCGTCCGGGATGGTGGCGACTGCATCTTTGGCGCGGAGATAGGCGGCCTGGAAATTACCGGTGGTGACGTAATAGTGGGAGACCTCAAGGTCCTTGGCTTCGCGGGTGTCGAGGTCTTCGACCTTGTTGAGATGTTTGCGTGCGAAGCGCGTGGAGCCGGTGCTACCCTCGTCCTTCAGGGCCGGGGTTTCAGGATCGTTCGATGGGGCTGCGTCAGTGGCGCTGCTGGACGAAGACGAACTGGAGGAGGATGGAAGATCGGACGCGGGCTCGCCGGGGAAAGGGAAAGATCCGGGAGCGGTAGGCTTTGCTGTGCTGGGGGCTGCGGTCCCGGGTGCGTCCGGCGGGGGCGAGGGTACGGGTCTGTCGGCGGGGATGTCCGGGACTTCGCCCGGGAACGGGAAGGGGTTCACGGTGTCGGCTGGACGAACGTCTGAGGGGTCGGCCGTACACGGTGTCTTCTTGGTAGGGACGCAGGGGGCCTTGGTGAGCGGAGGCGGAGGAGGCTGATACTGGCCATGCGCTGCAGTGGCGCAGGCGAGAGCGAGAAGCAGGGCCGAGGCGGAACGGAACGGGTTTGTTATAGTCAGGGGCATTGTCGGTTCGGTCTGCTTATTTGGACGGGGTCGGCGCGGTTTTGGTTTGACTGGTACTGGTTTGGAGGCTGGATGGCGCGCTTGGGTGATGGGCTAATTGTAAGGTCGTCGAAGATACATGCGGCGGGGTGCTACACGATGAGGGCAATTCGCAAGGGTCAGAGGATCTGCGAGTATGACGGACCGCGGATGTCGAAGAAGGCGGCGGACGAGCGGTACGCGGATCGTTTTGTAACGTATTTGTTTGGATATGGCAGTAGGAATCGGGTCATCGATGGGTTTGGGACGGCCATGTTCATCAACCACTGCTGCGAGCCGAACTGCGAGACGGAAGAAGATGACGAGCGCATCTTTGTGGTGGCGCTGCGTGCAATCAAGGCGGGTGAAGAGCTGACGTACGAGTACAACCTGTGGGACTCGGATGAGGAGACACAGGATTGCTACTGCGGTAAGGCAAAGTGCCGGGGAACGATGTTTTCGGAAGCGGAAGTGGAACGGCGGGAGAAGATTGGCGCTAGGGTCCGTGGATAACAGCATCCGAGGCGCGGCGGTAGAATAGTGGGGATGGGTTATCAGGTTTTAGCGAGGAAGTATCGGCCGCAGCGGTTTGCTGACGTTGCTGGTCAGGATCACGTTGTCGTCACGCTGATGAATGCGTTGACGCAAAATCGTATTGCGCACGGATATATTTTCAGTGGGCACCGAGGCATCGGCAAGACGACGATCGCTCGCATTCTGGCATGCGCGCTGAACTGCCGGAACGTGATCGGGAGCGAGTTGCGGCCAACGGCTGAGCCTTGCGAGGTTTGCGACAGTTGCCTGGAGATTCGGGCCGGCAATTCGGTCGATGTGATTGAGATCGACGCGGCGACGAATCGCGGTATCGATGAGATTCGCGAGCTGCGTGATGCAGCGCGGTATCGGCCATCGCGGGATCGATTCAAGATCTACATTCTGGACGAGGCGCACCAGATTACGGATGCGGCCTTCAATGCTCTGCTGAAGACGCTGGAAGAGCCGCCGGATCACATCGTGTTCATGATGGCGACGACGCAGCCCGAGGACATTCCGCAGACGGTCCGGTCACGCTGCCAGCACTTCAGCTTTCATGCGGTCAAGCTCGCCGACATTCTGGGAGAGTTGCGCGGGATTGCAGAACACGAGGGCGTGGATGCCGATGAAGGCGCGTTGAACCTGCTGGCCGAGGCTGGCGATGGCTCCATGCGCGATGCCTTGTCGATCATGGACCA
Organism: Rhodanobacteraceae bacterium; assembly: GCA_043783275.1. Taxonomy (GTDB): domain Bacteria; phylum Acidobacteriota; class Terriglobia; order Terriglobales; family Acidobacteriaceae; genus Edaphobacter. The sequence continues at coordinate 63,725 of JAYVZP010000088.1, forward strand.
GGCGATCGCAAGTGCGCCGCTGCTGGACGGCAAAGCTCGTCTGGATGCGGGACAGATTCGGGAGCTGATGGGAACGGTTCCGAATGCGGTCTTCGAGCGGGTCATGCAGGCCGTGGATGCGAATCGTTCGGCTGAGGTGATGATTGTTGCAAACGAGTTGCTGAATGCAGGAAACTCGCCGGCACAGCTTGCCCGGCAGGCCGTGCGGTACCTGCGAAGCTGCGTGATTGCGAAGATTTCCGGGATGACTCCGGAGAGCGGAGAGAGTGAGCTGCTACAGATCTCCCCCGAAGAGCAGAGGCGTGCGGCCAGGACTGCGGCGCTGTTTACCGAGGAGGAGTTGACACGATTCTTGCAGACTATGCTGCGGACTTTCGATGAGCTTGGGTACAGGCAGGAGCAGCGTTTTCACTTTGAGTTGGGGCTGTTGAAACTGGTGCATCTGCGGCGTTTGTTGCCGGTTGAAGAGGTGCTGAGTGCGATGGGCGGCAGCCGGACAGTACCGTCGAATGCGCCAGCAAGACCTGCGCCGGGGCCTGTCAGTATTCCAAAGCCAGTCGTTCCCGTACCCGCTGCGAAGCCCGCGTTTTCGCCGTTTGAGCAGAACAAGAATCGCCGGAAATATGACGGGATTCAGGGGGGTGGAAGTTCCGGGGCCAATGCGTTGGACTCTTCGCCTGCACCTTCGTCCGCTCCGACACCTGCGGTCGTTGCACCGCGCGCTGCGGTACCTGTGGTGCAGATGCCGACACTCTTACCGATGGTTCACGCGCTTGCCCAGCAGGCTCCTCAGATTGAAAAAGTCAGGGCACCAGAGCCCGTAGTGTTCGAGGCAGTAGTTGCCGAGCCGATTGATATTGAGCCAGCAATTGCAGTTGCATCTTCTGACACAGATACGGGTGACGTTGCCGCAATCCAGAAGGCTGTGATCGCCGCGCTTGAGGCAGCAGGCCAGGGCTCGGCGGCGGATGCGATGAGTGACTCGGTGTGGACAGTTGCCAATGGCGAGGCCCGGGTGCAGACGGAGATGTCGAAGACGATGCTGCCGGTCCGCATGAATGCCGAAGCGGAGAAGATTGCCAAGAGCGCGATGCGGAGCTTTGGGGCGATCAAGCTGGTATTGCTGCCGGGTGCGGCAAGGGCGGCGGCAGACAAGAAGCCTCGAATGGCGAAGAGCGGTTCCGCGCAGGCGAAGGCGATGGAGCATCCGCTGGTGCAGCAGGCGCAGAAGCTCTTCGACGCAGAGATACAGACGGTGATCGATTTGAGCGGAACCGACTAAGGCAAAACCTAAGGGAGAGACAGATGGATTTTTCGGATCTCGGCAAGATGAAAGACATGATGTCGCAGGCGAAGATGATGCAGGAGCAGATGGAGGCCAGGTTGTCGGCTACCGTCGTGGAAGGTCAGTCTGGCGGCGGCATGGTAACGGTGCGGATGAACGGCCGCAAGGAAGTGCTGCGCATCAAGATTGAGCCAACGGCGATGGGCGCAAACTCGTCTGACCTCGAGTTGTTGGAAGACCTGATTACGTCTGCCGTGAACGATGCCGGCCGTCGTGCGGATGAGGCCATGAAGTCCAGTGTGGCGAGCATGATGGGCGGACTGGACCTGCCTGGGCTGGGTTCGTGACGAATCGCTTTGCGGAACCGATGGCGCGGTTGATTGATGAGTTGCGCAAGCTGCCGGGCATCGGCACAAAGACAGCGCAGCGGCTGGCGTTCCATGTTCTGCGTTCTTCAGAAGACGACGCGGCCAGGCTGGCGGAGGCAATCCGCGAGATCAAGAAACATCTGCGGCTGTGCTCGGTCTGCAACAACATTACGGACGTCGACCCATGCGGGTATTGCACGAGTGCCACGCGCAATCAGCGCCAGGTGTGCGTGCTGGAAGAGCCGACAAATATTGCGACGATCGAGAAAACCCGCAACTACAATGGCGTCTATCACGTGCTGCATGGAACACTTTCTCCGATTGGCGGGGTGGGGCCGGAGCAATTGCGGATCGGAAATTTGTTGACGCGGCTTGGCGATGTGGACGAGGTGATTCTGGCCACTTCTCCAACGACCGAGGGCGAGGCAACGGCGGTATATCTAAGCCATGAGATTCACAAGGCCAAACACTCGGTGAAAGTGACGCGAATCGCGACTGGCGTGCCGGCAGGCAGCGATATCGAGTACGCTGACGAGGTCACCATGAGCCGGGCCATGGAGGGCAGGCGGGAGTTTTAGCTTATGCAGATGCGCAAGGTCCTTGGATGCCTCGCCGTTTATGCCCTGGCTGCAATCGCCGCCTACGCCCAAGCTCCAAAGTATGACGAGCCGTTCCGCCCGCAGATCCACTTCTCGCCCGCAAAACACTGGACCAACGATCCGAACGGGCTGCTGTTCTATCGCGGCGAATACCACCTGTTTTATCAGTACAACCCGTTTGGCGACCAGTGGGGACACATGAGTTGGGGCCATGCGGTAAGCACCGATATGTTGCACTGGAAGGAACTTCCAGTGGCGATTCCCGAGCAGGATGGCGTGATGATTTTTACTGGAAGCACGGTGATCGATCGCACAAATTCCAGTGGACTTTGCGGCTCCGGCAAGGAATGCCTCGTAGCGGTTTATACAGGCTACAGTGGCCAGGAACCGTCAACCCTGCAGAACCAGAACATTGCATACAGCCTTGATAACGGGCGGACCTGGACCAGGTACAAAGGCAATCCGGTGCTGGACCTGCACATGGTGGACTTTCGCGATCCAAGCGTGAGTTGGGATGAAAAGACCGGGCGCTGGCTCATGGCGGTGTCGCTGCCAAAGGAACATAAGGTTAGGTTTTACGGCTCCCCAAATTTGAAGGACTGGAAGCAACTCAGCGAGTTTGGGCCAACAGGCGATACGGATGGCGACTGGGAGTGTCCAGATCTGGTTCGGGTGCCCGCGGCTAATGGTTCGGACAGCATCTGGGCGCTGAAGGTAGGGTTGAATCCGGGAGCACCGCAAGGTGGGTCGGGCGAGCAGTATTTCCTCGGAGACTTCGACGGGACCAGGTTTACTCAGAGCAAGGCGCAGGGTTCGCAGGGCTGGACCAACTATGGCAAGGACGACTACTGCGCGATCAGCTTCAACGGTCTGCCCAAGACCCAGAAGCCAGTGCTGCTGGGGTGGATGAGCAACTGGCAGTATGCGGCGAAGCTGCCGACTTCGCCGTGGCGCGGGCAGATGAGTTTGCCGCGTCGTCTTTCGTTTGTCACGGATGCGGCGGGGATCGGTCTGCGGCAAGAACCGGTGGTGACACCGCTGCGCGAGAAGACGGTCAGGTTGGTCAGGACGACGGATAGCGTGTCGACCGAGACTCCGTTTGAGTTGCATCTGGAGTTTTCACCGAGTGCCGGGAAGGTCGTGGGCGTAAAGCTCAACTCGGACGCGGACCATTGGACTGAGGTTGGGTTCGATGGCGCGAAGAAGGAGTTTTACATTGACCGTACGCATTCCGGTGGGAATGTCAGCGCGGAGTTTCCGAGCAGGACAATAGCGCCGCTGAATTTGCAGAGGCCGTATGACTTGACGCTGGTTGTGGACCGGTCGTCGGTTGAAGCTTATGCGCAGAATGGGACGATTGCGATGACGGATCTGATCTTTCCCGCGGGCACTGCAGTGAAGATTGAGGTGTTTCCAAAGGATGCTGCCACGCTCACGGGGCCGGGGCAGCTTTGGAAGTTGAAGTCGATCTGGAAGTGAGTTGTTGGCTAGCTGATGTCTGCCAGATGCTGACGAAGATCGCCGCCCGTCATCTCGATGGGCTGGTCCATGGTCATCAGGCTTAGAAGGGTGGGAGTCAGATCGCGTAGGCTGCCACCCTCGCGGAGCGTGATGTCCTTCTCGTCTGAGACGAGGATGAAGGGCACCGGGTTGGTGGTGTGGGCAGTGTGGGGGCCGCCGGTAACGGGATCGATGAGCATCTCGGCGTTGCCGTGGTCGGCGGTGATAAGCATGGAACCGCCGTACTGCTTGATGGCCTGATAGATCCGTCCGAGTTGGGCGTCAACGGTCTCGACAGCACGAATTGTGGGCTCCATCTTGCCGGAGTGGCCCACCATGTCCGCGTTGGCGAAGTTGACGATAATGATGTCGAAGGCAGTGTCCGTCAGAGCCTTGATGACGGTGTCGGCGATGCCGGGCGCGGACATTTCGGGGGCCAGGTCGTAGGTGGCGACCCTCTGCGAGGCGACGAGTTGACGGTCTTCCCCGGCAAATGGCTTCTCGATACCGCCATTGAAGAAGTAGGTAACGTGGGCGTACTTTTCGGTCTCGGCTACGCGCAGATTCCGCAGGTTGGCACGGGCCATAACGTGGGCCAGGAGGTTATCCATGGACTCGGCCGGGATGACGATGGGGAGCTTGTAGGCCCTGTCGTACTGGGTCATGCAGACGTAGTGGATGCGCTGCGGAAGAGTCTGGGGCGGGATCTCGGCATCCAGCTCAGCCGACTTGGGTAGATCGCGGCCCATGGACTGGTTGAGCCCGGAGGTGCGGGTGAGGACGCGAGTGATCTGACGCACGCGATCGGCGCGATAGTTGAAGTTGATCACGACATCTTCGTCGCGGATGAGGCCGATGGGTTTGTCATTTGGGTCGTCGACCGTGAAGGGCGGGATGAACTCGTCGGTGATGCCGTTCGAATAAAGTTCACGGACGCGCGCCAGGGGGTCGGAGGACTGGCCACCTTCCGGCGTGCCGGTGACCATGGCTTCAAAGGCTTGGCGAGACTTCTCCCAGCGGAGGTCGCGGTCCATGGCAAAGTAGCGGCCGGAGACAGAGGCTAGCTGGCCCAGACCGATTTCGGCAAACTGCTTCTGGAGGGCTTCGAGATAGCCCAGGCCGGAGGTCGGCATGGTGTCGCGTCCGTCCATGAAAGCGTGGACAAAGACGTGCTGCACTCCCTGCTCCTTTGCCATCTTGAGCAACGAGTAGAGATGACGCTGGTGCGAGTGCACGCCGCCGTCCGAAACCAGGCCGATGAAGTGAAGGGCGCGGCCCTTCCGCGTGGCTAGATGCATGGCGCGGACGAGCGTGGGGTCGGTGAAAAAACTGCCGTCGGCGACAGCGGTGTCGATACGGGTCATATCCATGCGGACGACGCGACCGGCGCCGATGTTCAGGTGGCCAACCTCGGAGTTGCCCATCTGGCCATCGGGGAGGCCGACATAGTGCTCGCTGGCACGGAGAAGAGTGTTGGGAAAGTCGCGCAGGAGCATGTCGTAGGTAGGTTTGCGGGCCTGGGCGATAGCGTTTCCGTGAGTCTCGGCGCGGTAGCCCCAGCCGTCAAGGATGGTGAGGATGATTGGTTTCGGCATGTCTTGGTCAGGATATAGGAACGGGGCCTAAGGCTTGATCACGATCTTCATTGAGTCAGGCCTGGGGTTGGAGGCCAGCTGAATAGCCTCGGCACAGTCGTCGATGGAGAAGCGATGCGTGATGAGTTTCGTCAGGTCAAGTGAGCCGTCGCGGTAGCCGTTGAAGACCAGGTCGATACCCTCCTGCTGGATGGCGACGGACGCCGAGTACGAGCCCATGAGGGTCTTCTCATCCATGCAAACCGCGGCCGGGTCGAACTGCGCGGTGCCGTGCTGCGTGCTGGCAAAGAGCATCACACGGCCACCGGGGCGGATCGCATCCATGGCCTGCGCGATAAGGGCGTCCGCGCCGACTGCAACGAGGGCTACGTCGACTCCTCGGCCTTGAGTGGCCGCCTTGGCCGCAGCAACTACATCGCTGCGGGCGTCGATGGGGTAAGTAAGGCCGAAGGTGGCGGCAATGGCATGTCGCTCGGGGTAGAGATCGCTGGTAAGGACGGTGGCACCGGTGCGATGGGCGAGCGCCGCGA
>JAYVZP010000089.1:0-69554 GCA_043783275.1 Rhodanobacteraceae bacterium
CGTCACGACCACGAAGAAGCCGAAGCTGATCAGCAATACATTTGGAGGCAGCGTTGGTGGGCCGGTTGTGATTCCGCATCTTTACGACGGCCACAATAAGAGCTTCTTCTTTGGAGTGTACGAAGGGTGGCGACATCCTTCGCAGGCAACTAATTTTTTCAAGACTCCCAGCACCCTGATGAAAAAGGGCGACTTCTCCAAGTATGTTTCTCCCGACGCGAAGACAGGCATGAACACCTTTACGGGATTGAAGAATCCGTTTACGGGTGGAAGCTATGGCACCAGCCTGCCTGCGGGAAGTATGCAAGCGGCGGCGCTGAAGCTGCTTTCTCTTTACCCGGATCCGAATGTTGGCGATCCGACTGCATATACGGATGACAGCACATCGAATTACCAGGTGAACCAGGATTCCAGTGGTCGTTCGGATCAGTTTGATGTTCGCGGCGATCAGTATTTTGGATCGAACCAAAAGCTGCTCGTATGGGGTCGGTTCACATTCAAGAACTTTCCGACTGCAAGCCCGGAGCCTCTGTTAGTACCTTCCGCTCAGAATGTAAACAAGTCTCGTGTCTTGAAATTGAGCGCGAACTACACGCTCACACCGCACCTGATCAATGAGCTGGGCTTTGGCTACACGTTGTACACGACAGGCACGACCAACTCTTTTGACGGCAAGTCATTTACGGTGGGGCTTGGACTGACAGGATTGCAGAATCTTTTCTACAACGGTATTCCTGAGCTGGACTTCAACAACGTCAGCGCACTGAGTGCAGACCGTCTGAGCTCGACTGAAAACTCGAACACGTTCGTCTATACGGATGCGTTGAGCTGGACGAAGGGTAAACACAACTTCCGGTTTGGTCTTGACATCCGGTCCCTCGAAGCGGTGACGCCACTAGGTTTCAACGGTTCAGACAACTACGGGACATTCCAATACAACACGCAGAACAGTGCAGGCCTGTTTACCGGCGTGGACTTTGCGGACTTCCTGATCGGCACGCCGTACCAGACGTTCTACGACGTGGTCCAACAGGACAACGACGGCAAGACGAAGCATTACCACTTCTTTGCCCAGGATCAGTGGAAGGTGAATCAGGACCTGACCTTGAGCTATGGCCTGCGGTACGAGCTACACCCGGGCTATAACGATCCGAACGGAGACATCGGAAACTTTGACCCTAGTGTGGCGAAGTCGGGTGTGTCGATTTACCCGGACGGAAAGCAGAGCCTGCTTGCGACGAACTTTCTTGCAAGCGCGAACGCGTGCGCGCCGTTTGGACCGAACACGAGTGGCTCGCCAATGGTAAACGGCGCGCCATGTATGCCCGTCCTGGGTAACAGCGCGGCTGGATATCCTTCGGGCCTGAAGAAGGTGCCACACCTCCGCTTGATGCCTCGCGTGGGCTTCGCCTATCGTCCATTCCACGACGATCGGACTTCTATCCGCGGCGGCTTCGGGATGTACAACATTACGACGCTTGGTTCGAGCTTTTACTCGCTGACCGGGACGCTGCAGGCACAGACCTCGCAGTACACCAACACGCTGAACACGACGACCCACAAGGTTGGATATCAGTGGCCGGATATCTACGCCGGCGCGGGCGATGGCGGGAGCTCGACCGCCTACGGTACGGACTACTTCGGAACAGCGAACAGCACGTACTGGAAAGATCCTTATACCTACCAGTCCTCCCTAAGCGTGGACCACGACTTTGGCCAGGGCTATTCGGCGCGGGTGTCTTACATTGGATCGCAGACGCGCCAGTTAGTATGGGCCCCCGACGAGAACACGTTACCGTTCTCAAAGACGATCTCCGCCAACAATCAGCCGCTCAGTGCAAGACTGTTCCCCAATTGGGGACGGATCAATACGCGAGCAACGGGTGCGAACTCGAGCTATCAGTCGGGACAGGTTGAGCTCAATCATCGGTTCCAAAGAGGATTGCAGATCAACTCTGCGTATACGTTTGCCAAGGCCACGGGCGACAACCAGGGGCCGGCAAATAGCGGATTTTCAGGTGAAAGCGGTGGTCAACGTTCCACCTCCATCCTCGATCGGCATGCGGACTTCGGCAATGTTTTTGGAACGCGGCGTCATCGCTGGAATTCAACGATGATCTACGACCTGCCGGTCGGACGCGGGAAAGAGTTTGGCGGCTCGATGTCGCGGGTGGCCGATCTCCTGATCGGCGGCTGGCGCTTGTCGAATATCTTTCTGCTCCAGTCGGGACCGTTTGAATCACCGTACTTTCCAAGCGGTCAGGGTGACCCGTCCGGAACGGGTTCGGGGCTGAAGGGTACCACTAGCGGGTTCGATGGTGGACACCGCAATCAGCATCCGGACAAGGTTGCAGGCGTGGGCTACAAGCCAGCGAACCAGAGCCGCTCTGCCTGGACGAATATCAATGCGTTTGCCTGCCCAGGCTACACGGGCTGGACACCCGGGACGCCCTGCACGACGGGCATTGGCTTTGACGCCAATGGCAAGCCGCTTGGACCGGTCCCGCTTCCGATTGGCCGGTTCGGCAATGCACAGGTGGGATCAGTGGTTGGGCCGGGAACGGTGAACCTCTCAAGCGGTCTTAGCAAGACGTTTCCGGTCACGGAGCGTTTGAAGCTACGCATTGAGGGAACGTTTTCGAATGTGCTGAATCACACGAACCTGGGCGATCCGGATCTGAACGTGAGTCACTCGACGTTCGGGCGGATCTCCAACGTAAGCGCAACGGACACTGGCTCACGTACTGGGCAGGTGTCGGCGCGGCTTGATTTCTAAGTCGCAAAGAGTATTGGCTTGGCCCGTCTCATAACTCTTGAGCCGTGCCCCGATCATGCCCTTCTGGGCTAAGCAGCGATACCGCTGCAATGATTGCGGCACGGCTGAAGCTGTATATCGTCGCCACAGTGAACAGCAAGGCCGTTTGTAAATCTGTGACACCTTTTGAAAGCACCACAAGCCCTCTCCTCTTTTTCCGCCAGGTCAGCGTCGTTCCTGCCGCGACTGTGGGAGTGATAAGCGAAAAAAGTCCCCCGGTCTTCGCGACTTTGAACTGGTGGATGAGGGTTTATATACCGCTCTGACAGCTACTGCATGCTTCGCGGAACGTACACGAAGCTGCTGGATGAATCCAACCGCAAACTGAAGACCATGGTTTAAACAATCGGGCAGGCCACCCTCACGGGAGGCCTGCTTCTGCATTCCGATCGCTTCACCAAGGTGCGATGCACGTTTCGCTTCTACGCCGCTCGATAACGATCAGCGGAACACGCTCTATTTCGGATACAGGGCTTCCCGTGTTCACGCTTGCAATGAAGGCGCTGGGAGGGTCTTCGACTGGACCCTCCGCTTACGGTCATTGTTTTTCCAGGTCCACCGTTGCTACTCGACCTTCGATTGTATTGATTGCCATGATCTGCCTTCCGTCATGGACAATCACGAAGTTCCAGTTGGCAGCCCCGGGCGCCACCAGAGATCCTGTGCAATCTGGATTTACCTGGTAAGTACCTGTTGTCGACAGTGGTCCAATATGGCCGCCGAAACTTGTAGTTTCCACGAGGGAGAGACCACCTGTTCCGTCGAAGTTGATGACGCCGACGCCGGCGGCAGGGGTGAACGCGCCGATGAGTGCCGGGACGGGTCCGCGAAGACCAAATCCTTGAAAGGTGAGGCCGTATCCCCCCTTCAACGTCTGAACGTCACATCGTTCGGATCGTTCTTCTTTATCCCTGTGGTCAGCTAGTACGCCTGACGAAATGCCGTGATGCAGATTGGATACGGCGCCTGTCAGGGTAGCAGCCGCCAGAGTTCCCAAGATCAGTAGACTATGGATACTTTGCATGTGTCTCCTCCTTCAAATCTTCTTGTGTGAGTTCATTGCTTGATCTCACTGGCAGCCAGAATAGGCGCCTTCCAGAGAGCAGTCTTGTCGGAACCCTGGTTTTTTTTGACTTTAACGTGACAACAACCAACAATTTTGCCGAGCGTAGTTCAGAGCGTGTTCCTTCCATCTCCTGTACGATCGAGCGCATTACTTATGCCCGGCCAGATCCAAGTCGTTTACAGGTTCGGCGATTGCCTCTTGAGTCCCGCCGAAAAGCAGCTATGGCGTGACGGCAAGGCCGTGCCTCTACCGCCGAGAGTGTTCGATACGCTGCTGCTTTTAGTGGAGAGTCACGCCCGGCTGGTTGAGAAAGATGAATTTCTGCGGCGGGTCTGGCGGGATAGCAGCGTGGAGGAAGTAGCGCTGGCGCACTGTATCTCGCACCTACGCAAGGTCCTGAATGATGGGGCGGCCGAGCGAAAATTCATTGAAACTGTGCCGAAACGCGGATATCGCTTCATTGCGGCCGTGCAGGTGACTCGAGCGCTCGCGGACAACCTGACGCCCCTGGTGAGGGTGGCGGTGTTGCCATTCGAGAACCTCGGCGGAGGTCCCGAGCGCGAGTACCTGGCGACTGGGTTTACTGAAGAGACGATCGCGGCGTTAGGTCAGATCGATCCTGATCGTCTGAGCGTCGTTGGCCGTACGACCGTCATGACTTACAAAGGAACATCGAAAACGCTGTCCGATATCGGTCGCGAGTTGGAAGCAGAGTACCTGATCGAGAGTTCCATGCGTCTCGAGGAGGGGCAGCTGCGCATCCTGTCGAGGTTGGTCCGTGGACGCGATCAGGTGCAGGTTTGGTCGGCTACGTATGACAGCAGGCCGACCAGTTTGCTCGCGTTCCAGCGGGAACTGGGCATCGCGATCGCGGAACAGATCCGCCTTCATCTTTCTCCCGAACGTCTGGTTATTGCATTGGGTCGCCGTCAGACGCAAAGTACCGAGGCGTTCGATCAGTACTTGCGTGGCCGCTATTTTTGGAATCAACTGTCGCCCGCAACGACGCGGCGAGCGCTCGAGTACTACACGCAGGCGACCGTACTCGACCCAGGATATGCGCTTGCCTGGTCGGGGATAGCGGACGCATTCGCGGCGAGCCCGATCAACGGAGATGCTTCTCCGCTTGAGATCTGGCAACGTGCGCGAGAGGCAGCAGATCATGCAGCCCGCTCCGAACCAAATCTGGCGGAGGCGCAAACATCGTTGGGATTGGTCGGCTTCTTTCTGGACTGGGATTGGGCGGCAGCAGAGAAAGCTTTACACAAGGCTATCTTGTTGGATCCGGGGTACTGCCTGGCACACCGCACACTCGGCATTCTCCTCTCCCACTCGAACCGACATGAAGAGGCAAAGATCGCGGTCAACCGAGCGCAGATGCTTGAACCGCTCCACGCGGGGCATCATGCACTTTCCGCTCAAGTCGCATTCAACGCCCGGGATTACACGTCGGCGATTCACTTTGCGCGGCAGGCAATCGTCATCGACTCGGAGTTCTGGATCGGGCACCTGCAACTGGCGCAGGCTCTCCAGCAATCGGGCGAAAGCGATCTGGCCCTGGAAACTTTGCAAACAGCCTGGCGATTGAGCGGAGGCAATACGAAGGTCATTGCACTTCGCGGATATATCCTGGCGAGGCTTGGACGAACGCAGGAGGCATTGGATATGCTGGGTACGCTGGAACGCCTCTCGGACCAGAGGTACGTGCCGCCCTGTTCCATCGCTCTCGTGTATGCAGGACTGGGTGACCGGGATTCAACGTTCGAGTCGCTGGAGGAAGCCTTTACAGCCCACGACGTGCACGTCATCTTTTTGCCAGTAGACCCCAAGTGGGATGGTTTCCGGGACGATGCCCGGTTTCTCTCTGTCTCAAGTCGCTGCGACTTTCACCGTACACAGCAAGCTCAACATGATGAGGCGGGTCTATCCGCATAAGCGATCCTAGAGACCATATTTTCATCCACCGGCACACGGCGAGGTAGTTATAAGTGAAGTTTCAATTCACGGGCCGGGCTCTTTTGACCAGCAGCGCGAAACGCTTCCCGCCAGGAACGGCTCTCGTTCGACGATAAATTGCCGAGTCACTCTGCGCAGGGTCGCCGACTGCTTACATGCCCATGCGAGATCCTAAAGCGCCGCCGCAGATCCGACATCTTCGCTCGAACCATAAGGCACCTGCGCGGCATCGAGGCTTCCCAATACAGTGTGTGATTTTGGTGTGGCTGTCTTTGTCGTCGTCCCCTGACAATTGGGGGTATCCGCGAGACCAGGTCGCTACTCATCCACGCTAGTCAGGTACAGGCTGATGTGCCGTATTAAAGGTGACCGGATCACCTTGGCGGTGATCCGGTGGTGAAGGTGGGCGTTGATTCGATAAGGCGACTTGTCGGGCTATGCGACTGCCCTCCGGATGATTCGGTTGTTTAGCGGCCTTTCGGCGAGAGCCCGAAAACAACGGAGAACATGACGCTCCGTCCTGGTAACAGGCCCAACAAATCTGTCGATGCAGGGGTGAAGACTGCGCCCGTATTACCGGCTGTGAGACCGGTAATATTTTGCGCGTTGAACAGGTTATTGAAACTTAGCCGCAGTTTTGTTTTATCGAAGAGCGAAGCACCCTTCACGGTGTAATTGAAAAATAGATTCGAGATATCGAAGGGATCTATCGGGATTACCTGGTTAGCAGTATAGGAAGAATTCGTTCCGTTAATTACCGTCGTTGCTTTGTTATCGTTCCACATGGAGCCGACGCGTTTCGAGAAGAAACCGAAGTCGAAGGCTTTGTGCTGATAAGTAAGACCATAAGTCTCGGTGTTGGAGGGAGTATTCGCAACCCACAGCCTGTTGTTCGGATTTGCGTACTGACCCTTGGTTACCGAGCTATACAGGGTGCTGCTGATATAGCGCGCAGCGCCAACAGTGCCATTGAGATAAACGCTGACTCCTTTTCCCACATAGAGGTTGGTCTCGCCCTCAAAGCCCTTTGTGGACGAGTCGCCCCCTGGAGTGTATTGCGCAGCGGTCTGAATGTTCGGATCAGGGGAGGAAACATATGCGTTCCCGAAACGAACGTAGTAAACGTCCGCATTCAACGTAACCCGCTTCAGTTTCAGGACCGTTCCTCCCTGATAGGTCTTTGCCGTCGTAGGGCTTGGGAGAGTCGTGACAGCGGCACCCGTCACATCAAAAACACTTGAAGGAGGGATGACGCTTCCTGTTGCGAATTGTACATAGGTCGACCAGTTATTTCGGATGCGGTAGTTTGCGTCTGCCGACGGCAGGTACGAGTTATAAGCCGCGGAGTGGGACACGGAAGCTGCACCACCCAGATTGCCTACCGCGCCACCATTGTCAGCGAACTGCGTCAGGTTCATTGTGTAATGGGCGAATTTGAGCCCGCCGGTAATAGCCAGCTTGCTTGTTGGATGATATTCATATTCCGCAAACGGTTGGATAGTATTCGTCGTGAAGGTTTCATTGAAGTTAGGAATAGCGGACTTTGTACGGGTGATCGGGTTCTGGGTGATCTGATGGCGGGGCGTGTTGGCATACTCGAGCCAGCCACCGACGCGGAGAATACCGTATTTCGATACCTGACTCAAGGTGCTGATCTGACCGTATTTGCGATAGCTGTTCAGCTTGTCGGTCCCGCAGGTCTGAGTGCCTTCCGGCAAGCAACCTGCTGCTGAAATGATGCCCTTCTTTGGGGTCAATGCGTAGTTCTGCTGGTTGTAGTAGCTGTAGGTATAGCCCTTCGTATCCAGACGCCAACCCCTGGCGAGCGGGGTCTTATACCCGATGTACTCGAAGTCTGTGGGTATGTGGTAAAAGTTGTACGGAGCGTAATCCGAGCGAGTTGAATCTGTGTTTTGCAGTAGGTAGTTATACTGCGCTTGCGATTGAGCACGCGTGGGACCCTTTGTGTTCGGCGTGTTGGTATCCAGCAGAACAACTCCACTGAAGAAGGTCAGCACCTTCTCATCCGAGAAGGCATATTGCATCTTGATCGCACCGGCCGATCGCTGCTGAGCATTCCAGGTCTGAAATCCATCTGAAGTGAGGTGATTGAAGTCTGAAGTGAAGCTGAACTTGCGGTTTGCAAACAAGCGGCCGGAATCGACCTGAACGTCGGACAGAGTCGTATTGAACGATCCACGAGAGACTTCGCCGCGGATGTTCAGGGCCTCTGAGACATTGCGGGATAGTAGATTGATCGACCCTCCGTAGGGTGTTGGACCTACTGTGGAAGCACTGCCGGGGCTGCGATCGAAGTCCACGCCACCGATCCATTGCGAAGGGAAGAACGCCCATGAGTGATGTGTTGGGGAGTTTGTATCTTCGAACGGAATTCCGTCGAAAGTAATGTCATAGTTTCCATCCGAGAAGCCTCGGAAGTAGGTCTTTGAATCTCCGAGACCTACACCGTTGGCGTTTACACTGAAGGTTCCCGGAGCCATCTGAATAATCTCTGAATAATCAGCCGTTGGAGCCGTAAAGTTATCGACAAACGCGGCGGTAATTTCTGTACGCGCAGAGCGCGCATCCAGCAGGCCATCCATCGGTGCCAGCCTGGCGGCTACTGATCCGGTGGCGTCAGCATCTACGGACACTTCATACGTCGCACCCGCTATCTGCAGGACCATCGCCACTGGTTCAGGCTGGCCGTCCGCAACTATCACTACGGAGCGTTTTGCGAGCATGAAATTGGGGGCGGTGGCCTCTACCGTGTAGGTACCTGCGACCAGCCCGGGGATGGTGAAATGTCCCTGTGAGTCGGTCTTCGATGAGGCCGTGCGTCCGGTTGCCTCGTTGCGAACCTTGATGGATGCATCGGCAACCAGACCGCCCTTTGCGTCGCTCACTGTGCCCTGGATTGGAGATTGATCAGCGACAGCCGCAGAGGCAGGACGCACCGATAAGAGCAGGGGCACGGTCGGAATCAGCATCATGCCTACACTCAGGGTTGCAGCATTCGCAAACGTATGGAATGGCTTTGCCATCAACCAATGTCGAACTGGAATTGTCATGTGTAGCCTCTGGGATTGGAATCTCTGCTTGCGTTGGTCTGTGCATCACGGATCTAGCCGCGTGCAGGCCGGTACAGCTTTGTGAAAGTGGACTAGCCTCAGGCTGGTTTAGCTTCTCGAAATGGTCCTCGAATCCACTATGTCGACGCTGATTGCGCTTCTAATTGCCTGAGGCGGAAGCAGGATTGGCCGGTAAGTCGATGAGCCCCAGAACGGCACGCAACTCCGCGCGCGCGTTTTGCACATCTTTCAAAAACTTCGGGTTTGCCAACATGTAACCGAAGACTACATACGCCGTGCGTCGGCTAGCCTCAAGATCGCTTGCGTAGTGAACGCCACATACCAGGCGATTGTGGGCGTAGTCATCTGCTCGCTCGAGAATCTGCTGCTTTTTTTCAGGAACCATTTGTGTGAGGGTCAGGGCAAGCAGATAGCCGGAAATTGTGTGGCCGCTGGGATATGAGTTGGCTGCTTTCGTGAGTTTGCATACGGGCCGCAGGGTATTGTCTGCCTGGTATGGCCGGGGGCGGGAAAACGTCTGCTTCAAACCAATACTGACCGCGCTTTCTTCGCCATGCACATGGGCCGAAAGCGCTGCTGTGAGAGGAAGGCGTTTGGCAGTAAACGCTTCTCCCAACACCGTGCGGTAGCTGAAGATGTCTTCTTCCTGATCGTCGGCTACGGCTGCTGCTACCTGCGGGGGTGTTCTTTGGTTCTGGAGGGTATGTAGTTCTGCGAGCTCCTGTACTGTCTGATCGGAGTTCTGTGAAGGAGGTGCCTCCAGTAAAGGAGCAATCGAAAGGACACTCGTATCGATGTAATACGCTACATGTGCGGGAGGAGATGGCGCTCCAGTCCGGACGGAACCGACGGCTTGAGCCAATGACCGAGTAGGCGCACCTACGCTGAGAAGGCCCAGTGTGAAGACTGCCAGAATATGCATAGCGCGAGAGTAAGGACGGGATGTTTCACAACCGTGAACAGGCGATTACATCTTGGTGAACGGCTTGCTACTCTTCGGAATTTAAAGTGCCACTTCCCCAGTCCGAGCGTCACGAAAGCGTGACGCTCAGACTTCAAGAAGCCAACTCAACAAATCGTAGATCCGGTCCCTCTGGATTCGCTTGCAAGCTCAGAGAAGTGAGACGTGCAAACCAATCACAGGTCTATCGCACCAGGTCGATCAGGTTCGCGATGAAAAAGGTCAGAGGGTCGTACACAACGACATAGCCATCAAAGTAACCCATGTTGTATCCGGGCGGAGGCGGAGGGAGGTAGCCATAGATGCTTAGAGGGACCGGGCTCAAATACCCGATATCTCCATAAGGAAAGTAACCTCCCGCCGCGAAAAAGGGCCGTCTTCACATGTTGATTGCGCGTAAGTGGTTGGCATAAAACCGACGCAGGTAGTCACGATCAGTGGGCCGAAATTGGTAAGACGGTCGAACCTGGGGTGGACGGCCCCATTGCGGAGGGCGGTTGGGCCGGGGAGGATTGGGGCGCGGAGGGTTGGGGCGCGGAGGGTTAGGACGCGGAGGATTAGGGCGCGGCTGACTTCCACCGCCACCCCCTGGTCTGGGTGGCTGGACCTGGGGCCGAGCCGAAGCACTCTTGGCGGGAGGTGGTCTTGGAGGCTGAACCTGAGGCGCTTTAGGAGTGGCTGGTCGAGACTGACCGTTGCCTGTTCCACTCTGTTTTCCGGGACTGACGGTTCGTGCCGAACGATCTTGTTGGGGCTGGGACGGTTGCGGTGGTTGCAGGGCTGCCGGCATCGAAGTGGCGACCAAAGCAAAAACAAATTTAGTAAATATCCCTGACGTCATGGAAATTGCTACTCCTCGTTCAGTGTGGGGCGAGATACCCCAGCATCGTTGATGCTGTTACTTCTATTGAAACGTGTGGGCAATGACGTTCGTTATTGTTGTCACGTTCTTCTTGAACGTTGTGGGCGCGATGTTCAGGTATTCGTCCGTGACGCCAATGTCGGATGAGCGGCTAGCATATCTCGGGAGGATGAGAGCCGCTCCAGGGCGAGCTGAATACCCATTTGTGACATTGCACGATGGAGAGATGGATGTGAACTGATCGAGCAAAAGAGTCCGAAGGAGCTTTCGACGGGCGCTTGGGTAAAGGTTGGACCGAATCGATACAGGTTTGACGACAGGGTGAAAAGCTGTCGCCTCTGCTATTGAACACTGCCTTTGACGCCGAGCTCTTCACCGGAATTCTTCAGCAGGGTGTATCCGAGGCCTTCACTTTGCTGCTGCTGAAGATGGAGACCTTGAGAGCACTTATGAGCGGATGGTGCGCTTTCGTATAGATAAAGTCGTCTGCTCACATGGTCGTCTCGTTCTCACTCGTCATGAAAGAGCCGCCAGCCAGAGTTAGCTCAGCAATATGGCTCCAAAGGATGGCAACCAGACTTCATAACAGGCAGCGTTACGGAACTCATTCCAATATCGTTGCTATATCAGCTACCAGAAGTATGCCGTACAGCTCCCATTCTGGGGTGGCGTGTCCTATTACTTCCGGTGCAGAGCAACGCGTCTTTACTTTCGACGAGGCAGACTCCTGGACAGCAACCACCGGAGCCGTCTACTGGATGCTGGCGCGGCCTGTGGGCGGGTCGTGAGGGCGAACGGTGATGACTCCATGAACGTCGATGGCATACGGGTTCTCCCCAGCCAGGATTATCTCCGGCATGGGCGGCTTGCGGGTCAACACGAACATTACATCCGTGTCTTCTGGAAGATCGCTTAGAACGTGTACGTGATAACCACCCGCTGCCGCTTCTCCAGAACTCGCCGGAGGAGTTTCGATGATGCTCTTATGGAGTCGGCGCTTTTCCACGATCTTCGTTCCGCCTGGCGAGATCAGGTAGCGCACGTCTCCTCCGAGCGGATACACTGCTGCGTCGGTCTGAGCCGGGTAGATGTAGACGTACAACCCTCCAACACCCGCCGGAAGTACGGCGATGTTGTAAGGGCGATCCGTTTCACCCAAGTCTTCAGAAGCAATCTCTATTGCTCTGGCCGCTGACAGATTCCAGCCTGTGTCTTTCTGCATTGACTCGAAGGTCTTGACTTGCAACTTTGCCGAGCCGCCTATCTGGGTTGCCTCGGCAACAACCAAGAACGCGTCGCCCGTCGTGCTGAGCCGACCAAAATCGACCACCCAACCAGCATCGGTTTTACGCTCGATATAACGTCCCGTTGGGTCGGCTTTCGGGTGAGCGGCCATCACTGCATCTGTTGCATGCCATGCGACCAGTCATACGCTGCGAGGAGTCGGCCCCTGCCAGTGATTGCATCAAGTTGCGCACCAGATGGTGTGGTTGTTGTCGTGGCATTTAAGGGGAACGCGAACAACAGGGCTGCCGCGAGATGGATGCAGTACAAGCTCTTGGATTTCATGGCCAACCAGAAGGTTCTCAGTGTTTAAAGATGATCTTTCGTATTTCTCGGATGTCGTACAGAGAACCAGACAAGATATCTTCGCTATTCGGGCGTTTTAGATAAGACGCTTCCACCCAGACGTAGCTGCCCGACAGGCTCTTATACTGCTGCGCTTGCTCCGGCGATACCGAGATGCGAACGGCATTCCGCGTCAGCCCTTCCTTGTAATCTTCCTCGTGAAGATAGAGAGCATTGCCCTCAAAAGCCAGCACGAGGAAGCCCGCTACTTGAACCTTCTGTGCCTTGTTGCTCCCCGGCTGCGCGATCAGAGTGATGAGACTCTCAGGCCGGGCGTGTGGCACGTCGTCCTGCGCGAAAAGAGTCAGTCCCGTAAAGAGCAAACAAGCATAAGCGATAAGCACGTTGATCGTCTTTTTCATATCCCTCTCCATGGCCCTAATATTCCTTGCTCTGTCTAGCGGTTGAAGTTCGAGATTACGGATGATCAGGATTAGACATGATGGTTCCACAAGGCTCTCCTGGGCAACTCTTATCGCCCGCGTATTTCCATACATTTTTCGCTCATCTCCTCCCCCATGTACTCCGGAAGATGTTGAGAGTCAGCCGAGCCAGCATCACCTGGATTTCCCGACATGCCTGGCGCGCCTATGCCAGAATGAGTGTGGTAGCTACCCACCTTGCGATACCCAAACGGCACCATGACATGGGAAGTCCAAAAACTGCCCGAATCTTTGAACGTGACCGGATTTGTGAAAGTGTACTGACCGCCCTTGTCCTTTAGGACTAGTCCACCGTATTCGTATTGGCAACCCACGTTCTTACAGGCTTGATTACTCAGGTCGTAAATCGATGTCGGTATAAGAGCTTGACGTGACGCGGCGATTCCAGCAGCATCACGATTTTTAAATCTAAGCGGGCTGACTCCGGGAGACAGGTTAAGGTCGGGCTCTGGACCTCCACCGCCGCCACCTGGAGCTGAAGGTTTGTTTTGACTGCCCGAATCGCCGCCGCCTCCAAAATGACCCTTTAGCCAATCCCACGCCGTCGTCACTGCACAAACGACGCCAGGATGGAGATTGCGACCACAATCACCAGACAGGCCCAAAAGATCGGTAAATCGCAACGGGTTGTTACCCACATAAGCGTAGAGATTCAACTGCTGTGGATTCCCTGGATCGGCCATATAGAGGCCCGAAGGATCGGGCGACATGAACCGGCCCATTGAACTTCCGTAGTAACGCGCAGGGAAATAATCGAGTCCTGATTCTGCGTCTCTTTCTTTGCCGGTGAAGAGATGTTCGGTTGGACTTATAAGGGCGCCAAGTCCGAAACAGGAATCAGAGTCCCCGAAGGGCAAGCTCTTACCGTTCTGTTCCACCTGCCCCGTGCCCGAGGCTTGGACTCTTCTTGTTCCCATAGGATCCATGAGGCTGAATTGTAGGCCCTGGGGTATCGTAGGTGGCAAGAAGTTGCCCACGCAGGTGGACATTGGTGTGTTCCCAAATTCCCTAACCATCGACTTCGCTCACCTGCTGACCTGACTGATCCAACACGTAGGTGTTAGTCAGTTGGAATCCCGGGGCTGTCCGATCGCATGTCGCCTGAGTGATGGAACCGCGAACTGCGCTACCGTTAGTGAACTTAATAGGGGCAGATCCAGTACTTGCAGTTCCAACGAACCTCGACCAGCATGATCTCGAGTAAAAGCGACCAAGCCTGAACATGAATAATCGTGACGCTCCGAGGTGTCGGTTCCGTGTTGATGTGCACTGCTCTGTTTCGAGCGACCTATCGCGATCCCGGATGTCTATTTAAACTGCAGACCCTATCGAGTTAGCTCAACGTAACTTTTCCGGTTTCGAGGTCATAAACGGCGGACGTCACCATCAGTTTGCCGTTCTTCACAGCATCGCGGATCACTGTTGAGGAGGTTCGCAGCAGGTCCGCCTGGATTTTTGCGTTGGCCCGGATGGCTTTTTCGAAATTACCTTGAGACTGCTCCACTGCCTGCCGCAGAGGCGGATACAACGCACTGATCTGTCCGGGGACGGTATCGGCGTTCATTGCCGCCTTCACCGCTCCGCACTTGCTATGGCCGAGTACCAGCAGGACTTTTACTCCAAGCACGGCCACCCCATATTCCAGGCTGGCAACGATCTCAGGTGTCACGATATTGCCCGCGACACGAGCCACAAACAGGTGGCCGATGGTCTGGTCAAAAACGAGTTCTACGGGGACGCGAGAATCGGCGCAAGCAAGGACCGCAGCAAATGGTTGTTGCTTGTCGACACTGTGCTCTTTCAGAACGACGAGGTCGTGCTCGATCGACGTCAGCTGATTTGAGGCGAACCGCTGGTTTCCCGAGACCAATCCCTGCAGAGCTGCCTCTGGACTCAGATTCGTTTGGGCGCTGAGGTTTGCGGGAGCAACCAGCGAGATTCCAGCTTGCGCCGCAACACCAATAGCTGCGCCCGAAATAACGAGCCTTACAAATTGCCTTCTGTCGCATTGCGGAACGTCTATACGACTTCTCATATACACAACCTCCAGCTCAGATTTGAAGATTTGGCGTCTGACGCCATTGGCCCCAATTCTTAATCTCGCCTTCAGTCCGAAGACGGAATTGAAACGCATTATGACTGCTCAGGTGCTTCCGTTTTGTTACATGGTGTCGGTAGCCGGAACCCATACATTGTTTGGTGCTGCGATCTCAGAGTTTGATTTTTCCGTCCCGATGCTAATGCGGTTGTTGCTGTTTCTCGATCAGCAATACGCCGGCCTGCGGCGGGGTCTGCGCGGCCATGGCCGCCCTGTCGGTCACCGTCGAAAGCTCCTCGGTCTTAACCGCTGTTGCCGAGATCTTTGCCCCGCGCATTACGCTTTCGTAACCGGCAGTTTGCCCGTTCACCATAAACATGGCATGCATCGGAACCGTGTACATCCTGGACGTACCATCCTCCAGACGCAAAGTCAGAGTTCGTCCGTTCTTGGCGGCAACCAGTCCGTTGATCTGCGTCACGGTCGTGACCTCAGATTCCATTCGCCTGCTTACCTGCACATGCGCGATCGTTGAGCCCGGCTGCAGATCCGACACCTTCGCCGCCTTACCGTCCACCATGAACGCCGTCCCCACTGGCAGATCGAGCAGCCTCAATCTTCCGTCCGGAAGCTTCACCACGGCATCATCGCCGGAAACATAGAGCACCTGCGCGATATCGATGCTCCCCACAACCATGTGTGATTTTGGTGTCGCTTTCTTTGTCGTTGTCTCCTGACCGAGTCCCAGCGCCGATGTGCTGGCGCCTGCGGCAAAAGTGAGTACTGCTGAGAAGTACGAAACCAGTGGACGAAACATCTTGACATCCTCTTCGTCGAAGATGGTCATACATCATTCGCAGACAGGCTACACCCATTCACGTGCTTCGACAACGGCGCCGAGAGTTTAACCATTTGTGTCGACACAAGCTCATGGCCAAGACGTGACTCCGGACGGTCGCAGGACCTTCAGCCAGTTCGGTCTCGCTTGATGCAAATGATGGAAGCTCGCGCACCATAAATGAGGAGCTTGCGCAGGAAGGAGTTGCCACGCTTGCTGATGCCCAGCAATTGGGCCTTGCCGCTAGTTGAGTACTGGCGTGGCTTCAGCTCTACGAAGACAGCGAATTTGCAGGAGAGCAATAACCCAAACACCTGGTGTGAGCCTGATGCGCTCAGGATCGTGAAGGAGATCCGATCCGGGCTGCTGAGCCTGAGCACATATGGTGTGTGCGATTCGCTTCACTTCGCCATTAAGGATCGAACCGTGATTGTGGAAGGATATGCTTCGCGTCCTATCCTGAAGTCAGACGCTGAGCGTGTGGTGAAGCGCATACAAGGCGTGGAGTCGGTCGATAACCAGATCGAAGTGCTCCCACTCTCGCCGAATGACGATCGGATCCGCGCGACATTGGCACCCTCCGAACTGAAGGAAGCCGCATGGGCAACGGTAGAAAGGCTGATGGATTTGACGGCGGGTAATGATAATGACTGCTCGAGCTGCTAACTCCTCGTTAAAGTGAATCGACTGGATTCCCAAACCGTTTGCAGGAAAAGCCCCGGCTGTAAGCTGACCAATAACAGGAAAGAAAAGTGGAATGCGGGTTGTTCATGGGTTGGGCCATGGCCTGGATCAATCAGCATTAGTAGCTGTTAGGCATTGGCGCTTCAAACCGCTCCTGGTTGAAGGACAACCGGTAGGGTCAGAGTTGGTTGTGAGCGTGCCCTTTGATCCGTCTGTGAACCTAGGCCCTTAAACGCTTGGCAGGGATGGACTCACGACAGCCTGAGTTGTCGCGGGTAATGTAGTCCTTTTCATGAGTGTGGGCCCGCTTGGAAGAGAAAGCAGATAATCACCCATATGCCTATCCAAGCAATGTCGAATTGTGCAACACCCAATAATTCCTTCTACGAAGAAGACTGGCGCTCGTACTCTGACCAGTGTCGAAACATCATTAAGCGTTTCGCTCAATTCACCAGGCGACGCGAACGCCAAACAGCGTAATGAGCAACGCAGCCTGATCCGGGCTGATGATAAGCCCATTCGTATCCGCCGGAACCCCGCGCATGCCATCCAGCCGACAGTCCCGTATGTCCGCCCCTGCGAGCTTTGTATAAGCGATATCGGTGCGGCTCAAATCGCAACCGCGAAAGTCCGTGCCAGACAGGTCGACCTCATAAAAATCCGCATCCGTAAGATTGCATCGCTCAAAGACACACTGCTGCATCTTCGCCATGCGCATTACGGCAAAGTCCAACTTGCATTCCTGAAATAGGACACTTTTGAACTTTACGTCCGCGAAGATGACGCCCGTCAACCGAGTCGAAACAATCTCGACGCGCTCTAGCCGGCTCTCCGTAAGATCCATATTCGCTAGATCACAGCTCTCAATCCGGCAGTCCTGTACATGGAGACGTCGCGCTTCGGGATCTAAAACGGTCACCCCCCGCCACAAGCACTGATTCATACGAATGGACTGTCCACGTGGACTACGCAGCGACGGCAACCTCATTTCCGCAGCCACCGCTTCGCAAACCGCACCCGTTGCGAGTTGGTCCTCAAACGTCTCCGTCAAAACCTCCTGCTCCATCTTCGGCGCCTTGCGGCCTGTACCTTTTGTCGCCATAATTTCCAGAATAATTCAGGCTAAATGTTGAGTCGATCCGGAGCCTTCCTACCCCCTCGCTAGTGGCGAGACGATATCGCCCTTTGGGTTCATAACCCTAGAGCCATCGACTAAGGCCGGACGTTCAGGATGATCAATAACGTCATCTATCTTGCTTAGGCCTGATGCCAAGAGGCGCTAAGCGCGAGATTGCATCTAGAGCCGTTGCGTCCATCTGCTCCGATTGAGTTCATTACCTGCGGCGCTTATGATCCCCAAATGCGCGTATTCAGAGGTGTATCTGTTCTATTATCGGCAGCGATGCTTTTAGGCGCCGGTAACGATCCGTATTCTAGGGTCACCGCAGCTCAGCGAGCTATCCTTCAACCCGTCATCGAGCGATATGTTAGGGATCAGATCAGGCAAGATTGGGGTGATCTTTGGGAAATCCAAGATCAAACCGCCGATCTCAAGAATGAACTCCTCTCAGGGCAACGAGATGCTCCCACTCTCACGAAACAGCAGTTTATGGAAGCAATGCGCGAGACGATCGGGTCCGGCTACCCTCGATTGCGTTCATTCGACCTGCGGGAGGTCAAGCCAGAGAACGGCAACTTCCTCATGATCGGCTGCGGAGTGGCTACCCGGGAGGCTTGGAAGCAACAGCGCTTCGTCATCGCCGGAATCAGGATCGTAGGCAGTAAAGCATTTGTAGACCTATTCGGTATGATGCCAGACGCATGCAAGTAGGCGGTTTCGGCAAACGAGACTCGGGCTGCGCACGGGTGTACCCGGCTATAACGTCCGTTTCAGGAGTAACAAGACCAGACCGGGTTGTTGCGTTGTTGCTGCTGTTAAGGCTCCTGCTGTAGAACCTTCTGTGCATGAATCTTGTACGTCGTGGTCGGTGCCGGTGTCTGGGCTTTCGCCAGACCCAGAAACAGAAACAACGAGGTCACCCAGAGTGCGCGTTGAGGCATGGCAAATCTTATCAATAGCCAATGTAAGACCCTTGTATTCACTGAAACGTGCGTTTCACGAGATGACGCCACCCGGAGGTGGCGTCAGAGGGCGGGAGTCGAACTCACGCGTTTCTGAACGGATAGTCAACGCCGATAACACCATCCGGACTGCTCCAGCCCTTTGAGCCGCTCAGGCACCTCCTGGCAAGCCTTCCTTCGACACTGTTTCATCTTTTGCCTGATCAGAATCTGCTGGTTCTCATTCCGCAGGAGCACAGTAGCTGGACCCTGAAACGTATAACCGCTTGGAACACCACTAACCCCAAAGAGGAGACTTTGTCCTTCACTGGAAGTCCTCTTACAGAGGGTGAATCGGGGCTTGAAGATCTCATCGTCAGTCCTGCAGGCCGTTACGCGGTGATCAGAATCAGATCGTTTGGCGGAAACCTCTACGATGGAACAGCCCACAATCGCAACGCACTGATTGTTTTGGTAGACCTGCAAGGGATTTCAGGTCGTTTCTCAACGAACCACAACTGATTCTCTGTTCGCAGCAAGCGAATGGGCCTTTGCAGAAAATGGGTTGCTAATCACGGCCGCACTGGTCCAACGATCAACAGTCCCTGCTCAGCTAAAACATCCTTGGGAGTACACATCGATCACAGATGTGTACCAAGCGGCTGGGTTGACTTTGCCTAGCTGGACACCATCGATGACGTGCCACTACGAGCGAGTTATCTACCCAGCAGGTGCAACTTCCCAATCAACTTCGCACGTCGTAAAAGGAAATGATGAGTGCTTGCCGTTGATTGCAGCGGCAAACGTGCGTACCGCTGAGAATCTCCCTGGTGGTCAATTTCCGTCGCTTCGCTATGCCGATCTCGGGCGGCCCTGTCAGTTTGCAGCCGAAGATCCTTCTGGGAAATTTGGCCTCTACGGTTGCCGCACCGGCAACGGCTACTTAGATGACATGATCGTGACCACCAAAACAAGGGACCTCACTGTTCTTAGCCTTGCTGATGGGAAAAAAGTGCTGACGGTGCCGCTGCCCCACAATACAAGGCCTGTTCCTGCTCTTTTGGGAAACGCCGATGACCATACTTGGCTGTTGGTCTTGCGCAACGGCGTTGAATTATCAACGTATAAAATTCCCTTACGGCTCGGTTCCCCCACAACAACTCCGGTTGTCGAAGGCACTTCCTCAAGCGCCAATCTAACGTGAAGGTCTTAGGACTTCATGCCCCAGATGAATCTTTCCCACGATGTTGAATGGCGAACGAAAATAACGAGTTCGCCAGGCTTGGCAGCAGCGGTCATTTTGCTGCAGCTATTCTTCGCCACCAGGCCTGACCCGAGGATTGTGGAAACTAGATAGAGATGTTCGGCTCCGTATGTTCGCGCGGCGCTATCGTAGAACTTTTGCCGAGAGCAAGGTACGCGCCTTCGACCATCAACCTGAAGCTCGCTGCCGTTCGAAGACTCGCATATGAGGCTTCTGACTGCGGGCTTCTCAGCCCTGACCTTGCCGCAGGCATTCGCCGGGTCAAAGGAGCGAAGCGCTTGGGTGTTCGCGCCGGAAACTGGCTTACCGTTGAACAGGGCAAGAGGCTGCTTGTTACCTACTCTGGCAAAGAATTGAGAGACGTGCGCAATCATGCCGTTCTCGCCATGCTTCTCGGCTGTGGTTTACGTAGAGCGGAGCTCGTAGCGGTTCAGATCGAGGATTTCGAGTTGCGAGAAAACCACTGGGTGCTTGCGGACCTCATCGGCAAAGGTCGCCACATGCGGACGATTCCTGTGCCCGGTTGGGTCAAGTCTGCCGTCGATGCCTGGACAGCAGCAGCGGGGCGGCTCTGACGCGCGGTGCTGGGAAGAGTCATGGACGTAAAGGCGACCAAGGCAATGAAGCGCATAGAGGCACCTCTTTGAGCAGATGACCGGTTTATAGTGAATGCTCCGCTATGGGCTTGACTTCCGATAAGCCACTTCTCGTTACTAATCCGTTCCTGCTTGATGGAGGCCGAGCCATTCGATACTAAAACGAAGGACTATAGGCGGCCCAGCTACTTCGGAACATCTGGCTAGGGCTCGGTTGGTGGCGCTAGATGGACAACGATTCCGTGCTGCGCTTTACACTCCGTCAGTGTGTAGTTCAAGGTGATCTTGTTTTGTTCCGAGGCCACCCCCACGTGCTCAGGAAGCTGAAATCCGTCAACGACTTGGTATGTGTAGGTGAAGCGGGCTACGCCAGCGTGGTCCGTGTTAGTGGAGGATGCGGCCAGGACCAGTCCGGTTGGCGCATCCACAAACTTGGTGGTGATCTCAATATGCTGTGACGTATCGATGACGCCTTCGCGCAAATGTAAATCCGGGCCAAGGACGAGCTTTCCAGTTATGCCCTGACCGTTCATGGAGAGGTTATAGCCAGTTGCCGTCTTCTGAAACTGATAGTTGGTTGGGGCGATAGGAAGCATTGTTCCATAAGCGTATGGTACCCAGTTGCTAAGTCCCGTTTGGATGAGGGAGCGATTCAATTCTTCAAGCTGCGCAGCGATAGGCAATTGACTGAACTCTGGAAGCTTGGTTTGAGTTGAGATGGTTGCGCCCGAATGATCGACAAACACTCGATATTCAATCGGCTCTAGAAGTTGTGCGATCGGACTGTCCGTTCGAGCGGCCTCACCAAAGTTGCTCTTGAGATGCTTTACGAAGTCGAAGTCAATCGAACAAGAAAAGCTAATGAGGCCCGACCGGAAGGGTGTGTCGTAGAGAGCAGTTGTTTTGGCAAGCAGGACCTCGGCACCACTAGGAGATTGTCTAATCCTCGGAGTTATTTTCAGAGATTGACTAAATGAAGAGACACAAGAAATACCAAGGATAGCGATGACGACATAGCGGAGCATGACCAATGCTACCGCGCGATACTCCGGTTCGGCATCCGGGCTGACAACAAGATGGGATGATCAAGGATAAGTCGCGATAGACGCCGTTCTCAGAAGTTGGCCATTCGTCCATTGTCACAACATTCGTTTGGGACAGCCACCACCCAACATGATGAGTGCATTCCGGTTCCTATCGACAGCTGCTCATCCGGAAGCATTTTCGAAAGCTGAGCTCCTGAAGCAGCGCCTTGCATCCCACTACCAGAGGTGTGAAATGAAGTTGTTGGTGATTGGTGCAGGTGGAGAAACAGGAGAAGCGGTAGTAGAGCAGGCCTTGGCTCTGGGTCATGAGGTGACAGCTTTCGTCCACAGTCCAGCGGAGTACAAGCGGACAGACGTACGGATTGTCACAGGCGATGCGCGAGACCGAGCTCTCATGCTTGAGGCCGTTCAAGGGCAGGAGGCCGTACTCGATACGCTCGGTGGACACCTGCCTTTTCTTAGCACGACACTGGAGACCGACACGGCCCTCAACGTCATAGAGGCGATGAAGGAAACAGGAGCCCGGAGATTGATCGTGCTTTCCACGATCGGCGAGGGTGAGAGCGCCAGCAATGTCCACTCCTACTACAAGCATCTGTTCATGACGACCCTCCTGCGCGGCGTGATGAAGGATAAAGCCGGCCTGGAAGACGCAGTAAAGCACAGCGATCTCGACTGGATTGTCGTTCGTCCTGCAGGACTGTCGAATGGTGAACCTAAAGGCATTCGCATTGTGAAGCCGGAAACAGAAGAGAAGGTTAGCTTCATCACGCGCACCGATGTCGCGCACTTCATGCTGCAGCAGCTGGACAGCGACGAATACCTGCACCAGGCAGTCGGGATTGCCAATCCCTAAGCGTGATATGCAGGGGCCAGCCTCATTTGCCTACGTCGCAATAGGGTCTAGACCTTGAACCGCCGATGTTGAACAATGCGGGAACGGACTCTATTGTGACGCCTTTTCGTAACTTTTCACGTGTCGCGTTAGCGTACACCCCAACGACAAAGCCGTTCATAACTAACAAGATGCGCGTTAGTAGGACTTAAGCTGTTGATTTCTGGGTCACGTTCGGCGAGAGTCTGGAAAGGCTCCAGAGTCCAACTACAAAAAAGATCGCAGCCAAAGTCCAAAGGAAAGCTGGGCCTAGGATTGCACCTCCAATTGCGAGGCACGTGTTGAAGGCGAAGTGAGCCAACATTGTGCATACAAGGCTTCCAGTGCGTTCGAACAAGAGCGCCAAGAACACGCCGAATGCAGCAACCATGAGAAGAAAAGCTACCGGGGGCATCTGCTGTTGCGGCATACCGGGGAAGTAGAAGGCTGGAAGGTGCCATCCTGCCCAGGCGGTGCCCATCAGAATCGCAGCTACACGAGGGCTAAATCTATTCTCTAGTCGAGGAAGGAGGAAACCTCTCCATCCCCTCTCCTCACCCGTTGCGCCAGTGAACAACTGGAGGCCAAGGGTCAAGGGGAGAGCGGCGAGCGGAATGAACGGAGCTCCGCTGTGCAGATGTCTCGCGGCCAGAAGTGCCACACAAACAGACCCAATCGGTACGATCACGCCGATCGCGTACCACAACTTTTTCGTAGAGAGAGGTTGGAACAAGAGGCCGAGGAGTTCTCGGACGCCAAATGCGCCATTGAAGCTTAAGGACAGAAACAGCGCAATCACCGTAGGCGACCAAACCGTAATGAACAAAAAAATAAAGAACGCCCACAGTTGTCCTGCTGCAGCTGCCGAACGTAGTGATAGGCAAGCTAGCCATGTGATTACATATGCGGCAAGGAGAAAAGCCCAGATTGGGCGTCCGCTCACATCAGATTCACTGTTAAGTTTTTGAGACTGCTCCGTAGCTGGATACAACGTTCACTCCTGAGATGATATCGGGGCGATGCGCCTGCTCTTAAGCATAACGATGTCAACCGTTGATACCTAAAAGTCTTAGTGACATAACAAGTCGTCAATGTTAGATATCTTTTCTCCGGATCAGAAGAGTGGCCTCAATGCAGCCGAATTCTGGTGGGACTAGCTAAGGAAGAATTCGACATGATCGAGGACCGTACGGTTCTGCTGAACGGCTTGGAGTTCACCTACCTTGAAGCAGGCCCCAAGAATGGCGAACCAGTGATCCTCCTGCACGGCTTCCCACAATTTGCTGATGTGTGGGCAACCCCGGACCAAAGAGGGTACTCGTGCAAAGCAAGGCCGATATGTGTTGGTGCATACGCCGTCTCCGAGCTAACTTCCGATGTGCTTGCGTTGGCGTATCACTTCGAGTGCCCGAAGTTCCACCTCATCGGTCATGCGTACCTGCTCGAAGTAACAGGAGACATTGGGATCGTGGCTGAGCTATGAGGCACCGGATAGGGACGAACGCGGCCAGCAGCACGCACTTGGAGCTACACGAAGCGGATGCGCAGTGCTACGCCGATTGCGGCGGTGGCACTTGGCTGGGATGGCATGGTGACCCGCAGACTACGCTCGTCATGCGTGAACTGCAAGGGCTGCTCCTGGCCAAGAAGACGGACGTCGATCGCCTTGGACGGTTTCTGCTCACCACCTAGCGCTAGAGACGTAATGTGCAGATCCCCTTGCGGCCAGCCCATCGCAAAGGCGTAAAGCGTGTTGCCTTTGCTGGTGAAGCGCATGTCGGTCGCGCCAAGGTCCGGCTTCTTGCCTTCGTTCGGATCGAACTCCTTGCCGCTGGCCTTGATGACCACCTTGGTGGACGGACCTTCGCCATAGATCTTCCAGGGCCGCGTCGCGTAGATCGCCTCTCCATTCACGGCGATCCACGCTGTGATTCCTTCAAGAACCTTGAGTTCCTCCTGATCCAGTTCGCCCGAGGCGGGCAGGGGAAAGTTGAGCAGGAGATTACCGTTCTTGCTGACGATGTCGACCAGCATGTCGATGACCTTTTTGGCTGGCTTGTAATGCACACCCACTTTGTAGTGCCATTCGCCGATACAGGTATCCGTTTGCCACGGCACCGGGTCGATCTCGCCAATGACGTTCCGCTCGTGATCCACCACGCAGGTGTGGCCATCCACACAGTCGGTCGTCGTCTTGCTGAAGTAGACCGTTGCGGGTTTGCCGTCGTAGGTCGTTGGCCCCACGTTATACAACTCAGCAACGGTACCCGCACCGTACGCGCCCAGGACGATGCCTCCATCCGTGTACAGCAGGTCGGGCTGATGCTGATCCAGCAAATCTTTTACCCGATTAAAGTACTGCTGCTTCCACCACTCTGGTGCCTGGTCGCGCCCCATCGCGTCGTTCGCGATGCTTTGTGCGAAGCCCTTCGGCTCCTTTGAATAGTCGTGGTAAAGATCCGCAAACGCCGGGTCCTGCCCATCATAGGGGACCCCGGCGAAGGGTCCTTTGGTATCTGCCAGGTGGGATGGGGCAAGCCACTCAAAGCTGTTTGAAAGGTGCTCACTGACACCGAAGCGCAAACCACGTTTGCGGGCCGCAGCTCCCCACTCGCCGACGACATCTCGCTTCGGTCCGCTCGCTACGGAGTTCCAGCGCGGCTGGTACTTCGAGTTCCATAGATCGTAGCCGTCGTGGTGTACGCCCATTGAGAAAAAATACTTTGCTCCTGCCTTCGCATATAGGTCCATCAGGTGTTCAGGATCCCATTTGCTCGCAGTAAACAAGTGAATCAGGTCTTTGTAGCCAACTTTGGATTGCGGGCCGAAGCGCTGCAGATGGTACGCATACTGCGGCGTTCCTTCGACGTACATGTTGCGTGCGTACCAGTCGCCATCGCCTACTGAGGACTGCGGGCCCCAGTGAGCCCATATGCCAAACTTGGCGTCTGCAAACCAGTCGGGGATGGTCCAGGCCTTGAGAGAATCCAGCGAGGCTTTGAAGGGGCCGGACGTCACGGTCTGGGAGAACATATTCTTTGTCGCCAGAGCGACCCCGGCACCGCTCAGCAGCTTCAGCGCATGACGCCGTGTCGTGTTCAACATGAAGGACCTTTCAAGAAGCGGACGTTCTGCCAACGCGACCACTATAGTGCTTTGGTCGCAGCACCGGGAAGTCGAGCTTGCTGTGTCCGTTCCGATCGAGAGGCCGGCGTTTACTTCTCGATACTCGACGCGGTAGGCGCAAAGCCAGCAGAGCAGTTGAAAATGAGCTTTGAGAACGCGGAATGCCACATCGAATCCGAAATTGGGCAGAGTCGGGTCTCACCTTCTTACATTTGCCTCGCACCTGCGAATCGTTCCCCGCAACACAGCTTTGATCTTCGAACCACGCCGGCTGAAGGGAAGGGCGGCAAACATTTCGTCGGCAAATCCGTCATGTGTCCGTAATTGACCATCCAGTGCGACCCGAGCATAGAGTGCGCGGAGTTCAGCCTACGTGTAATCGCCGATGTTTGCCCGTTTTGGCACAGGAGGCAACACCGATGTACGCTGGCGACTCAGTTCTTCCATCGGCAGCTCTGGCACATAGTCCGCGACTACAGGATTCTGCGATGGGAATCCTTTGCGTTCAGCTGCCCTCTGGACGGCCCGCTCGTAAGCCGCGACCGTTCGTTCAATGTCTTCGTTTCTGTGTTGAAACCAATCCGTCGACCAAATCCGATGGAAGGTCCAGCCCAGGTTTTCGAGCATTTGCTGTCGAAGCCGGTCACGATCCCGAGCGTTGCAGCTGGAGCGATACTTAGCACCGTCTGCCTCGATGGCAAGTACGAACCTACCTGGTTCTGTTGGGTGACAAATTGCGAAGTCGATGCGAAACGAGAAGCAGCCCACCTGAGGCGTAACTTTCAAGCCTTGGGCCGTGAGCGCTTCGTAGATGTCTGCTTCAAAGTCGTTCATCGCTCCGGCGGTGGCTCGCAACTCCAAATCCTGATGGCAGTAGCGGAACACGCGAACGACCAAGGCAACACGTATGCGCCTATGGGCAAGATGGCTGACTCCGCACGGATGTCTCGCCAGAGTGCCAATACCGCGCTACAGAAGCTCCGTTCCGAGCGATGGCTGATCGCCTGCCGCGTCTTGGGACAGGGCAACGTCCTTGCCCTACCAAATCAACATCCCGAAGCTACAGCGGGCGATACGGGCCGACAAAGACCCAGACGCTACAACCCTCCAACGATGTGGCTCGCGCCGCACACACAGTACGAGAAAGGGTCCGGAGACGGACTGCAAAACGTGAGGCAAGGAAACATGCCGGTTATTAGCAAAAGCAACATCCTCAGAAACTCCCCTTGGAACCTGGTTGAGCCGATTGCTGTCTACGCTCCAGAGCCTCCAAGAATCCATCCGACGGTCACCGAACACATATCGAACGCTCACCGATCGATCATCGATCAAGCAGTGTCGATCATCGATCGATCATTGATCGCACGGCAAAAGAGAGCGAGGCCAACCATGCTTAGTGTCCCGAAACAGCGGCGCGAATGGATGCCACTCGACACCAGCGACTTCATATCGTCGGAAGACATTTTCGCCATGAGCCCCACCGAGTTCAAGGGCTAAATGTTTCTCATAATCTGTCAATGGGAAAGCGAGACTGGCTATCTACCATCGAATGAGCAGTTTATACAGAAACGCTCAAAACTTACCGTTGACCAGTGGGAAGGCGCGAGAGTCGCCATCATGGAGAAATTCGAGGAGACCGAGCACGGTCTTTCCAATCCGAGATGCCGGAAGGAGCTCGACAAGATCCTACAGAAGTATCTGAACCGACGGGAGGGAGCTAAGAAAACCAACGAATCGCGGTGGGGGGTTCCAACGCCAAAACCGTCGATCATCGATCGCTCAGTGTCGATCATCGGTCGCTATCGGTCGATCCTTCTCTTCTCTCCTCTTCTCTCTTGTCTTCTTCTCTTGCTCTTGTTCAAGTACCTGACTTAGGGCTTGAAGGGCTTGAAGGGCTTGAAAGACATGTCGGATCGAAAGGCTTAGAAACCCAAGAGCAGTTTACGAAGCGTGACGAGAACGATCAAAAAGAAATCGCAAACGATTGCGACAAATCCGTCAATCGCTCGACACTTTCGCTCGAAGTTTCTCTTGACGCCGTAGCATGCGACTCACGGCTTCAAAGCAATTCGCAGGCGTCTACCCACTACCCGAACCCCCAGCAAGAGCGTGTGCGGTCACCCACGCAGGGCAAACGACCCGAAAACATGACGATGTTGCCGCAGTTGGGCGATTGGCCGGAAAGCCTCGATCCCTCTCAGGCGATCGAAACCCTGCTTGCGTCGTATGCCAAACCGACGATGGGACAGGCGACTCAGTACGCGGCGCTCGAAGCGATTGACAGGCTCGTGAGCAAAGGTCGCACCCGCTACGAGGCGTACCTGTACCTGACAGACCGGATGGCAGTGCACAAGCTGGCGATGTCGCACTACCCGCGTGGCCAAGGGCGATTCATTGCCGCATGTGCCACTTTCCTCAACGACGAGATTTACAACCAGAACCCTGAACTTCGGAGCGCCCCAGATGCCCCCAACGCAGACGATCAACCCCTTATTACGCCAGAGGTTCGCGCGAGAGAAAAACCACGTCGCGCTGGACATGACGATGGACGAGTTATTCCTATGCTTGGGAAGGAGGAGCTCAGAAAGCTGCAGGCGGATGCACGTGCTCGTGCTTGGGGACCTCAGTACGGAGATGCTAGTGCAGGGGCTTAGTGAGGCGATGTACACAACGCTCAACTGGCTCACGCCAGGGATGCTCGTGGAGATGTGCATGGGTGGATCACGTGCCGATGCCGCCTCGGGAGCGGCAGACAAGGGTGGGCGTGGGTGCTGGCGTACCTCAAGAACCATGGCAAGGATGGGCATGTGAAGCGCGGCGCGTTTTTAGGCGCAGCGGATCTTCTCGAGAACTTATTTGCTCCCGACACTCCGGCGCCGCGCATACCTGAATCCACCCAGATGTCACTCGACGCGATTGGCGGGCTTGCCGTTGTGGCGGAAACCTCGAACGACAAGCTGGCCTACGTCAAGCGGGAGTTTGTGGCCGCCTATGCCCGAGCATGGAGGTTGGCATGACAGACGGGCACTTCATCGGTGGATTCACCATAAGCTTCAACCCATACCTTCGTGAGGATCAGGTTGTGATGATGTGGTGTGGCGCTTCTGCCCGCGACTATCAATCTGCTCGCAACGTGATCGACTGAGCGGCAAGTGAAGCGTCTCTGGCCGAGTGGGTTGAACGGAGGATGGCCTCAACGCATCGAGCGCGTTGGATCCGTAGATTTGTCTCGAAATCTTCGCGCCTCACCACGAATTTTCTCTACCCACAAAAAAACGTTAGCTCCACAGCCTAGCGTTTGGGGATTTTCTTTGGGGAGAATTGAAGCACGCCGCCAATGGCCTTTACGGTCTCAACTCCAGACGCATCTTTGGTCAAGCGAAAGATGCCCTGGAGGGCAGGGCTCACCACAGTAATTTTGACGTTACGGAGTGGATAGCGCCCTAGATTATGGCCAGAGCGCGTCAACGCTTCTGCAATGCGCTTCGGTTCGGCTGATCCTCCATGCTCCCGCAGGTAGTCCCGAATGATCATCCACACGGGGAACTTTGGACCTGGCGGAGGTACATGGGATATCCGCTTGGTAAGAGCCGCCAACTGATCTTTCAATTCCTGAATTTGTATAGCTTGCTCTTGTAGCAAGTCTTCTGTGCTCTTTGTCTTTGGCACTTTCCCTACCTCATTACACAATTGAATTCAAGTCCCGTCTGTGGCTGGAGTTACGAGCCCTTTGTTTTTAGGAAGACTGCCTACTACCCCCACTCGGTTAGAAGACAAAGTGTTTTTAGTCAACCAGTGGTTAGTTACCTTCAACGCCCCATGCTGCTCGCGTAGTACCTGGGTCCGAAGTAGTCGAGCCCACTCTCCGTGTCTCTTTCTTTGCCGGTATAACGTGACCCGACGCGACCGTCGTACAACGTGCCGATTATCCCTTGTGCAGTGCTGGAGATAGCGATGCCGAAGCCCTGATACAGCGTGTGCGTAGATGCTCCGAACCCCTGATGCGAGTTTTCGGCTAGCAGCGCGTTCGCCGCGAGGAGACCGTCCGGGATTTGGGAGTCGAAGCCGAGTTGCATTTGAAGACGATTGTACGGTTCGGAGGGCCGGTTCTGGAGACCGATTCGAGCGGCATCGCCGCTCCGATCACCCGTCAAGAACGGCGGCTAAGAGAAGAACATTCAGGCGAGATTGGATCGCCATCCCCGCACGGCATCGGGATCGAGATACGGAGAGCCACACGCCTTCCCCGCCACGGTCTCTACCCCCTTGGACCCCCCACACCCGCAGAGGAACTTCAGGTTCCCCTGCAGCTCCCATTATGGGGTGACGTGTCACCTTACAGCCGATGCGAAGCAGCGTGGCTTTTGATCGGGGCGGAACGGCTCCCGGATGGAAGCCCCAGACGCAGCAAGGCCGCCTCCGAAGAGACGGCCTTTGAACAGTCCATGTCAGCTCAGCCGAGGCACCCTATTTCCTGTCGCGGCGTCTACCTTGTTTGAAAACGCCTCTGCTTCTGGATCGCTGGCCTGAAGTACCACATGGAACGGTGTCGGCTTTCGAGTTAGACCACCTCCGAGGGATGCACCTTTTGACCACTCTTTGCTGCTTCGCGACAAGAGCTTCCAAAAGGCTTCAGCATCCCCATCTCCAGCCGCTTTGAGAAGTGAGGAGGCATCTGCAAAAACCAGAAGATATGCGTCCGCTGGCAACCATTCCAGGTCTACAAGGCATTCGTCGAGAGCATTCCAGTTCCTGCCGAAGTAGAGCGGGAACTGAAGAGCAGCGGCCAGTTCGTCATAGAAGCCATCCATGTTTTGCATTTTGGAGCCTCTTAGAACGATAACCGTGAGCCGCTGCCCAGCTTCGTAACGCACCTTAGCTACGTACTGATCAACTTCCTGAGTCTCCCCGGCCAAGAGATAAAACGCGGGATCATCAGTCGAGTATGGATTCATGACTAGCGAACCCTCGACGGCATCGATCCGCGGGCCTGATACTGGTCGGTAGGCTTCCATCTGTGGAGCATCCTCTACAGCAACAACGGCCGATCGAAGATTGACGATGCTGGTCTGAGCAGAGAGTGCAATCTTGGCATCGCGTGGGTGGTTTCCAACGGCACGACGAACGCGCTTTCCTTCTGTGTAGTCCAGATAGAAGGTCCCTTCCACCGTCACGATGGGGAGATTCTTGTATTTCAGCTTGGCCCAATCGTATCGCCCATCCTGTTTCCATACCGGCAGGAACCGCCATGCACCTTCAACTTTCACCTTGCGCACTACGCTGATCTTCATGGTGTCAGTTTGCCTCGCTTGGTTACATAATACGAGGGTAAAGCAGCGTAAATGGTCGCAAGGCGCGTCAATTGGTCGGTAACCGGGGGACGGTTAGAGTAGCCTATTGACGCGCCTTTTCACGATTTAACCGGGTTATATTGGGT
Source organism: Rhodanobacteraceae bacterium (assembly GCA_043783275.1). GTDB lineage: Bacteria > Acidobacteriota > Terriglobia > Terriglobales > Acidobacteriaceae > Edaphobacter. Next base: position 30,789 of record JAYVZP010000089.1, read on the forward strand.
TTTTGGGAAGTCTTGGCGGAGAGGGAGGGATTCGAACCCCCGGTACCGGTAAAGGTACGTCTGATTTCGAGTCAGGTGCATTCAACCGGGCTCTGCCACCTCTCCACGCTGTGTTGACAGCAGGTTGCAAGCCTTTATCTTACCCCGACTGAAGTGGGTTGTTCAATGAGGCTGCGTCCGGACCGGAGGGTGAGGGCCTGTAGGTGGGCGACGGCTTTAGAGAAACGCAGAGGTTTCGTCTGCGCACATCGTAAAAGTGGATCCTTGCCGTAGGCGATCCGAATGACTGCCGGTTCGATTGAAAGGCGGAGGTCAACACCGGACTTGACGTTGAAGAGCTAGCCTCTTTCGTAAGGGACTTTATAACTATTGTCTTTTTCGGCTGCGATGGCGGTGAGTGGAATGAAGAGGCAGAGAAGTACAGCAAACAAACGCTTCTTAGGGGTCCTTCTAACGGAAGCGATATTCGTTTGTATCGTTCAGGCTGGTTGACGGCAAGGACGATGCGGAAGGTTCCTAGTCTGGATTCCCTTTAGAGGCCTGACCCTGGGCGTCTTCAACGGGCCAGTAAATAACGCAGGGCTCCGGTACAAGCTATGAAATAAGCGACTGCTCCGCAATCGTGGGAATGAGGGATGAAGCCTTTCAAGAAGTCGGGTACACTGAGGGCGAAAGTTTATGGAATTTTATTGCGCGACCACCTTTGCATATGTTGCGTCGTGGCGTGTTTCTTGTGTTGCTGGTCCTGCACCCATTTTTGCCGAGGTTCTCTCTTATGTCTTTCTGCCGCTCGCTTACCGCTGGTTTTGTCTCGTTTGTGATTGCCACCGCTGCGTTTGCCGCGCCGCCGAGCAAGCCGCTGAAGCTGCCGGAGATCAAGTACGAGACGTATACGCTGCCAAACGGGTTGAAGGTCATTACGCATGAGGACCACAGGTTGCCGCTGGTGGCAGTGGACCTTTGGTATCACGTGGGACCGCTGAATGAGCGCGCAGGACGGACGGGGTTCGCGCACCTTTTCGAACACATGATGTTTGAAGGGTCAGAGCATGTGGGGGAGAAGGCGCACATCAAGTTTGTGCAGGGCGCGGGTGCGACCGATGTAAACGGAACGACGAGCTTCGACCGGACAAATTATTTTGAGACGCTGCCAGCGAATCAGTTAGAGCTGGGATTGTGGCTGGAGAGCGATCGGATGGGGTTCCTGATGGAGGGGCTGGACCGAACGAAGCTTGCCAATCAGCGGGATGTGGTGCGAAATGAGCGGCGGCAGGGTGAGGGTCAGCCGTATCAACTGGCAGGCGAGAAAGTATTTCAACTGCTGTTTCCGAAGGAACATCCATACTTTGCAAGTGTGATCGGATCGCATACGGATATTGAAGCGGCACGAATTACCGATATTCGCGACTTTCACCAGCAGTTCTATACGCCGAATAATGCCTCGATTGCGATTGCGGGAGACTTTGATCCGAAGGGACTGAAGGAACTGCTGAATAAATACTTTGGCCCGATTCCGAAGGGGCCGGAGGTGGCTCCGGTGAACACGGCGACGCCTGCGATTACGTCGCAGCGTCGGGCAACGGTGACGGATAAGGTCCAGTTGGAGCAGGTTGACATTGCATTCCTGACACCACCAGCCTTCACGCAGGGAGCGAACGAAACGCAGGTGGCGATCTTTGCGCTGGCAGGTGGGAAGGCGAGCCGGCTGGACCAGGCCATGGTGATCAAGACCCAGGTGGCACAGAGCGTAAATTGCTATGCGCAGGCGTTGAAGCTGACGGGTGTGACCCAGTGCAGTATTACGGCGAAGCCTGGAGTGAAGCTCGAAGACCTGGAAGCTACTTTCTGGACTGAGCTGGGCAAGCTGCAGACGGAGGGTCCTACGGCAAAGGAAGTTGAGGCGGCGAAGGCGGTTTCGCTGACACGGACGGTAGCGGGGCTGCAACGGTTGGGTGGGTTTGGCGGAGTGGCGGACACGCTGAACGAGTTCAATCAGTACACGGGCGATCCCGGCTACTTGCCGAAGCAGATCGCAGCGCTGCAGGCAGTGACGCCGGCAGGCGCAAAGGCTGCGGCGGCGAAGTATCTTACGAAGACCTCCGCGGTGGTGGTTTATACCGTGCCGGGCGCGAAGGTGCTGAACGATGTTCCGCGGAGTGCGGCGGATACGGACGCGGATGTAAAGATCGTGAATCCCTACACAGCTGAGTTCGAGACGGCGCAGGCGTGGCGGAAGGGGGTTCCGGTGGCGGGTCCGGCGCTGACGTTCCATCTGCCGGTGCCGAAGACGTTCACACTGAAGAACGGGATGAAGGTGTTGTTCATCGAAGACAAGAACCTGCCGGTGTTGTCTGCCAATGTGGCGGCGCGGGCGGGTGCGGAGAATACAGCTACGGCCAAGGCCGGGCTGGCAGCATTGACGGCGACGGCGATGGGCGAGGCGACGACGACTCGCGACCTGACGAAGCTGGCCGAGGATCTGGAGCAGATTGGGACACGTATCTCTGTTGAGTCGTCGATGGATGGGGCGTATGCTTCGTTGACGGTGACGACCAATAACGCCGATGCAGGGGTGGAACTGCTGGCAGACGTGGTGGAGCACCCGGCGTTCAAGGATGCGGATCTGGATCGGGTACGGAAGCAGCGGGTGCTGGCGATTGCGCAGCAGGGGGATTCTCCCCAGGCTGTGGCGCAGCGCGTGGGGCCGATGCTGGTGTTTGGGAACCATCCTTATGGCACGCCGAATAGTGGGACCGTGGACACGGTGAAGGCGCTGACACGGGAGGATGTGACGGGGTTCTACGGGGCGCATTATGGGCCGGCGGATTCGGCGTTGTCCCTTGCTGGAGACATTACAGAGGCTGAGGCGAAGCGGCTGGCGGAGAAGTACTTTGGTGGGTGGACGAGCGCGGCTCGTTCAGGCGTAACGATACCAGCTGGGCCGCCAGCGCCGACACGGAAGATCGTGATCATCGACAAGCCGGGCGCGCCGCAGACCGCGTTGTTTACGTTTGGGCTGGGGTTGCCGATTACGACGCCGGACCTGCAGGCTGTGCAGATCATGAACTACACGCTGGGTGGGAGCTTTGCAAGCCGCATCAATATGAATCTGCGCGAGGAGCATGGATACACCTATGGAGCGCAGTCGGGGTACCAGCTTTATCGCGAGGGGGGTGGGTTTCTGGCAGGAGGAATGGTTAAGACGGATATTACGGGACTGGCGGCAAAGGAGTTGTTCTATGAGATCTCGCGGTTCCCCGCTCATCCTCCGACCGAGGCCGAGCTGAAGCAGGCGAAGGATGCCAGGATTCAATCGATTCCCGCCCTGTTTGAGACGACGGCGGCAACGGTTGGGGCCATGTCTTCCGTGTTTCTGTACGACCGTCCGCTGGATTACTACACCACGCTACCGGAGAAGTATCGCTCGGTCACTGCGGAGGATGTGAGCCGGGTGGCGAAGGAGGATGTGCATCCGGATAACCTGATAGTGCTGGCGGTAGGGGATCGGGCGAAGATTGAACAGGGTTTGAAGGATGCGAACCTTGGGCCGATTGAGTATCGGACGGTTACGGGGGAGTTGGTCAAGTAGGGATCTAGTGGTTTGGATCTTCTGCTCATATCAATTCGTCATATTCTTCCATCGTGATCCTAGCTAAGAAGGTTGATGTTGATCTGTCACACGATGTCTGGCTGCTGCATGTCTGAAGAAGCATTGAGCCTTCACTAAGGAATCTTGTTTCGTAGCATCGTCGGTGCAGGAACAATGGAGTCTTATTGACGGTCCCGCACGACGGACTCGTGAAGGCAAACAAATCGGCAGTCGTTGTTTACGTTTTATTTTCGCTACTGACTAGTTTGGCTTCGATCTATATGTGGGCAGGGCATACGACCCATGTTTTTATCTGCGCAGGGATGCTGCTGGCGGTTTTTCTTGGTCTGATAGGCTATGTAATCTTCATCGGTTGTCCCAGGAGGCTGCGCATGCTGCTCACCAGCAATCACAGCCACTGACATCGTTCGCTACAGTCGGCAGATACGCTTGTATGGCCAGAATCCCAAGACACCCGCTCCAGCTCTTGTAGGACCAGCAAAGGAGCTTGGTAACGGACACGACCCCTATCAGGCTCAGCTGGCAGAGGGCGCTCCGATCAGTCGTGGGCCAGGCTGGATCGTACTATTGGCACCACTCAACCTGTCTGGTGAAGTTGCTCAACTCTTCGGGCTAGTCCTCGCTTTGTGCACCTACCTGGTCCGACTGCTGTCATTTTCGAGCGCAGGACTCGTCCTTGTAATCGTGCTTATCCAGCCAGTTTTGCTTGAAGGAAGTTTTGTAGCACATGACATCTTTGTCATTCCTATCTTCTTTGCAAGCTTGTGTCTGCTTGCTGAGAGATGGGTCGATGACTCACCCAGGCTAATCTTCCTTGCGTTGATTGCGGCTGCGTTTGCTGCGTCTCGACTGCCAATGATTATTCTGCAACTTTTTCTCAGTCTTGGTTTATTTCGCCTTCGACCGAAGGCTGGGTTGTTGTTCCTATCGATTTCGCTACCGCTCACACTTCTCATCTACGGTGTTTTTTGGGGCTCGAGAAGATCCTATCTTTTATCAGCCCTTCCATCTCTTTTCAACGGTTGCGAAAGCGACAAACCATCCTCTTCAATTCATCGGCCTGCTGGCTGTAGTGCCTGTAGCTGCTTCTTTGTTCTTGCGCATGAAAGACCGCGCAGAAGAATGGATCGCATATAGCGGACTCTTGCTGGATGCTGCATTTATTCCCGTTGGTTTGGGTGGTTACGCAAGGCTTCAAGATTGCAAGGCGGGCTGGTTTATGAGGGTTTGTGCAGGATGGGATCGGATTTTCTGCGAGGTTAAGGCGTGGTTGGTGGGTTGTCGACAAGGGGGATGAGGCGGTGGTATCGTTTGGCGCGTGGAAGCCCTGCTGTGCGCTGGTTGTCAACGCTGACGCGACGGGACAGAGACGCAGAAAAGGACAATCGATATGGCTACTTTCGCTACTTCGCCTGCTACCGACCCGCGTCACCCTGGAATGGATCCGCGCCTGGGTGCCCATGCTGCTGCGTTTGCCGGCTCGAACCACCGGATGCTGATCGATGGGGCGTTTGTGAGTGCGTCCAGCGGCAAGACGTTTCCTGTTTACAACCCGGCCACGGGCGAGGTGATCTGCGCGGTGCCTGAGGCGGACCACGTGGATGTGGACAAGGCCGTACATGCGGCGCGGAGAGCGTTTGACCAAGGCCCATGGCGTACGATGAGCCCGAGTACGCGAGGGCAACTGCTGTGGAAGCTGGCGGACCTGCTGGAGCAGCATACGGACGAGTTTGCCGAGTTGGAGGCGCTGGATAACGGCAAGCCAGTCTCCATCGCAAGGGCGGCCGATGTGCCACTGGCGGTGGACCTGTTTCGCTACATGGCAGGGTGGGCTACGAAGACACTGGGGACCACGATTCCGCTATCGGCGGGGCATGACTTTTTGTCGTACACGGTGCGGGAACCGATTGGGGTAGTAGCCCAGATTATTCCGTGGAACTTTCCTCTGCTGATGGCGGCCTGGAAGCTGGGACCGGCACTGGCTACGGGATGTACGGTTGTGATGAAGCTGGCGGAACAGACTCCGCTGACAGGATTGCGACTGGCTCAGTTGTTTATGGAAGCCGGTTTCCCGGCGGGTGTCGTGAATATTTTGACGGGCTTTGGCGAAGCTTGCGGAGCACCGCTGGCGGCACACGATCTGGTGGACAAGGTTGCGTTTACGGGATCGACTGAGGTGGGCAGGTTGATCGCCAAAGCAGCTACCGGGAACTTGAAGAAGGTTACGCTGGAACTAGGTGGTAAGTCACCTGCGATTATTTTTCCGGACGCGGATATGGACACGGCAATTGCGGGGGCGGCCTCGGCCATCTTCTTCAACCAGGGTCAGTGCTGCTGTGCAGGCTCGCGTTTGTTTGCGCATGAGAGTGTGTTCGACCAGGTAGTTTCAGGCATGAGCGATATTGCCGGGAAGATCAGAATGGGGCATGGCCTGGATCCGGCGACGGAGTGCGGACCGCTGGTCTCTGAAGAACAGTTTGAGCGAGTCAGCGGATTTTTGAAGAGCGGTAAGGAGCAGGGCGCGAAGTTCGGCGCGGGTGGAGGTAGATATTCCGACCGCGGGTATTTTGTGCAGCCTACGGTGCTGAGCGATGTCAGGCCAGGGATGAGGGTGGTAGATGAAGAGATCTTTGGGCCGGTCGTGGTGGCACAGAGTTTTTCATCGGACGCCGATCTTGACCAGTTGGCGGCGCAGGCCAACGACACGATCTTTGGACTGGCGGCGAGTATCTGGACGAAGGACTTGTCCGCGGCGCATAAGATGGCTCGGCGGATCAAGGCTGGGACTATCTGGGTCAACTGCCACAATGTTTTCGATGCGGCGCTGCCGTTCGGTGGATATAAGCAGTCAGGCTGGGGTAGAGAGATGGGTGGAGAGGCTTTGGCGAATTATACGGAGGTCAAAGCAGTTACGATAAAGTTATAAGTATCTCGATATATCAAGGCCTGAACTTCTAAGTGACCCTATCCTTTTTTTGAGAGGATGGGGTCTTTTTTGTGGCCTGATGCGTTTATTTTGATGGTGTAGATGCGTGGACCCCAGGTCTCAGATATGAGACCCGGGGCGCCTGGATTTGTAGATTAATTTTATTTGGCGTTCAGGAATTGTTCTAGTACGTTGCGGTATTTTTCTGGTTCTTCATAACTGGGGAGGTGACCGCTTTTTTCGAAGACTTCAAACCGGGCTCCGGGGATGGCCTTGGCGATGCGCCAGGCGGAGACAGGGGCTACATTCATGTCCCAGCGGCCGGTGATGACCAGGGTGGGGAAGTGAAAGTGAGGGAGGCTGGAGGCGAGATCGAGATCGGCGGCGGCGGTGGAGACTGCCTCCCCTACGGCGGGGACGAAGCCCAGGTCGCCAGCGTGGGTCATGTACGCCTGCTCCTTATCGAGTGAGTAAAAGATCATGCGGAAGTGACTGCGAAGTCCGGCCTGGGCGGCGGCTTCGGGGTCAGAGGCCAGTTTTTTCTGCTCGGCTGCGGACTGCTCTTCGATGTCGGGGAAGACGTCGGGGAGGATGCGCACCATGCCTTTGTAGGAGGGGCCGGCGGCGTCGGAGAGGACGAGTTTGGCGACGTGCTCAGGATGCGCAGCGGCGTAGGCCATGGCGATGAAGCCGCCGTAGGAGTCGCCGACGAGGGCGACCTTGTCGAGGTTGAGTGCGGCGCGGACGGCTTCGAGGTCAGCTACCTGGGCGTCCATGGTCATGGGGGCTTTGGGTTGGAGTTTTTTTGAGGCGCCTGTGCCACGCTGGTCGTAGAAGACGACGAGGCGGTGTTCAGCGACGCGGTTCCACATGTCGTTTTGGACCATATAGACGTGGGAGAGGCCTGGGCCGCCGTTGACGGCGATGACGGGGAGTGCGGCGTTGTGGAAGCCCAGGGTTACATAGCCTAGTTCGACCTGCGGGGTAGGGACGATACCGGTTTTGTGCGGGACAGGCTTTGCGGCAGGCTGGGCGAAGGACGCGTTGGGCGAAGGCCATGGGGCCAGGACGATTGCGAGTACGAGCGAGAGCTTGATCATTTGTCCTCGTTAGAAGATGCTGTGTCGCAGGATACCAACAGGGACCGTGGATGAGTTAGTGGCAAGTGAGATAGTCTCGAAGGCATCTCGATCCAGATCTCAGGTTTTTTGCGTCTATTTTTAGTTGCGTCGCGTCCAAGCAGGATGACGACTCGCACTCCCGACCAAACCGAGCAAGCGCAGGACAGGAGCGACATGATGAGCCAGACGACTGCACCACGAACTCCGGGGATTCAGTGGCCGGAGCAGCATCTGCCAGCAAAAAGCGACGTTTTCTGCACCAATGAGATCGTGATTCCGGCGCCGGTACACCATATATGGCCATGGCTGGTGAGGGCAGACGCGTGGCCTTCCTGGTATGCAAACTCGCATGATGTTCACTTTTTGTCGCATGCGGGACCGGATTTGAGGGACCGGTCAAGGTTTCGATGGAACACGTTCGGGCTCCGGATTACCTGCAAGATAAAGGAGTTTGAGCCCTGCTCAAGGCTGGCATGGGATGCGCAGGGGATTGGGGTGGACGCATACCATGCGTGGTTGCTGACGCCGTTGCCAAATGGGTCGACGCATGTGTTGACGGAAGAGACGCAGACGGGATGGCTGGCACGGATTGGGAAAAGGTTGATGCCGAATCGGATGCACGATATGCACCAGATCTGGCTGGAGTCGCTGAGTCAGAAGGCGGTTGGTGGGCCTCCGGTTTAGGTATTTAGAAAGTAATCGGCGGGGGTTAGAACTCGCAGCGTTCGAACTGGAAGTTGCCTGTCAGGTGGCTGGCTTTGAGTCGGCAGTCCAGTTGAACCGTGCCGCGAAGCGTGGGGCGACCGTTGGCGTAGGTGGCCGGCTCTTCTAAGGTTTGCAGGTTTAGCGTCGTGCAGACGGACGCATCTAAGCGGGTGCCGGGGGTTTTTACGGTCTCGAAACGGGCTAGGAAGGCGCCGTTTTCTTTGAGGAAATCGAGGCGAAGAGGGGCGTCTGGAGCCATGGGGGCGTTCTGGTCGCGGAGCCGGATGTCGTGGTCGGCTGGGTCCTCCCAGAAGAAGGAGGCGATGCTGGCGGAGGTGGGGGAGGGGCGGCCGTCGATCGGGTCCCGGCTACAGCCCACGGGCTTGGAATTCCAATGACCAAAGGTGCCGCCGTCGCTGGAGAGAGTGCCGTGAGCGGCGAAGAAGCCTCGGTTGCAGCCTAGCGGGAGGACAAGCAGGAGGAGGAGGAAGCGTTTCATCTGGATCCGGCTTTAGTGGCGGAGTAAAAAACGCCGCAAGCACTGATAACGATGTTCGTAGGGGATACGAGGAGGACAGTGTCGCCGGGGACTTTGGTGGTGGCGCCGGTGAAGTCAGAATCTTTATGCTGGAGGGCTACTTCGTTGACGTTCGGGGTGAAGATGCCGAGGTCGGCCAGGTTGACGTTGTAGTCGACCTGGAACTGGCTAAGGCTTAGGGTGCGGGTTGAAGCCTCGGTTACGGGGGTTTTACCGGCCAAGGAGGTGAGACGGTAGGGGGTGTAACGGAGGGTTGTGCCCAGGAGGGTTTTGGCTCGGTCGATACTCCAGCACTGGATGTTTTTGGTAGGGAGGATCCTGACAATGCGCCAGGTGCCGGTAAGCATCGAGGGGATGGCCTGGGCGTGGGTGACCGTGGGGGCTACAAGAATGAGGGGGACTAAAGAGATCAGTCTCATGGGGCTTATCGCTAAGGATAGCTGAGATAGAGGGCGGACGTGCGTAAGGAGAGCGCGGAGAAGTCTGACCCCTATGACCGAATAATTCCGAGCTTCTTTGGATCTTTGAAGGATGCCGCTCGATGGCATATGGGATGCAATGCCTCAAAGGCCAGAGGTAACCTGTATTTTGACTTCGAAGGCAGTGGAAACTCACTTCGCAAGAGTACCTACGGGCACAAGTCAACCGATCTGGAGATGCTTAGTCCAAGGGCAGCACTCAGATGCGCATGGGCATCAGGATGTAGCGGTATTTGACATCTTCGTTGCCGTCTTCAGGGCGCATCTGGCCGGCGCTTTGGGCGTCTTTGAACTCGAGGCGGACTTCACCGGAGTTGCCGATGGCTTTGAGGAAGTCGATGAGGTATTGGGAGTTGAAACCTACTACGAGCGGATCGTAGTTGTAGGGGGTTTCGATGATGTCTTCGGACTCGCCGGCGTCGGTGGACTGGCTGGAGAGCTTGAGTTCGTTTTGCTCGAGGCGGATTTTAATGGCGCCCGAACGCTCATCGGCGAACTGGGCTACGCGCTGAATCGAGGCCATCAGATCTTCGGAACGGACGATGACGAACTTGTTGTTGTCGCGGGGCAGGACGGCTTCGTAGTTGGGGAACTGCCCGGTGAGCTTGCGGCTGGTGAGGACGCGTCCGCCTACCTTGAAGAAGAGGGTGGAATCGTCGTCGGCAAACTCCAAGGTTTCGGCATCGGTGGAGCTCAGGAGGCTGGAGAGCTCGCTGAGAGCTTTGCGGGGAATGAGGGTCTTCTTCTCGCCTACTATGCCTTCAAGTACCTCTCCCAGCTTTTCTACGTGGGCCAGACGGTGACCGTCGGTGGCGACCATGGCCATGGACTCGGCTTTGAGGACGAGGAGGGCACCGTTGAGGGTGTAGCGGGATTCCTCGTTGGAGATGGCGAAGATGGTCTTCGAGACCATGTTTTTGAGGCTGGGGACGGAGATTTTAGTGCCGCCGGCGGCGGGGAACTCGGCTACCTGGGGAAAGTTGGCGCGGGCCATGCCGACCATTTTGGTGTTGGAGCGACCGGCACGAATCTGGACCCAGTGGTTATCCATGAGCTTGATGGAGATGTCGCCTTCAGGGAGGAGGCGGATGTAGTCGTAGAGCTTGCGGGCGGGAATGGTGCAGGCACCGGGCTTTTTGACCTTCGCGGGGCAACTGGTCTTGAGGCTCTGGTCGAGATCTGTGGCGGTGATGGTGAGGCGTCCACCGCCGTCACCTTCAGCGGTGGCTTCAAAGAGGAAGTTGGAGAGGATGGGGATGGTGGTTTTGCGCTCGACGACGGAGTGGGCGGCGGTGAGTTCACGCAGCAGCTCGGCCCGGGACACGGTGATCTCGAGGTTGCCGACGGGCGGGATGGCGGCAGAGGTGGGAGTCTCGGGGATCTCAGTCATGGTGTTCACGGTGTCTCCAGTGGAATTTCGATTCGGGGGTCAGGCTCAATTGCCCGGACCTCCTGATTCTAGAGGCGAGGAGGGGGTTGCAGCGGAGATTTTCGCTGTGGGAAACGGTATGCGTTTTGTGGGGTTCCGGTCCATGGGCTAATGCAGATGCGAGCTTAAGATTCTGAGCTCGGGGCTACTGCTTCTAAGAGTAAGTATGAAAGGGCTAAATACAAGAGTCGTAGTAACCGTTGTCGCTTGAAATGTGGATTGTTGGAGTAAGAGTATGCAGGTCAATGAGTTGGGGGTGTGTCTCAATTTAGAAAAGAAGGTTGGCAGAAGACTGAGAAGAGGTAAAGACAGGTGTGTAACCGGCGACCGGTACTGGGTCTTCCCACTTGTGCACAACGCGGTTAGGCAATAGGTGAGAGGAGTGTCACGCTGAGTGGGAAGGTGGGGCATGTCGTTGATTCGAATGGAGGTTGGAGTGATCTGGTTTCCAACAACGGAAGGGTAGGGCGTTGGATATCTGGTACGGGACGGGTTCTTGCACAGGTTGGGTTCGATGGTGGAAGAGTGGTGCCGAATGATGGCATTCGAGAATTGCGGTCGATCGAATTCGGGAAGCGGGGATTGAAATCCAGGCTCAGAGGCAAGACCGGGGGCATCCGGATTCTTGCGGGGTGGTTCGGTTTCTGGCGGGCATGACAAGGCGGGTGATAATGAGACGACTTATGGAGGGCATATGAAGCTTGCGATCTTTGGGGCTAGTGGGGCGACAGGACTGTTATTGACGGAGCGAGCGCTGGCGGGCGGACACGAGGTGTCGGTATTGCTGAGGACGCCGGAGACGTTTCCTTACCGGGACCAGGTGCGGGTGGTAAAGGGCGATGCGTTTACGCCGAGTGCGATTGCGGCGACGGTGGAGGGGGCGGATGCGGTGCTATCGGCGCTGGGGGCTCGGTCGTTGAAGCGGGAAGATGTGCTGGAACGGGCGGTGCCACTGATCGTTGAAGCGCTGGTAGAGGCGCGGATCCAGAGGTTGATTGTGCTGGGGTCATCGGGTGCGCTGGATTCCGCGCTGGATAAGCAGCCGGGGTATCGGAGATGGCTGATTGAGAACGTCCTGTACAAGACGATGTTGAAGTGGCCGGTGGCAAGCCAGAGGGTTCAGTATGCGGAGCTTGCGAAAAGCCGGCTGGATTGGACGATGGTGATGCCGCCGATGCTGACAAATACGCCAGCTACAGGGAAGCTCCGGATCGATGGGGATGCGCTGCCGCGGAATGGGAGCAGGATCTCGCGGGCGGATGTGGCGGACTTCATGATGGCGCAACTGAGCAGTTCGGAGTGGAGCCATCGAGGGGTTTATATCTCCTGGTGAACTCTGCTCGAATGGAAGAGTTAAGGATGCGGCGACGGGAATTGTCGGGGAAGTATTGCCACTTGCTTCAGCCCTCTGCGTTCGGTCCAAAACCGCGGTCTTACAACCTCGGTCAGGATGACGAACTTAATTGGTCGTTTGGCTTTGAACAGGTAACAGCGAATGGCGCAATAGGTAACGGTTTCGTTACTTAGTGCGCCATTGGTTTTGTGGTGCGTGTTGCGGGTTAGTTGAGGGTTTCCATCAGCTTGTTTACGGTCCGGTTGAGGTCTTTGTCCTGGCGGCGCTGCTCGTCGATTTTGGAGATGGAGTGCATGACGGTGGTGTGGTGCTTGCCTCCGAACTGGCGGCCGATTTCGGGGAGGCTGGCTTCTGTCATCTGCTTGGCGAGGTACATTGCGATCTGGCGCGGGACTACGATCTGGCGGGAGTTGTTCTTCTGCTTGAGCTCGGGGACGCGCATGCCGAAGTGCTCGGCTACGGTGCGCTGGATGGCCTCGATGGTGATCTTGCGGACCTGGGTGTCGATGAATTGCTTGAGACACTGCTGGGCCACGACGAGGGAGCACTCGACGCCGTGATGGGAGCACCAGGCGATGACGCGGATGAGGGCGCCTTCGAGCTCGCGGACGTTGGTGCGGACGTTGGAGGCGATGAAGAGAGCCACGTCGGTGGGGATGGTGGTGTGCTCGGATTGGGCTTTACGCTGGAGGATTGCGATTTTGGTCTCGAGATCGGGTGGCTGGATGTCGGCGATGAGGCCCCATTCGAAGCGGCTGCGGAGACGGTCTTCTATGTCGCCGAGTTCTTTGGGGGGGCGGTCGCTGGCGAGGACGATCTGCTTGGATTCTTCGTGGAGCGCGTTGAAGGTGTGGAAGAACTCCTCCTGCATGCGCTCTTTGCCGGCGAGGAACTGGACGTCGTCGACGAGGAGGACGTCGACGGAGCGGAACTTGTCGCGGAAGCTGGTCATCTTGTTGTAGCGGAGTGAGTCGATGAGCTCGTTGACGAACTTTTCTCCGGAGACGTAGCTGATAGCTGCGTGGGGCATGCGGCGCTTCACTTCATGGCCGATGGCGTGCATGAGATGGGTTTTGCCCATGCCGACTCCTCCGTAGAGGAAGAGCGGGTTATAGACCTTGGAGGGATTCTCTGCGACTTTCTGGGCGGCCTTGAGTGCGAACTCGTTGCCTGGGCCAGCGACGAAGCCGTCGAATTGGTAGCGTGGGTTGAGCTGGGAGGCGGTGCTCCAGTCAAAGCTGCCCTGCTCGCGGGTGGTACCTGCGGGGGCGAGGGGTTTGGTGCCGGAGGATCCGTAGATTCTGGGTGCGTTGGCGGAGTGGGTGGGCAGGGGGGCGAAGCCTCCATCGTCGCGGAGGCGGGGCGCGGCGGGGTCCTGCTGGGGGGTTTCAAAGAGGACCTGATCGAGCTGGAGGTCGAGTTTTTCGATGGCCTCTTCAATGAGTTGTCCGTACTTTTCGCCGATATGTTCGAACTGCGCTGACGGGATCCGCACGTACAGGGTTTTGTCGACGACGCGGGCAAAACGCGTTGGCTTGAGCCAGGTTTCGAAGGACTGGCGGTTAATTTTTTTCTCAAGTGCGCCGAGGATTCTTAGCCACTGATTAAACACGGCTGCGGCCGTAGGGACGAATGACATGCCTGGTAATTCCTTATCTTGTTTGTTGTGTGTTACGAACCCGTGGTTCCGGTCCGGGAGAGGCACCGAGGTGCAAATCGCTTTCTAAAAGTGGGAAGCGAAAAAAGCAAATAGATCTCCCAAGCCCCAAAACTGGGGTTTCGAATAGGACATGAAAGTTGCCCGGAAGCGTCTCGATTCGCAGCGATGTTGCGTTGCGAATAGGAGAGGAAAAAACGGTACGGGTCAAGCGCGGAGTTTGAATAAAAACAGGGTGCAATTCCGCACGGACTTGGTGAACGGATTTGATAGTAGCACGTAAAACACTGGCGATTTCAAGCCCCTACCGCGCATTTTTTGATTTGCACCGTTCATGGTGAAAGGTCGAAAGGGTTGCCAGGCCCTGTTGGAAAGTCCGGTCCATTCCTCCTTCGGAACATGGCTTTCAAAAACCCTGGCTGGCGGTCAGCGGTGAAGGGTGTGAGGGGGTGGGGGGCTTTGCGGATGGACTTTGCATGGGTCTCTGCGTGGAGGGCGGCTGAGGGATGCGGCGGGGTGGAGTGGGGAAGTTTCTTTCCCGTTTTCCACCATGATCGGGTATACTCAGACGTGTCGCGCCAGCCTGGTCCCGTGCCTTAGTGGCACGACCGGTAAGTTGCTCCAGTCGGATTGTTCGACTTCAGCCGGACAGGCCCGCTCCGACACACCTTCGAGTTTTGATTCAGGAGTCAGTCTTATGCCAAAGCGTACTTTCCAGCCCAATCGCCGCCATCGCGCCAAGACCCATGGTTTCCTTTCCCGCATGAAGACCAAGGCAGGTGCCGCTGTGCTCAACCGCCGCCGTGCGAAGGGCCGTCACAAGATTGCTGTCTCCGCTGGATTCCGCGACTAGCCAGGTCGGCCAGCAACGGATTGAGATCCACGCGAGACCCCGAACCCACGCCAAGTGCGTGGGTTCTATTCGTTTAAGTGTGTCTCAAAACGTGAGCTGGCGCTCAGGGGGACCATGTAGTGGGTGGCGAAGAGTTCCTGCTGCTGTAGAGTGACGCTTATGAGTGAGGCTAGCGAATTTAACGAGTCTGACGAGGGTTTTATAGGCCAGTCGGTTGCTATTTCATTGCAGGCCGAGGCTGCGGCGCTGCCGGAGCTTTGGAGCCCGCGGGTGTTGGCGCGGGTGAATGATCAATATCTGAAGGTGGCCCGGGTGCAGGGTGAGTTTCCCTGGCATGCGCATGAGGCGGAGGATGAGTTGTTCCTGGTGCTGAAGGGCGAGTTGACGATTGGGCGGGCGGAGGCAGATGGGGGGTCTGTGAGGGTTCGGGAGGGTGAGGTGTTTGTAGTGCCGCGAGGGGTTCGGCACAATACCTCGGCGGTAGAGGAGACCTGGATTGCGTTGGTGGAGACGGTGACGACGGAGCATACCGGCGGTGAGATTACGGTGATGACCCGGAGTGTGGCGGAACAGTTGGGTGAGCGTTAGGCCGCGAATTTGGGTGGGCGACGTACGGTTCACGAAGGCATAGGAGGAGCGTGGTGCTTGAGGTGGTGACGCTGGTAGTGAATTCGGCGGCCAGGTCGGCCGGGAAGATGCGGGCGGCGTTACCGGGGATCGAGAGGGTGCTGGGTGAGCGGGGGTTTGGGGTTCGTGTGCTGCGGACGGAAGACTCGCCGGGGTCCGCCGAGAGGTTGGCGCGGGAGTCGCTGGATTCGGCCTGGGTGGTGGCTTGTGGGGGTGATGGGACGGTCAATGGAGTGGTCCAGGGGCTGGCAGGGACCGGGGTGGCGATGGGAGTGGTGCCGTTGGGGACGGCGAATGCGCTGGCTCGGAATCTGGGGATTCCGCTGGATCCCCTGGCGGCGGTGACGCGGCTGCTGACTTACAGGGCAGAGACGATTCCTTTGGGGGAGATTCGTTCTTCTGGTGGCACAAGGTATTTTGTGGTGATGGCGGGGTGCGGGCCGGATGGGGCGCTGGCGGAGACGCTCTCCGGCGTGCGCAAGAATCGATTTGGGCGAGGAGCCTACTATGGCCAGGCGGCCTGGCTGTTTTTGACGCGGAGGTGGCCGGCGTTTCGGGTGGAGTACCGGTTGGTGGGATCGGCGAAGTGGGTGACGGCGGATGCGGCGGCGCTGATGGCTTCGCGGGTGCCGGACCTGGGGGGATTGTTTACCAGCCTTACGCCGCGGGCGGGTTTGCGGGATGAGCATCTGCATGTGCAGTTGCTGGGGGCGCCGGGCCATCTTTCGCTTCCGGCGTGGTTTGCGTTGAGTCGTCTGCGGCTGAGGAATCCGTGGCTGACTGCGGTGGATGTTGAGGAGGTTCGGTGCTCGGCGCTGGGGAGTGGGGAGGTGAGGGTGCAGGCGGATGGGGAGGCTTTGGGGAAGCTCCCGATTTCGCTGCGGGTGGTGGGAGGGATGCTTCGGTTGTTGATGCCGGTTTAAAACGGGTTGGGGTGGGGTGTCAGGTCGGGATGACGGGACGACCGGCGAGGGCTTGTTGGAAGAGAGCCCAGATCAGGGCGAAGTAGCCGGTCGAGGTGGCAACCAGGGCCATTAACTGGGCTCGCTCGGTCCAGGTGGAGCGGGAGAGCGCGAAGCCGAGGAGCGGGAGGAGCTGAAAGGCGTGGAGAGCGAAGAAATGGGCGACGCGAAGATCGCCGTGGGTGCTGCTCCAGTTGACGAAAGGGATGCCGGGCAGACCGTCCGGGGCGCCTACGGTGTGGGCGCCGTGGCGAACCATGAGGATTCCTTCAAGGCTTCCGATGACGAGGGCGACGAGGCCGATGCGGGCTCCCCAGGCTGCGGCGGATGGCCAGATGGTGGGGGTGGTGCAGAAGAGGACGAGGAGCCAGAAGACCAAGAGGGTGTTGAGCGCGATCAGGGTGCCCATGATGCCGAAGAGGGTGCCGTCGAGGATGGAGTCGTAGTTCATGTGGGAGCGAACGCCACGTAGGGATTGGAGGGAGATGATGGAGTTTTCGAAGATCATGGCGATGGCGATGCCCCAGGAGATGAAGGTGGACTGCTGGGGAAATCGGGGGCCGAGGGCGGAGAGGAAGGCGGCGATCGTGATGAGGAAGATAACGACGGAGAGATCGAACTTGAGGGGCTTGATCCAGGGGTTGAGGCCGAGGATGGAGCGATGATCGACCCCGAGGCCGATGAGGGCGATGGCGGTGAGGGCGAGGTTCCACCAGATGGCGAGGCGGATGGCGGGGCTTTGATGCCATGTGATTTGGAGGAAGGGGATCATGCGGTGAATTGCTTCCGCATCGCGGCGCGCAGGAGGAGGTAGATGGCGAGGCCGAGGGGGCCGAAGAGGAAGGTGAGGAGGAGGCAGGGGGCGACGATCCAGCGGGAGATCTTGAGGCGGACGGCGTCGCGGGCTTCCCAGGCTCCGGTAAAGAGGTCGAAGGCGAGATAGTGGACCCAGCCGGCGAGGAGAGCTTCGGGTGATGAGAAGAGGAGGCGGACGCCCTCGAGAGTGCGGAAGCCAGCGCCGGGGACGGGATGGCCGTGGGTCAGGAGCCAGACGTAAAGGGACGCCAGCAGGAGCGGGAGGATGAAGGTGGCGATGCGCTGGGTCCAGCGCCAGCCGGGGGCGAAGAGAAGAAGAAGCCAGACTGGGAGGACGAGGTCTCCGGCTATCTGGAAGAGCGTCTCTAAAGTTTGGGGCCGCATGGGAGCACTATACGCAAGTTGGTGGGAGGTCAGGATGACGATTTTGGTGCGTTGGCGGGATCGTTGGGAGTGAGGGCAGATCTTTGGTCGTGGGTCTGGGGCAGGTGGACAACTTTTGTCCGCTTAGAATGGGAGGAACGCTCTCATGTCGATAAAGACTCCCAATGCGCTGCTTCGCTTGCGAAAACATGCTGATTATCAGCGGGTTTATACGTCGTCGCGGAAGCAGTTTGGGAAGCAGATGACGTTTTTCTTTTCGCTGCGGCCGGCTGATCGGCGATCGGATACGCCCGGGGCCCGGGTAGGTTTGACGGTGGGAAAGGTGCTGGGGAAGGCGGTGGACCGGAACCGGATCAAGCGAAAGCTGCGGGAGGTGGTGCGGCGGCATGCTTCAACGCTGACGTATCCGGTGGATGTGATTCTGCATCCGCGGCGGACGGTGCTGGGGATGGAGGCGGGGGCGCTGGATCGGGAGGTGGCGCAGGTCTTTCGAACGATTCAAAAGATGCTGGACCGGACGCCTGGGGTATGACGGCCTGGGTGCTGGATCTGGTGTTTGGGCTTTATAAGAGGGTATTGTCGCCGGTGCTGCATTCTGTGGGGGTTTCGCAGTGTATTTATCTGCCCACTTGCTCGGAGTATGCGCAGGTGGCGATTTTGCGGCATGGGTGGGTGAAGGGGGTGAGGTTGGGGGTGGGGAGAATTGGGCGGTGTCATCCGTGGGGTAAGGGTGGGTTGGATCCGGTGCCTTAGCGGGCTGGCGGTGGTGGCAGTGCGACCGCGGATTGAATAGCAGATAGTGCTTTATGGAACTGGAGCGGTCGTGATGGCGTAGCAAACGTGGAGCATGCACAAAAAAATTTGTGTGCCGGGCGGGCGCTTTCCTGAGCGGTGGGTGCGCAGCATTTATCATCGAGGCAGGCTTATCCACAGCCGCACGCTTGGTGTCAGAAAGACAGGAATCTTAAAGTGGCAGAGTTCAAGAACCCGAATCAGCAAGGCTCCCCCTCGGACAATCGTCCGCTTCTCATCGTCATGGTCGTTATGTTGCTGGCGTTGACGGCGTTTCAGTACTTTCGGGGGAAGAATAATCCGCAGACGGCTTCGCCGAATGCGACGGCGCAGACTTCGGACCAGAGTTCGAATCCGGTCCAGCCCGAGCCTGTCGTGGCTGCGACGATTGCAGGTCGGACGGCGCAGGGTCCTGTGACGCAGGTTGCGGCGGCTGCGGAAGCGACGACTGTGGTTGAGAACGAGCTTTACCGGATCACGTTTTCAAACAAGGGCGCGCAGGCTACAAGCTGGATTCTGAAAAAGTATAAAGACTCTTATGGCAAGCCGCTGGATTTGATCCATACGCAGGCAGCGGCGTCGATTGGGTATCCGCTTTCGCTGTATACGTATGACGCTGGATTGACGGCGAGTCTGGCGAAGGCGCTTTATGTGGCTTCGTCGACGGGGCAGGTGACGGCTCCGGCTTCGCTGACGTTCAAGTATGTGGCGGGCGAGTTTGACGTTACCAAGACGTTCACGTTCGACAACACGTATGTGCTGCATGCGGATACGCTGGTGCTGCGGAATGGCGTGCCGATTCGGGCGCTGGTGGCCTGGCCGGGTGGCTTTGGCGATCAGGAAAATACGATGTCGTATGGTGGCTCGCAGGTGGATTACAGCCAGAATGCGAAGGAGAAGCACCAGGGCGCGAAGGACGTTCATGGCGGCAGCACGCTGTCGGGGAGCTTTGACTGGGCGGGAGTTTCGGACCTTTACTTCGCTTCGATCTTTCTGCCGGACTCACCTGACACGGCGACGGTAGCCACGCTCCATAGCGAACTGATGGTGCCGAAGGCGAATCGTAATAACGGTCTGGGTGCCGGTGTGGCGACGGCTCCGCATAAGGATCCGGAGAAGGATGAGGTGAAGGTGCCGATCCTGGGTGCGGCGCTGGGGGACCTGTCGGGACACACGCGGACTCGTTTGTTTGCGGGACCCAAGGCCGTTGAGGTTCTGCGGAACGTGCATGCGACGGGGTCGAATACGACGCTTGAGCCCTTGCTGGACTTTGGGTTCTTTGCGATTGTGGGCAAGCCGCTCTTTTATTGCCTGCGCTGGATCAATCAGCATGTGTCGTCGAGCTGGGGCTGGGATATTGTCTGGCTCACCGTGCTGATCAACCTGGTGATTCTGCCGTTGCGGATCAAGACGATGCAGTCGGGTTTGAAGATGCAGCGGATTCAGCCGCAGCTGGACGTGATCAAAGCGAAGTACAAGAGCCTGAAGGTGACGGACCCGAAGCGCAATGACATGAACGCCGAGATCATGCAGGTGCAGAAGGCCAACGGCGTGAATATGTTTGGCGGATGCGTGCCGACGTTGATCCAGATGCCTCTGCTGTTTGCGTTCTTTGGCATGCTGCCAAAGGTAGTGGAGCTGCGGCAGGCGCATTGGTTCTGGCTACCGGATCTTTCGGCCGCGGACCCCTGGCACATTTTGCCGATCCTGATGGTGGTTTCGCAGTTCCTGGTTCAGTTCTACACGCCTTCTCCGGGTGTGGACCCGCAGCAGCAGAAGATGATGGCCTTCATGATGCCGGCGTTTTCGGGGTACATGACTTGGAACTATGCTTCCGGGCTGGCTCTCTACTGGTCGGTGGGTAACTTGATTTCGATTGCGACGCAGCAGGTGATGAACAAGACGAGCATCGGGCGGGAGATGAAGGAGATTGCGGCGAAGCGCGCTCGGCGTAAGGCGGGTGAGGGCGTGAGTAAGAGTATCGGACCGGGAAAGACGATTCAGGGTAAGGCTGTTCGCCGGTAAGAGAGTTCGTGAGCGCGGGTTCCTGTGCTGTGCTGATTGCCTCTGCGATATCTGAAAAATAACAACACGATTGCCCCATCTCATGCGGATTGACCGCTGTGAGGTGGGGCTTTTTTCGGGGGGGGTGGGAGGATGCGGAGGTTCGCCATCTACATCTTCCGTGGAGTGCCCAAGGGGTTTGGGTAGAGGTATACCTAAGGTTCCCGGGGGAGCGATTCGTCTCTTCGGGTGGGGATGTGCGTTGCATTGTCCCTGAATCGGAGGCCTGGGGGACGCTATGGATGGGTTGACCGTGAACATGAACGAGAGTGTGCTCGACTCTCTGTTGAAGATGATTCTGCTGAACTCCGGGCTGCGCCTGAGCTATACGGTGGACGTGCTGCCGGGACCGAAGCCGCTGATTGTGGTTCATTTTGACGGGCCGGACTTGCCGCAACTGCTGATTCGGAGCGGCGAGCTGCTCCTGGCGCTGGAACATATGGCGGTGAAGGCTTTGCGACTGCGGCCGGATCAGCATGATTTGATCAGCTTCGACGCGGGAGACTTCAAGGCGTCGCGCGACCACGTGATGCAGTTGGTGGCGCAGAACGGGATTGGAGAGGTTGAACGGACGGGAAAACCGTTTCATTTTCAACCGATGAGCCCGCGGGAGCGGCGGGACCTGCATCTGCTGCTGACACCGTCGGGATTGCCGACGTTATCGCAGGGGGATGGTTCGATGCGGCACCTGGTGCTGCATCCGCGGGTTGCGGAGACGATGCTAAGTAAGGAGCGGGGTCTCGGCGTGGGCGAGAACCGGAGCGAATCGGTCTTTGAGGATGAGAAACGGCTTTTCGAAGAAGCGGTACGAAACCATTGCCAGGCACAGCGTTAGAGCGGCGGCAACGATAATTTTGAGGCCGTGGATGTTGTAGTAAATCGCAAGGCGCTGGGCGGTATCGAGCGCCATCTGGTGAAAGACATAGAGCCCGTAGGAGATCCTGCCGAGGTAGGTGAGGCTGGCGGGGATTCTGTTCCGGCCCTGGGTTGCGCCCAGGAAGACGAGGAAGAGAAGTACGATTCCGCAGGCCATGAGTTCGTACCCCAGAGCCAATGCAAAGGGCGAGATGACGGGCTCTCGGTTGATGTGGAGGGGGCCGGTGGCGATGAGGATGAGCGCGACTCCGGTGACCGCGAAGAGGACCCGGGTGAGGGTGCTGAAGGTGGGTAATCGTTTGGAAAAGTGGATGGCGAGGAGTGCGCCCAGGGCGAAGAACTGGAAGTGGACGAGGCTGCTGGTCCAGACGGCGTTGCGGGGGTCGCGGGCGTAGAGGCCGAGGAGGACGGCGGACAGGATGGCGATGCCGATGATGATCCATGCGGCGCGCTGGAGGAAGGCGGTGCCGATGCGCGCGAGGCCAGGCCACAGGATGTAAAACTGTTCCTCGATGGAGATGGTCCAGAGGATCGAGATGGGGTTGAGGCTGAAGCCGAAGAGACCGTTGTAGATATTACCGGAGAAAAAGAGGAAGGCGAGGAGGCGGCCGGTTTCAAACTGGGGGAAGACGTGCACGCGGCCGAGTACGAACATGACCAGGAGGAAGGTGATGTAAAGGGGCCAGATGCGGAGCATGCGACGGATGTAGAAGTTGCGCATGTCGATGGAGCCGGTGTTGGCTCGCTCAAGGACGAGCAGCTTGGTGATGAGATAGGAGCTGAGGAGGAAGAACATGCAGACGCCGAAGGGCAGGGCGTTGCGGATGTTCAGGAGGAAGGCGGGCAAAGCGTGGCCGAAGTGAGGGATGAGGGCGGAGTAATCGTTTGGGATGGCGTGGTAGAAGAAGACGGCGAGAAAGGCGCAGAAGCGCAGGAGGTCCAGCTCTGGCTCGTAGAAGCGCGGAGGGCGAACGGCAGCCTGGGTAGGCTGCTGGGGGGCTAGGGCTGCAACCAAGTCGGTTCTCCGGCTGGATGGAATTTCTGGAGTCGAGCTGATTTTAGTGGAAATTGGTTTGGGTGCAACGGGAGTTTTTGGTGGAGGTAAGGCCGAAGGGTCTGGGACCGACTAGAACCCAGGTCTCAGAAGCGAGACCTGGGCACCCTGATCGTTTGCCGTGGGTGGTCAGGCCAGGAGGAGTATCTTGCCGATGCCGCCGGCTTCTGCGGCTGCGTGGCCCTTGGCGGCTTCTTCCATAGGGAGCATACGGTCGATGGGGATGATGAGGCGTCCAGCGATGACGTCCTGGGCCAGCTTGACCATGTGCTCGGGATCTGGCTTGGCCATGATGACGACGATTTTTACCGTGGGGTGCAGGGCGGCGTTCGAAGGAGGGCCGACGACGCTGGCAAAGATACCTCCGGGCCGGACCTTGCTGAGGAGCATCTCGCCGGTGGGGCCACCTACGGTGTCGGCTACGGCATCGATGACGCCGAGTGCGGACATGGCTTTCTCGTCGTCGAGGGCCAGGACGGCATCTGCGCCCAATGTGGCGGCTTGTTCGAGCTGCTTTTTGCGGACGCCGGCGATGACCTTGGCGCCGCGATCCCTGGCGGTGATGACGGCTACCCGGCCTACACCGCCGACGGCACCGGCGATGAGGACTGTCTGACCCTTCTGGATGTTGGTGCCGAGACGGATGAGCTGCTCGCCGGTAAGGCTGACCAGGGGGAGCGCGGCGGCCTGGGGGAGTTCGAGGCCCTCGGGGACTTTAGCAAGGTCGGTGGCTTTGACGACGCAGAGCTCGGCGTAGGTGGCCCAGGCGAGCCCGAAGATCTTGTCGCCGGGGGCAAAGTTGGTGACGTCGGACCCCACGGCGCGGACGATGCCAGAGAAGTCGCGGCCGAGGATAGTGGGGAAGTCTACGGGGAAGAGGTCTTTAGCGGCGCCGGAGCGCATTTTGAAGTCGATGGGATTGATGCTGGCGGCTGCGACGCGGACGAGGACTTCGTCGGCCTGGGGGGTGGGGTCTTCATGATCCTGCCATTTGAGCTTGCCGGGACTTCCATACTCGTGCAGAACGACTGCTTTCATTGATAACACCTCCACTAACTGAGGTGTTGGATGCGGGCTGGCTCGTCGGTGACCTGGGTACTTGCGGCGGAAGTGTTTGGGTTGGCGAGGTAGCGCTCCCAGTCGGAGCCTTCCGCGATGCGCTTGAGGAGTTGGAAGCGGCGGAGCAGGAGGGCAAGGACGTGAGGGACGACGACGTGTTTGCCGATGACTCTGCCGAGAGGACCGAAGGGGAGCGAAAAGCGGACGACATCGACCATGAGGGTCTGGCCGTCGACCCAGGTGAACTGGTGATCGTGCTGGAAGTGCTTGAATCGGCCGCGGCCCATGGTGTCCTGAAAGAAGTTGGGGCGGTCGTAACCGGTGATGAGGGTCTCATGCATGGCGGGTATGCCGAACTTCCAGCCGCGCCAGACGAGCTGGTCGCCGCCGACGATGAGGCCAGCAGTCTTGCCCTCGACGGGCGTGAGGCCGATGGTTTGCTGCACGATGGCGATGCTGGTCGAGAGCAGGAAGCAACGCTCGAGGGGAGCGTTTACGTGGATGTTCTCTTTAAGGCGAAACATGATTGGACACTCCCTTGGACAGTCTGATTTACAGCACGCGCGACAGTGTTGATGGGTTAGGCGCCCCGCAACGGATTCTACTCCGGGGCTGGCCGGCGCTGGTGCAAGTCCAGGAGGGAGTGTCGTTACTTTTGGGGAGGTGAATTTAGAGGGCTTCGATTTCTTCTATATCGCTGGCGAAGTGCCGCTCGAGGATGGCTTTGACGCGGACGGCCTGAGGCTGGTCTTTGACCAGGACGCTGAGGAGGGCGCCGCCGGTGGGGTCACCTTCGGTGCCGTCGCCTTCCAGATTTTTGTGCTGGTGGAAGATGCCGAGAACGACTTTGCCAATCTTCTCTTCGAACTCAGTGAAACCGCCTTCGCCTTCGGTGCCTGCCTCGAGGTCGGCGTCTTCGGGTGGTTCGGGTTTTTCGCGATTGGCGATGACGATGAGGTCGCCCGGGTTGAAGCCCTCGTCGATGAAGGCGTCTTTGACTGAGTCGGCTGCGTCACGGCTTTGAAACGTTCCCATCACCCGCATTGTTTTTTCTCCTGACCGTAAGATGCCAGCGGGTGGGTTTTGGTCGGGAGGCGAGGTTTGGGACGGGGCTTCATTCAGATTCAAGGTTGATGCGAGGCGGGCGCGGGCTTCCTGGGTGGCGCGGTGGCAGTCGTGGCAGAGGAGTTGGGTGTTGGCGGGCGTGTAGCCTTCGATGGCGAGGAAGCGGTCGAGTTCGGCGCCGCGCTCGGGGAGTCTGGTCTTGCAGAGTGCGCAGAGGCCTTGCTGGTGCTTGACCTTGAGATCTTTTAGTTTGCGGCGCTGGGTGGGGTTGCCGCGCTCGTCGAACTCCAGACGCTTGGAGATATAGCGCTTCATCTGGAGGATGAGTTCGCGGTCTTCGCCAGCGATGGAGAGGATGTCGGCGCGTAGACGATCCAGGAGGGCTATGGCTTTTTCCCGGTCTTGGGGGGAGAGTGAGGGCATTGGGTTTTATTGTCTGGGTTGAGTAGTGCGAGTGCAACCGGGATCCCTGCGGGATGACAACAAATGGTGGGGTAGAGCTTACTCATCGCGTGGAGGCTGCGATGAATGGGGCACAGAAGGGTGGGGGGAGCTCCGGGGAGGGCGGACGCTGATCCTCCTACTGCGTGGGGCAAGTGCGCGTCACGCTCGCTCAGAATGAGAAGTGTTCCTGGGGGATGCTGGCGTTCGTTGGGTTTTGTGGGGAATTGAGACCCAGGTCTCAGAGGCGAGACCTGGGCACCCGGATTGTGGGTGGCTAGAGGGCTACGGCTTTGGTTTCGGTCAGGGTTTTGCAGCGGTCTATAAAGGCTTGTAGGGTGATGCTGCCCTCGTCGCCTTTGGCGCGGACGCGGACGCTTACGGACTCGGTGGTGGATTCCTTGTCGCCCATGATGAGGATGAAGGGGACTTTCTGGAGGCCGAACTCTCGGATTTTGGCGTTCATCTTTTCGTTGCGCTCGTCCAGTTCTACGCGGAGGCCGGCGGCCTCGAGGCGGGCTTTGACGGTGCGGGCGTAGTCGAGATGTTTTTCCGAGATGGGGACCAGGCCGATTTGGACGGGTGCGAGCCAGAGAGGGAAGGCGCCGGCGTAGTGCTCGATGAGGACGCCGAAGAAGCGCTCTACACTGCCGAAGAGCGCTCTGTGGACCATGACGGGCTGGTGGAGTTCGCCGTCTTCCCCTTTGAAGTGGAGGTCGAAGCGGGCGGGGAGGTTCCAGTCGAACTGGACGGTGGAGAGCTGCCACATGCGGCCGAGGACGTCGACCAGCTTGATGTCGATCTTGGGGCCGTAGAAGGCGGCTTCGCCCGGGATGGTGCGGAAGGGAATGCTCTTGCGGTTGAGGACGTGGACGAGGGCGCCGGTAGCGTTTTCCCATTGGTCGGCGCTGCCGATGAACTTCTTGTCGCTGGGGTCCCAGGTGGAGAGCTCTACCTTGAACTCGGCGAAACCGAAGGTGTTGAGGACGGACTGCGCGAAGTCGATACAGGCTTCGACCTCATCTTCGACCTGGGAAGGGGTGCAGAAGATGTGGGCATCGTCCTGCGTAAATCCACGGACGCGGAGGAGGCCGTGCATGGTGCCGGAGCGCTCGTAGCGGTAGACGTTGCCAAGTTCGGCGTAGCGGACGGGCAGGTCGCGGTAGCTCTTGGGAGAGTTTTTGTAGATGAGGATGTGGCCGGGGCAGTTCATGGGCTTGAGGCGGTATTCGGCGTCGTCAAGCTCCATGGCCGGGTACATATTGTCAGCGTAGTTGACCTCATGGCCGGAGATCTTCCAGAGCTCGCGGCGCATGATGTGCGGGGTGTAGACGAGCTCGTAGCCACGGCGAACGCACTCATCGCGCATCCAGTCTTCCATGGTCTTGCGGATGAGGCCGCCTTTGGGATGCCAGAAGATGAGGCCGGCACCGGCGACTTCCTGAATGGAGAAGAGGTCAAGCTGTTTGCCGAGGACGCGGTGGTCGCGGGCCTTGATCTCTTCCAGGCGGACGAAGTGGGCCTTGAGGTCCTTATCGTTGAAAAAGGCGGTGCCGTAGATGCGTTGGAGTTGCTGGTTGTTCTCATCGCCGAGCCAGTAGGCACCGGCTACGGACATGACCTTGAAGGCTTTGACGCGGCCGGTGGAGGGGACGTGGGGGCCACGGCAGAAGTCGGTGAAGGTGCCGTTGCGGTAGAGGGAGATTTCTTCGCCGGGCTGGGTGAACTTTTCGATGAAGTGGACCTTCATGAATTCGCCGTTGCGGTCGTACTGGGCGAGACCTTCTTCGCGGGTTTCGACTTCGCGGACGAAGGGTTCATCGCGGGCTACGATTTCAGTCATGCGCTTTTCAATGGCGGCAAGGTCTTCGTCGCTGAAGGGGGTCTGGCGGTAGACGTCGTAGAAGAAGCCCTGATCGGTGGCGGGGCCGTGACCGAGTTTGGTTTCGGGAAAGAGCTCGAGGATGGCGGTGGCCATGACGTGGGCGGCGGAGTGGCGGACGACTTTGAGGGAGGCCTCGTCGGCTTCCTTGAGGAGCCAGAGTTCGACGTCCTGGTTGAGCGGGGTGGAGAGATCCACGATTTTTTCGACGGAGGCGTCGAGGGAGGCGTCATACATGGCTTCGGCCGAGTCCGCGGGGGCGTCGTCGGTGCCGCCTTCGGACTGGTTGATGTCGAGACCGGACGTGGGCTTGATGCGCGCGACCACGACGACGGCGGCGAGGCGGGGGGAGATGGCGGTGGCGATCTCGAGCGGCGTGGTGCCGCGGGGGACTTCGCGAATGCTGCCGTCGGGGAGTTGGACCCGAATGCTGGAGTGGGTTACGGGGGTCTGTATGGTGGTTATCTCTTGGGTGCTCATCGCTTGAACCGTCCTTGAACCTGGAAGTACCAGCATATTTTGTTTGTGGGTCTGGCACCACCTGGGGCGGCTGCTTACCGGGCGTTTTCTGGCACGAAGGTTCTGGTAACTAGCTCACTTGGGGCATAGGTCAATTTGATTGACAGCTATAAAGTTGACGAATCCCAGGTACAACCATCCCCGCAACAAGGGTGAGGCATTCACGTGCAAGTTTTATGCAGGCTTTCAAATACGGTAAGCGATGTTCGTTGCAAAGTTTGTGGGCAGGGGTTCCTGATTTACTGGGCGCGTACTTCCAAGACGGAGCAGGAGGTGACTCGGGGCAATGTAATTGAGGCTTTGGAGAGGCAGCATAAGGGATCGGATGGG
Source organism: Rhodanobacteraceae bacterium (assembly GCA_043783275.1). Classification (GTDB taxonomy): domain Bacteria; phylum Acidobacteriota; class Terriglobia; order Terriglobales; family Acidobacteriaceae; genus Edaphobacter. Next base: position 58,332 of record JAYVZP010000089.1, read on the forward strand.
GCGGAGGTTCACCCGCGAATAGGATTCAATGTTCCGGATCGTCATGGGCCTGTTGCGTTTTCGGGCGTGGGGATTCTGCGTGGGCCGGAGTGGTCGGTCTAAGGGGAGGATGCGGACCGGGTTGGCTTTGAGTGCATGGAGCCCTGGCGGTGGTTATTGCTTTCGCAGCGGTCGGGGCCGGCCCCAAAAAGTCTGTTTACGTATTGTCTGTTGTTTTTCCGCTGCGTTGACACGCGGAGCTTATAGCGACTGCCCTGGATTCTCGGATTTGCGAAAGTCAACGAGATCTGTTCCTGCTTTAACCAAGCAAGCCAGCGATAACCCTAAACACAAGCCGACTGCCATGAAGTACGGCGGATCACTTAGACGGTGCGCCTGGCGGAGCGGAAGGAGAAGCAGCAGGGGGAGAGGTGCGAGCATAGTCGCTGTGGCTGCAAAAAGTACGACGCTACGACGAGCTGGCGTCAGGGTCTTACGCATAGCGGAACGTTATCACACCACGATGAGCGTTTAAGGCGGATGAGGGCTCTGCTGCGCACCGCAGACATTTTTAGGCTGACAAGACAAAACGAGCGAGGATGGGTGTTGTTGCAGATGTAAATGCTGCTGGCTGCTCAGCGGTTGAAGAGGCCGCTACAGGTTGGATATCAGATCGTTTATGAGCTTCGCGAGCGATGGAGTGGGACGCCGCTCATATAAGGCCTGGTCACTGGCGGAGTTCTACGAGGGTGGCGCCCTGGCCGCCTTCGTTTTGGCTGGCTTCGGCGAAGGTGGCTACGTGGGGATGAGATTTCAAGTACTCGCGTAACGTCCGTCTCAGCACGCCCATTCCGGTGCCGTGGACTATTCGTACGCGGGGGAGGCCGGCGAGAAAGGCGCGGTCGATGTAGCGCTGGACCTCGTCTTCAGCTTCGGCGGCGGTGCGGCCGATGACGTTGATCTCGCTGGGGGTGTAGTCGAGCGCGTCGTTGGTGCGGACGGTGATTCCGCCGCGGCGGCGGGCGGCTTGCAGAGGGGTGATGACGGCGATGGACTCGACCTCGACCACGTCCGAACGGAGGGCACGCATCTTCATCTGGCCCATGGAGACTTCGAGGGTTTTGTCGTCGATGACGCGGTCTACGCGGGCCTGGCGGCCTAGGGATTTGAGGGTGACGAGGTCGCCTGGCTTGATGGGTTTGGGGGCTTTGGGATCGGTGCGTTTCTGGGGGTCGTTCCTGTCGGCGCCGGTGTTGTGGGCGAGGACGGTGGAGGAGAACTGCTCGGAGAACTCGCGGCGGACGCGGGACATGCGCAGGGCGGAGTCGCGTGCGATCTTCTGGGCTACGGTTTTGTCGTCGATGGCTTTTACGACTTCTTTGAGCTGGGCGTCGAAGTCTTCAAGCAGGTTGGCCAGCTTTTGCTCCAGCTCGCGGGTGCGTTGTTTCTGCTCGGCACGGCCTTCGGTTTCGAGGCGGATGCGTTCGGCGGATAACTCTTCGGTACGTCGCTTGAGGGAGACGCGCTCGGCGGTGGCGGCGGAGAGCTGGTCGTGAAGCTGGTCGAGGAAGGCGCCGATGTCGGCTTGCTGCGTGGTCATCTGGGCACGGGCGGCGGTGATGATCTCGGGTTGCATGCCGAGGCGCTCGGCGATGTTGAGTCCGGCGGAGGCGCCGGGGACTCCGAGCTTGAGCTCATAGGTGGGAGCGAGAGTTTGCTGGTTGAAGCCTACGGCGGCATTCAACACGCCGGACCGGGAGGCGGCGTAGACCTTGAGGGAGGTGAGGTGGGTGGTGATGCAGGTCCAGGCGCCAAGATCGAGGAAGTGCTGGGCCACGGCTACGGCCAGGGCTGCGCCCTCTTCGGGGTCGGTGGCGGAGCCTAGCTCATCCAGCAGGACGAGCGAGTGGAGGCCAGCGTGACGACTGATGTGATCCACGTTGACGACGTGGGCGGAGAAGCTGGAGAGGTTGCGCTCGATGGATTGGGCGTCGCCGATGTCGGCAAAGATGGCGGTGAAGAGAGGGAAGACAGCTTCTTCGGCGGGGACGGGGAGTCCGGCCTGGGCCATGAGGGCTAACAGGCCAGTGGTTTTGAGCGAGACGGTTTTACCGCCGGTGTTGGGGCCGGAGATGATGAGCTGGCGGGCTTCCGGGGTCAGGGCGAGGGTCAGGGGGATGGGTTTCTTGGGGCGGGTTGGGGGTGGGGTGGTGGGTTTATCCGAGGCCTCAGGAGCTAGACCTGCGGCATCCGGGATGTCGCTTGATCTGGATTCGGCTCGCATGCGGAGTTCGAGGAGGGGGTGGCGGGCGTTTTTCAGGGACAGGGCGTCCGAGAAGGTGGGGGTTACGCAGTCCAGTTCAAGCGAGAAGCGGGCGCGGACGAAGTGGGATTCGACTTCGGCCAGGATGACGGTGCCGAGGATGAGGGTGGGGGCGTCGGCGGCCAGCGCGCCGGTGAGGACGACGAGGATGCGGTGGATTTCGGACTGCTCTTCGTCGAGGAGGCGGACTAGTTCGTTATTCTCTTCGATGGTTTCGAGGGGTTCCACAAAGACAGTTTGTCCGGATGAAGACGAACCGTGGATGACGCCGGGGACCTTGCGTTTGAACTCGGCCTTGATGGGGATGACGAAGCGCTCGCCGCGGACGGTGATGAGGTCTTCGGTGGCGGACTGGGTGCTGCCTTCTTCGCGGAGGGCGCGTGCGGCGCGGCGGAGAGAGGCTTCGATGGCGCGGTGCTGGTTCTCCATGGCGCGGCGGATGCGTCGGAGTTCGGGGCTGGCGTCGTCGGAGAGGGAGCCATCGGCTTCGATTTTTCCGCGGAGGGTGCGCAGGAGCGGGGCGAGGTCGTAGGGAAGGAGGTCTTGCGAGAGGGCGAAGATGGCTGGGCCGAGGGAGACAGATGCCTGGCCGTCGCCGGGTTTGCGGGGGAGGAAGAGGTTGCGCCAGGCGGCGACGCGCTCGGCGACTTCAAGGAGTGCGAGGATTTCGAGGGCTTCGAGGGCGGAGCCGCTGATGCGGGCTTTTTCAAGGAGCGGGCCGGGGTCGAAGAGTCCGTGGAAGCTGAAGGAGCCGCCGCCGGTGAGGAAGGCGCGGAACTCGGCGGTGCGGGAGAGTTGGGAGGTGATCCAGGGGAGGTCGGTGCAGGGCTCGAGGGCGAGGGTGAAGGCGCGGCCGAGGGGGCTTACGGCTTTGGCTGCGATGCCTTCGCGGAGGCGCGGCCACTCCAGGGCGGCGGCACTGGATTCGAGGAGGGGAGAGGGGATGTGGGGTAGGAGCGAAGTCACTCCTTTATGGTATTCCCATGGGACGGAACGAAGCTTGCTTAGAGTACGTATCCGATGATGCGCGGAGTTGGGCGTGGAGGAGAACAAATGGTCTGTTCAGCGTGTGAATTCGAGAATCTGCCGGAAGCGGTGTTTTGCCGGCAGTGCGGGACAAAGCTGGTCATTGGTGGGGGGCCACAGCCGCCCTGGGTGCCGATGCAGGTTCAGCCGGGGTATCCGGGGGCGTTTGCGTCTGTGCAGAGGACGCGTATCGCCAATAACCTGCAGGCGGTAGGGATTATGTGGTGCATCTTTGGCGTGTACCGGTTGCTGCGTGGGCTGATTCTGGCCTCGGCAGTGCAGGGGATGGCGAGGGCCGGGATGTTTGGCGATGTGCCTACATTTTTTATGCAATCGTTTGGGGCGATGGTGCCGTTCTTCGCATTGACTACGGCGGTGATGGCAGTGCTTTCTGTAGTGGCCGGTTTAGGCTTGCTGGCGCGCAAGCCGTGGGCGCGGACCCTGGCGATTGTGCTGGCGATCCTGTCGCTGATCAAGCTTCCGTTTGGGACGGCGCTGGGGATTTATACGCTTTGGGTGCTGGCGCCTTCGGCGTCGGGGGAGGAGTGGGCGAGGATCGAGCGGAATTAGAGAGGACTGCCTGAAACGATTTTGTGCGATGAAAAGCGATCCGATGCGGATTTGGACATCATCTGTAAATACCTGAGGCATCATCTTTTATCACTTCAATGGGGGTGTCCCGGCGCTGGTCTTTCGACGCTTCATGCAGACGTAGAATAAAGAGATGACTACCCCGATTGCACGTTCGCGACGTTTGCGACGGACGGAAGCTATGCGCTCGCTGGTGCGCGAGACACACCTTCGCCCCTCTGCGCTGATCTATCCGCTGTTCCTGGTTCCGGGTGAGGGGATTCGGAAGCCGATCAGCTCGATGCCGGGATGCTTCAACCTGTCGGTTGATGAGGCTTTGAAGGAAGCGGTAGAGTGTGCGTCGCTGGGGCTGGGCGGGTTACTGCTGTTTGGGCTGCCGGCGGCGAAGGATGAGCAGGGTAGCGGGGCGTGGGCGGACGACGGGATCGTGCAGACGGGGCTGCGGGCGCTGAAATCGGAGCGTGGGTTGCGGGACCTGGTGATGGTTGCGGATGTTTGTTTGTGCGAGTACATGTCGCATGGGCATTGCGGGATTGTGGCTCGCGATGGCGAAGGGGTGGATGCCAGCTATGAGATTGAGAACGATTCCAGCGTGAAGCTGCTGGCGAAGACGGCGGTTTCGCTGGCTGCCGCGGGTGCGGATGTGATTGCGCCGAGCGACATGATGGATGGGCGGGTTGCGGCCATTCGTACGGATCTGGACGCCACGGGGCACGAGCAGATTCCAGTGATGAGCTACGCTGCGAAGTTTGCGTCGGCGTTTTATGGGCCGTTTCGTGAGGCTGCGGACTCGGCTCCGCAGTTTGGGGATCGGCGCAGCTACCAGATGGATGGAGCGAATGTGCGCGAAGCGATGCGTGAGGTGGAGCAGGATCTGGCGGAGGGGGCGGACATGATTTTGATGAAGCCCGCTATGCCGTATCTGGATGTGATCAAGGCGGCACGGGATCGATTCGATACACCCCTGGGGGCTTACCAGGTGTCTGGCGAATACAGTATGCTTCACGCGGCGTTCGAAAAAGGGTGGCTGGAACGCGAACGCGCAACGCTGGAGTCGCTCCTTTCGATTCGAAGGGCCGGGGCGGATTTTATCGTTACTTATTTTGCGAAGGATGCGGCCAGACTTTTGGGGTGAGATGGATTGAACGAAGAGGGCCGGCAGATTATTTGGGATGCAACCGACGGCGAGCACACCGAAACGGACGCGTATTATCACGCGCAGTGGAGACTGTACTCAATCCGGCGAAACCTGGCGCTTGTCTTTCTTTATGCGTGGCTACCGGTGACGTTGGCCTTGTTTTATCTGTCGCGGATGGTGATTCATCAGCCTGAGATTTGTCTGGCGATTATTTTTGTCTGGCTGATGATTGCGGCGGCACTGGTCTGGTGGGCGGGAGAGTTTCGGTGCCCGAGGTGCCGTCGGAGATATGCCGCGCTGGGGCATAACAGCGGGAGTACAGGCGTGACGCGGGGACTGTTCGATAAGCTGTGCTCGAATTGCAAGCTGCGGAAGTTTGAGCGGCAGTCGGTTGGGAGCCTGGGCTAGGGGCCATCTGGCCGATTTTGGACTGGCGGGACAAGTATGTCGGCCGTGCTGGCGGGACGCACCTGGGAGAGCTCGATTGCCGAATACGCGCAGAGCCACCAGCAGCCGCTGAACAGGCTGACGCCAACGTGGGGGATCCGGATGATTCTGGTTTCGCTGTTGTTGCTTCCGGTGGGGTCGCGTTGGTGGGCGGTGAAGGTGCGGGGCAAGGCCTGACGATTACCGGACAGGCGCGAGTTGGCCGAGGGCATATTTGTTGACGTCTGAGCGTAAAATAAGAGGGCAGCATGCGTAGGTCGCATAGCCTCGCAAATGGAGATTTCTCTTGGCAGATCAGATTTTCGATGTAGTCATTGTGGGCGGTGGGCCCGCCGGATATACCTGCGCGATTCGCGCCGCACAGTATGGCCTGAAGGTCGCACTGGTTGAGAAGACGGACAAGCTGGGTGGCACGTGCCTGCACTGGGGTTGCATTCCGACCAAGACGATGCTGTTTTCCGCTGAGGTCTGGGACCATCTGAAACATGCGAGCAGCTACGGCATCGATGGCGTGGATGCGCCAAAGCTGAACTGGACCAACCTGATGAAGCGTAAGGACGACATCACGATCAAGCATGCCAAAGGGCTTGATTTCCTGATGAAGAAGAACAAGATTACCGTGATCAACGGACATGGCCGTCTGACCGGATCGGCCGTGGGCGGAGTGCATACGATCCATGTGTCCGCCGAGGACAAGGGCAAGGGCAAGGACGCGCAGGCCGAAGGCTTCACCAAGCAGGCGGTGACCGAGGTCAAGGCCAAGAACGTGGTGCTTGCAACGGGTTCAGATGCACGCATGCTGCCGGGCTACAAGGCCGATGACACCATCATGACCAACATGGAGATTCTGACGATTCCGGAGATGCCGAAGTCGCTGATGGTGATTGGCGCGGGCGCGGTGGGGGTTGAGTTTGCCTCGGTGTTCAAGAGCTTTGGCGCAGACGTGACGATTCTGGAGGCGCTGCCGCGGATCGTGAACGTGGAGGATGAAGATATCTCGAAGGAGCTGACGCGACTTTACAAGAAGCGTGGGATCGAGATTTTTGTCGGCGCGAAGCTGGAGAAGATTGAGAAGAAGGATGGCGGGGCGCTTGTGTCGTTTACAGACGCGGCGGGCAAGGCGCAGACCAAGACGGTAGACAAGGTGCTGGTTGCCGTAGGGCGGGCGCCGCGTACGTATGACTGCGGCCTGGACAAGATCAAGATCACGCCGGATCGCGGTTTTGTGATGACGAATGAGTGGATGGAGACGACGGAGCCGGGCGTGTTCGCGATCGGCGACATCGTTGGCGGGCTGCCGCAGTTGGCACATGTGGGCGCGATGTGTGGCGTGGTGGTGGCGGCGAAGCTGGCTGGAAAGTATGCGCGGCCGGTGAATCGTCAGCGCATTCCGGGCTGCACGTACTGCGATCCGCAGATTGGGTCCGTTGGGCTGACGGAGGCGCAGGCGAAGGAAAAGGGCTACCAGGTCAAGGTGGGCAAGTTCCCGTTTGTGGGTAACTCGAAGGCTACGATTGTGGATTCCCATGATGGGTTTGTGAAGATTGTTTCGGATGCGAAGTACGGCGAGATCCTGGGCGCACACATCATCGGTCCGCAGGCTACGGAGTTGATCGCGGAGTGCGTGACGGCGATGGAGCTTGAAGGCACAGTCGAAGAGATGATGTTCACGATCCATGCGCACCCGACGCTGGCAGAGAGCCTGCTGGATGGTTTCTCGAGCGTGGAAGGTATGGCGTTGAACGTATAAGAAGGAAAACGTGGCAAACCTGCGCGAAGGAGTTTTGCCGCAACAACGCCATTTACTCGACCGGCCTGATTGACTTGATTGACGCGACTCATTCGCTTGATCCAATGGATTGCGATCAGGTTGTTTGCGATCGTTCGTCAGTCGGGTCCTGCACTGGACCGGTTCCGCCACGTGCTCAACCTTACGGTCCAAGGGTAAAGATCACATCATGTTCATCCACTTACTCTCACTCGGGCGCGTGCCTTACGCGGAAGCGCTGGCGCTGCAACAGCGTGTAATCGCGCTGCGCAAGGCCGGGGCGATTGCGGATACGTTGTTGCTGATGGAGCATTCGCCGGTGTTGACGCTGGGGCGCAACGCAAAACGGGAGAATATTCTGGCCAGCGATGAATTGCTTGCCAGCCGCGGCATTGAGTTGCATGAGGTAAATCGCGGCGGGGATGTGACGTATCACGGGCCGGGGCAGTTGATCGGGTATCCGATTATGGATCTGCGGGGCGATCTGCCGGGTAAGAAGGGACCGCATCTGGGGCCGGTGGACTTTGTGCGGTTGCTCGAAGAGGCGTTGATTCGCGTCTGCGGTGAGTACCAGGTGATGGCCAGGCGGGTGTGTGGCCGGACCGGGGTGTGGACGCTGGGTAACGAGGCGGTGGCCGAAAAGAAGCTGGCGGCGATTGGGGTGCATGTCTCTCAGGGGATTACGTCGCATGGATTCGCGCTGAATGTTTCACCGGATCTGCGCGACTACCGGTGGATTGTGCCGTGCGGGATTGCGGATCGTGAGGTGACGAGCCTGGAGCTTGAATCGCCCGTGGAACCTGTGCCGACGTTGGAACAGGTGCTGCATAGTACGGCGCGGAACTTTGGGCGTGTCTTCAATCGGCAGATGATCGCGGCGGAGTCACTGGAGCAGATATTGAGGACACCCACGGACGCTGTTCCATAATCGCCCAGTGCGAGCCAGTTTTAGCCTGCGAGTCTTATACTTATGTGTTGTAGCGTTGTATACAAGTTTGTCCGAAGGATATCCATGCCGATTGAAGTAGTTATGCCCCAGATGGGCGAATCCATTACCGAAGGCACCCTTACCAAGTGGCTCAAGCACCCTGGCGACCAGGTCGAGCTCGACGAGCCGCTGTTTGAAATTTCGACGGACAAGGTAGACGCAGAGATTCCTTCGCCCGCGGCGGGTGTGATGGGGGATATCAAGGTTCAGGAGGGCGCGACCGTGACGATCAATACGGTAGTGTGCTCGATCAATGAGGCTGGATCGGCTGCGGCAGCACCTGCGCCTCCTGCGGATTTGAAGGCTGAATCCGCCGAGCCCGCGGCTGAAGCGACTGCTGCGAAAGAAGCTGTGATTCCGGCGCCTGCGCCAGAGTCCGCCGCAGATGCCGGTCCAGGCACAGAGATTCCGATGCCGCAGATGGGTGAGTCCATCACCGAGGGCACGATTACGAAGTGGCTGAAGAATGTAGGCGACACCGTTCAGCGCGATGAGCCGCTGTTTGAGATTTCGACGGACAAGGTGGACGCGGAGATTCCGTCGCCTGTGGCGGGGATCCTGACGGAGATTCGGGTGAAGGAAGGCGCGACGGTTACGATCAACACGATCGTTGCGATGATTGGCGGAGGCGCTGCTCCGGCGAAGGTTGCGGCTGCTCCGGTCTCCGCCGCTCCGGCCGTTTCGGCACCTGTGGCTGCGGCTGCACCTGCGGCCTCGGCTTCAGTTGGCGAGAAGCCGCGTTCTTCGCCGCTGGTGCGCAAGATTGCGGGCGATCATAACGTCGATCTGCAGCACGTTCCGGGTACGGGCGCGGCAGGTCGGATTACGAAGTCGGACATCATGGGTCATCTTGAAGGCGGGGCCAAGTCGGGTCAGGTTGCGTCTATTCAGGTAATGGCTGCTCAGCCGACCACCCCGGGCATTACGGCGGCAGCGCAGGCTCCGCAGCAAAGCCCCGCGCAGACCGCTGCGATGGTTTCAGGAACGACTTCCACGACCATCTCTGCTTCGCTTTCTGCGGTACAGTCCGCACCCGCAACGACGGCTCCAGCCAAGGCCGCGGGTGGTGTGCAGCAGCTTGGCGAACTGGTTCCGATGACGAAGATGCGATCGATCATCGCCAGGCGCATGGTTGAGTCCAAGCAGACCAGTCCGCATGTGCACACGGTATTCAAGGTCGATATGACCCGCATTGTGAGGCTGCGTGAGAAGGAAAAGAACAAGTACGAGCAGCGTAATGGAGTGAAGCTGACGTACATGCCATTCATCACGCGGGCTGCAATTTCTGCGCTGCGCAAGCATCCGGTGGTCAATGCGGCAATCCAGGGCGATGCGATCTTTTACAACAAGAACATCAATATCGGCATTGCGGTGGCACTCGAGTGGGGCCTGATCGTCCCGGTGATCAAGCAGTGCGAGGAAAAGAATTTCCTGGGCGTGGCGCGGGGAATCGTTGATGTGGCTGAGCGGGCGCGGTCGAAGAAGCTGGCTCCGGATGAAGTCTCCGGCGGCACGTTTACGTTGACCAACTCGGGCATCTTCGGCGAGCAATTCGGGACTCCAATCATCAACCAGCCGCAGGCCGCGATTCTGGGCATCGGCGGATTGAACAAGGAAGCGCTGGTGTTGACGGACAAGGACGGTCAGGACACGATCGCGATTCGGTCCGTGCAGCGGTTTACGCTGGGCTTCGATCACCGCATCGTGGATGGGGCGGACGCCGGGAAGTTTATGACGGATTTCAAGAATTACCTGCAGGATTGGAACGAAGATATCGGGTAGCTCTCACCGATTGAACCAACAGGGGCGGTGGACTCGAAACGAGTCTGCCGTTTTTGTTTGTCGTGCACTACTCCTCAGGACGTTTGGAGCTTAAAGATGTCCGGGCGGCTGTAGTGTCCGGCGACGTCCAGGTCGAATTTGCCGCGGGGGATGTCGTCAAGATTCAACGCAGAGGTAAGGAGTCCTTCGCCCTGCTGTGGCCCGGCCAGGACTTCTCCGAAGGGTGAGACGATGAGGCTCTTGCCGTCGATCTCGCCGGCCTCTTCGTGAAGGTCTTCCGGCCAGTCGCTTTTGGTCAGGAACTGGCACGCGCTCAGGACGAAGCAACGCCCTTCATAGGCTATGTGACGCATGCTGGTCTGCCAGATTTCGCGTGCGTCGACAGTGGGGGCGCACCAGATTTCGACGCCCTGGTTGTAGAGATGCTGACGGTACATGGGCATGTAATTTTCCCAGCAGATGGCCATGCCGATGCGGCCGATCTCCGTTTCGGTGACGTTCAGGGTGGAGCCGTCGCCGAAGCCCCAGATGAGTCGCTCGCTGCCGGTTGGTATGAGTTTGCGATGTTTGGTGAGGAGGCCGCGATCGGGCGAGAAGAGCAGCGATGAGCAATAAAGTGTGCCGCCGTCGCGCTCCACGACGCCGAGGACGAGGTGCAGGTTGAGCTCTTTGGACCAGGCGGCGAGCATCTCGGTCTCCGGGCCGGGACAGCGAATGGAGGCGTGGCAGTAGCGCAGGAACTGGTCTCGGCCGGCGTTGGAGCGGCTGCCGACCTTGGCTCCGAAGGTAAGGCCTTTGGGGTACCCGCCGAGGATGGCCTCGGGCAGGACCAGGAGTTGTGAACCGGATAGGGCGGCGGCTCGGCAGGTGGCTTCGATGCGCCGGAGTGTGGCAGGGGTGTCGAAGAGGACGCTGCCGATCTGGCTGACACTGGCTTGAATCATCGCTCTAGCGTACTCAGTTTGGGAGATGCCGCCCAAAGATTCTCTGTCCAGGGGTGCGATTCGGGGTATGGCGGGGCCTTGCGGTCGACTGAAACAGGCAACTGGCTGATTTCAGCGCAGCGCTGCGCGAGTCCGACCAGATGTTTGCGGTGGAGGTAGAGGTCATGACAGGGCGGCTTTGGCGCGGAGGACTCGTTCTACGGCTTCTTCGGCGGTGGCGCCGATGGCGCTCAGGTG
>JAYVZP010000090.1:0-23547 GCA_043783275.1 Rhodanobacteraceae bacterium
GATTCGATGAGCAGCTGCCGGATGATTTGCAGGCGGGTGGCGCCCAGGGCAGAGCGAAGCGCAAGCTCTCCGCGGCGCTGGGCGGTGCGGGTGAGGAGGAGACCGGCTACGTTGGCGCAGGCGATGAGCAGCAGGAAGCCAACGGCGGCGAAGAGGATCAGGAGCGGTCGCCGGACGTCGCCGGTAAGGTCCTGGAGCAGCGGAGTAAGACTTACCCCGGCGATGCGGGCATCTTCGGCGGGGTATTGCTTGGTAAGGTCGTGCTGAATGACCTGCATCTCGGCAGCTGCCTGGGCGTTACTGAAGCCGGGGGCGAGGCGTCCGATAACGTCAAGCTGGCTCCAGCCGCGCTCCCTGCCGGAAGGATTCTTGCCTTCCATAGGCAGAGACGGGGTGATGAAGGCGGCGGCGTCGGGGGCGTTGGGAAAGGCGAAGCCGGTCGGGAGGACGCCGACGACGGTGTAGGTTTCGTCGGAGAGTTGAATGGTGCGACCGATGGCTGCGGGGCTGGAATCGAGTTCGGATTGCCAGAGATCGTGGCTGATGAGGGCGGACCGCGTGCCGGCCTGCTCTTCTGAGCGGATAAAGTCTCGGCCGAGAGTTGGTGCGACGCCTAGAACGCGGAAGAAATCAGAAGATACGGCCAGGCCATCCATGCGGCGGGCGGGGGCATGAGAAGGAGTGAGGGTGAAGCTTTGGGCCTGCCAGGAAGCGAGGTACTGGAAGCTGCGAGCGCGTTCGCGCCAATCGAAGAAGTTAGGGTAGGAGATGTTGGAGCCCAGAACGGCGGTAACGGTGGAGGCACCGGCGCGGGGAGTTTCGATGGACTGGAGGGCGACGATGCGGGCGGGCTGAGCAAACGGGAGCGGGTGCAGGAGGATGTTATCGACAAGCGAGAAGACGGCAGTAGCAGCGCCGATACCGACAGCAAGCGTGGCCACAACCATGACGGTAAAGGAGAGACGCTTGCGGAGCTGTCGGAATGCGAATCGGAGGTCCTGGGTAAAACTTTCGATCAAAGTGGTCATTGTGGCTCCTTTGGACGAGGTGGTCTAGGCGGACTTGAGCGCCTGCATGGGGTCGAGCCGCGAAGCACGGCGGGCAGGAACGAAGGTGGAAAGAACAACAGCAGCGGCAAGGATGGCGGCGGGCACCAGCATCAGTGGGAGGCTGTAGGCCTGGACGTCTGGAAGGTTAGCGGCGATCAGACGGTGCGCAAAGAAGCTGCCTGCCAACCCGAGCGCGAGGCCGATCAGCAGGATGCGGACGGACTCGCCAAGCAGGAGCGTGAGAACACCCGCACGGGTTGAGCCAAGCGCAATGCGCAAGCCAAGCTCACGGGTTCGCTGCGAAACATGGAATGCGACGAGTCCATAGACGCCGATCACCACCAGAAGCAGGGAAAGCACGGCAAAGGAGGTCAGCAGCCCCGCGTTGAGGCGCGGTTGTGCAAGCGAGCGGTCGAGACGATCCGAGGGAGGGACGAAGTGTCCGAGCGAAGAGGAAGAGTTCAGCGAGAGCACCATGCGGCGAATGGAAGGTTCCAGCGATGCGGCGGGAAGCTGGGTGCGGATTGCGAAGTTCATGTGCGGCCACGCACCGCTCTCAGGGCTGTATGCCTCTGGCTGGGGCGGAGCGGAAAGCTGGCCACCGGTGCTGTGCACATCGCCGACGATGCCGATGATTTCGCTCGAGACCTTGTCGTAGTTGAGGCGCTTGCCAACCGCGTCACCCTTGGGGAAATAGCGACGGGCCAAAGTCTGGTTGATCAGGAGGACGGGCGGCGCGTGGGGCTCGCTATCCTGCACGGTGAAGTTGCGGCCTGCGAGCAGGGGAATGCCGAGGGTATGGAGGTAGCCGGCACTGAAACTGCGCGCTTCTGCAACGACGGCGTCGTGCAGGGGCGTGGGCGGCTGGCCCGCGATGTCGTATTTGGTATGGGCGCTGAACGTCTGTAACGGCAAGGCGGTAATTGCGCCGGCTGCGGAGACGCCGGGCATAGCGGCAAGTGAGCGTTCTACCTCGGCGTAGAAGCGATGTGATTGTGCGGGTTCCGCACCCCAGGGAAGATCGACAGTGAAGGTCTGAAGCTGCTCGGGCTGGTAGCCCAGAGGGGTATGGACGAGCGCGTAGAGACCCTGCAGAACGGACGCCGACAAAGTGAGCAGGATCAGGGCCAGTGCGATTTGCAGCGCGATGAAGCTACTGCCCAGACGGCGCGATCCTGCGGCGACGGTGCGGGCCGTGGCAGCCGGTGGCGTGCGAACCGAGCGCAGGGCTGGAAGCAGGCCGGTAAGAATACCGACAGCGAGCGCGCATCCCAGCGAAACGGCCAGGACGTATAGATCGACGTGGGGCTTTTGCACGCGCAGAAGGGCGGCAGGTATACGGGGCGCGAGTATACGCAGCATGACGGCGGCCAGGCTGACGCCGGCGATGCTGCCGGCTGCGACAAGGAGAATGCTCTCCGTAAGCAACTGCTGTATGAGGCGGGCGCGTGTGATGCCGAGGGCGCTGCGAATTTCAAACTCCGGCTGGCGGACCATGTTGCGCGACAACTGCAAACCCGCCACGTTGACCGCCGCTACCAGCAGCACAAGCAGGACGGCGGCGGCCAGCAGCACGAGGGCATGGCGAAAATCGCCGAAGAGACTTTCGCGCAGGCTAACGATCGAGAAGCCCCAGGCGGAGTCGCTTTCCGGGTACAGCCTGGCGAGACGGTCTGCGACCAGCGCAGTTCCCTGGTTTGCGGAGGCGAGGGTCTGACCCTCCGCGAGATGAGCATAAGCTTGTATGAAGCGGAGGCCGTCTCCGCGATAAGGTCCGAAGCTGCCGCGCGACATTTGCGCGGGATGCCACAATTCAGTGCCGGCGGGCAGGTCAAAGCCCTGGGGCATGACGCCTACAATGGTGGCCTGCGCGGTGCCGAGGCGGACAGTGTGGCCCACAATGGATGGGTCGGCGGCAAAAGCCGACTGCCAGAGTTGGTAGCTCAGGACGGCGGTCTGGGGACCATGGGGGACGTCGTCAGCCGGGGTAAGGGTACGGCCAAGAAGGGGGAGCGTGCCGAGCGTGCTGAAGAAAGAGCCCGAGGCGGCAATGGCGGAGACGCGGATTGGGACATGACCCTGGAAAGTAAGCGGAGAGTCATCGTAGTAAAAGAAGCCTAGGCTCGAAAAGACACGGCTTGCCTGCTGTGCGTCTTCGAGATCGAAGAGGCGTGGCACCGCCATAAGACCCGCATCCTTGAATCCGCGCAGGTTGTGGTCGCCCAGCTCGACCAGCTGCTCGGAGTGGGGATAAGGGAGTGAATTGAGGAGCGTCGCACGGAGGACGCCGATCATGGCGGCGGCGGCGCCCATGGCCAGCGCTATCGTAAGGATGACCGTGATCGAGAAGAAGAGATTGCGGCGAAGCTGCCGGGCGGTGAAGCGTGCGTCCTGCACGAGATCAGTCAAGATGGGCATCGAAAGCTCCTGTGTAACTGCGACGGGTACGGTGCTTTGCGGCGTGCGGGCGGCGTGTTCACTCGGAACGCAGAACGGTCATGGGGTCGACTCCGGCAGCGCGGCGTGCGGGCAGGAGGGTGGCGATGAGGGCGATGAGAAGCACGGCAAGGGAGGCAAGCGCGTAGGCCGTGGCATCGAAGGCGGGGAGCTTGCCCACGATTGAACCAAGGATGCGTTGCAGGCTAAGCGACAAGATGGTGCCGACGGCTACACCAATGAAGGCGACGGTCAGTCCGCTGCGAAGCACCATGGCGAAAAGCTGCGTGCGGTTGGCCCCGAGGGCGACGCGGAGGCCAAACTCGAAGCGGCGCAGGGCCACCGTGTACGCGGTGACGCCGTACATGCCGATGGCGGCGAGCAGGATAGAGACTGCGGCGAAGAGGGTGAAGAGCGTGGTGCGGAACTGCTCGGACTGTTGCATGACGCCGACGTTTTCGCGCATGGTCGTTGCTTTGACCGCGACGTCCGGATGGGAGCGCAGGAGGTGAGTACGCAGAGTCTCGCCCATGGTGGCGGGTGCGAGACGGGTGCGTACGAGAATCTGCATGTCCGCAGCGCTGTTGGGGTGCTGCGCGATTGGGAGGTAAATGGTGGGGTTGGGGGCGGCGACGGGAGAGTCACTCCGAATGTCTGCGACGACGCCGACGATGGCAAGGTCGGCGGAGTTCATGTCATAGCCGCATATAAGGCGCTTGCCGATGGGGTCTTCGCCGGGGAAGGAGAACTGCGCGAGCGCCTGGTTGATGATGATGACGGTGGGGGCTTTGGCCGAGTCCTGGGTGGAGAGGGTGCGGCCTTTGAGCAGCGGGATGCGGAGTGTGTCGAAGAGGCCGGGCGTGATGGGGCGGACGTCCGCGTTGGGCAGGTTACCGACGCCGTTTTCGAAGATCTGGCGGCCCTTGATGGCGTAGCTCGCGTTCGATCCGCCGAAGCCCATGGGTGCTCCGGAGATAGCCGAGACGGAGTCCACGCCGGGGACGGTGGCGAGTGAGTTGAGAGTGGCGTCGAGCTTGTTCAGCTTGGCCTGCTCAAAGTTATCTTCCGCCAGCTTGAGCGCGTTGAGAGCCTCAGGTGAACTGTCGCGGGCCTGCGGACTGGGGGTGGTGAGGATGGCGTGAGCGTCGAGCGTAAGCAGGGTATCGGGGGCGAAGCCGAGATCCTGCCGGGACTGCGCAATGAGCTGGCGGGTGAGTAGGATGGCCGAGACGGAGAGCGTGAGGGTGAGGGCAACCTCTGCAACGATGAAACCGTTACGCAGGCGGAAGGAACTGCGCGACTCTGTGCCGCGTGAGCTGTCGCTGCGAAGGGCGGCTGCTGGATCGACATGCCAGGAGCGCCAGACCGGCAGCAACGCGGCAACGACCATGACGGCGAAAGCGATGAGAAAAGAGAAAATCAATACATCGAGGTTGAGATGGATGTCGTCGAGTCGTGGCGTGTTTGCAGGGGCAAGGCGGACGAGAAGGCGCAGGGTGGGAACAGCGAAAACGAGCGCAAGGACCGCGCCGACAAACGCAAGGATCGCAGCTTCTATCAGGGCGTAGGCCGCAAGCTGTGCGCGGGACGCACCGAGCGCGATGCGGATAGACACCGCGCGAAGCTGGCGGGTGGCGCGGACAAGTTGCAGGTGCGTGATGTTGGCGCAGACGATGAGCAGCACCACCGCAACCGCCGCCATCAGCAGATTCAGCGTGGGACGAACGCGGCCGACAAGCTGCTCCTGCAGCGGCACCGCTTCGATGCTCTTGTTGTGATTCTCGGGGTACTGGCGACGTAGATTTGCGGAGAAGCTGGCGAGCTCTGCCTGGAGCTGTGCGGGCGAGGTTGAGGCTGCGCGCTTGGCGATGACGTGGTCGTTGTAGGACGTGCGGTTGTGATTGAGAGGCTTGTCGACACGCTGGAACCATACCTCGGCTTTGTCGGGGAACGAGAAGCCATCCGGCAGCACGCCGACAACGGAGAAGACCTGGCCGTTATAGGTGATCGACTGGTTGAGCGCGGCAGCGGGCGAGTCGAAGTGAGCACGGGCGAAGGAGGCGCTGACGAGCGCAGCGGTAAGGGAGCTATCGGATGAATGAAAGAGGCGACCGGCGACAGGCTCGACGCCCATGACCTCGCCAAAGCGACCGCTGACCTGCGCGATGGGGACGTAGAGGGATGCGCCTCGGACCTGGATGCCGTCTGCAAAGGCCTGGTAGATGACAGCAGCCTGGAGGCCATGCACCTGCGTTGCGAGATCCGTGTAGTCGTCACCGCCGAGGCGTGGGATGGAGCGGTTCTCATCGTCGAAGTGCGTACGGATGGAGACGATGCGGTCGGCATCGTGATAGCCGAGCGGGCGCAGAAGGACGTTATCGACCACGCTGAAGATGGCGGCGTTGATGCCGATGCCAATGCCCAGCGTGACGATGACGGTAAGGGCGAAGGGCGGGGATTTGCGAAGGCTGCGGAAGACCTGCTTGAGAGTGGTGGTCATGCCCGGTCTCCGGATGAAGTGACGGTGGAGGGATTGTGAGCGGGGTCGTTGAGAAGGGTGGCGAGTTCGCCTTCGGCGACGACCTTGCCGTCGAACAGATGAACCTGGCGCTGTGCGTGGGCGGCGAAGCGGGAGTCGTGGGTCACCATGCAGATGGTGGAGCCCTCGCCATGCAGCTCTGCGAGCAGCTTCATCACAGCCTCACCGTTTTTGCTGTCGAGGTTACCGGTAGGCTCATCGGCGAGCAGGATGGAGGGTGAACCCGCAAGGGCGCGGGCGACGGCGACGCGCTGCTGCTGCCCCCCCGAAAGCTGCGCGGGGTAGTGACGCATGCGGTATGCCATGCCGACACGCTCGAGTGCAGCTTCGACACGCGACTTACGCTCGCCGGTAGTAACGCCGGCGCGATAGGTCAGGGGGAGCTCGACATTCTCAAAGACGGTGAGATCGCCGATCAGATTGAAGCTCTGAAAGATGAAGCCAATCTCCTGGTTGCGGATACGCGAGCGCTCAGCGAAGTTGAGGTTCGCCACCTGCTTGCCGTTGAGCGTATACTCGCCGCCGGTAGGCGTGTCGAGCAGGCCGAGGATCGAGAGCAGTGTGGACTTGCCGCAGCCGGAGGGACCGGACATCGCAACGTATTCGCCACGTGCGATCGAGAGATGAACGCCGGAAAGGGCATGGGTTTCCAGATCATCGGTATAAAAAATTTTGGTGAGAGCCTCGATCTGAATCAATGGTTCCGGCATGAATAACTCCTGAAAGTTTCTAGATTTATTTACTGCTGCAGGCGGACGCGGTCGGTTGAGTCCCAGCGGGACATGTCGGAGAGGATAACGGTGTCGCCAGGGTTGAGCCCGGACAGAACCTCGATGCTGTTGACGGAGGCGCGGCCGATACGGACGGGGACGCGGGTGGCGGATTTGCCGTCGGCCGAGACGCGGAAGAGCGAGATGGTGGAGTTCTCGTTGCCCACGGCGGGGCGGCCAATGTAGAGGACGTCCTGCAAGCGGTCCAGATCGATGGTGCCGTCGACGGAGAGATCGGGACGCGCTCCTTGCGGCAAGCTGCCTGCCAGTTCTACGTCGACCGTCACCGTCCCGTTCTGCACGGCAGGATCGATGCGTGTGACCTTGCCGGGGATGACGCCGTTGTGAGTGTCGATCTCGGCAGGCTGGCCGATCTGGATGTCGCGGGCCTGGGTTTCGGCGATCTTGAGGGAGGCCTTGAGCTGGTCGGGCTGGACGACCTTGGCAAGCGTGGTGCCGATCGCGACATGTTCGCCAACCTGGTGAGGAAGATCGACGAGCACGCCATCGATGCCGGCGCGAACACTGAGCGCAGCCTGCTGTTTTTCCTTGAGGGCCAGCATGGCGCGGGCCTGATCGACCTTGGTCTGCTGCACGGCGACCTGCGTGTTGATGGCCTTTTCGTTTAGATCGTAGCGCTGGCGCTCGATCTCGTTGCGCTGGTTGAGCTCGTCGGCCTTCCCTTTGCTGGCCGCGTAGGTGAGGCCGGAGATCACGCCAAGATCGTATAGGCTTTTATCGGTTTGCGATTGCAGCGCGGCCTGGTTGTGATCGGCTGAGACAGTGGCCGCACCGGCACGCTGCGTCATAAGATCGCTTTGAAGGCGGGCGCGGACGTTCAACAGATCGGCCTGCGCGGCCTTGAGTTGAAGCTGGGCGTCTAGCATCTGCTGCTGGACCTCCGGGTCGACGAGGTCCATGAGGACCGTGTCCGGATGTACATGCGCGCCGGGCAGAACCCGGATACGAATGACAGTGGCCTCGGTCTCGGCGGGGATAAGGCGGATGCGGTCTTCGCGTGGGACGAGCGTTCCTGGGCCTCGTACCTGGCGGAGAAACGCGCCGCGCTTGACGGTGTCGGTAAAAACAGGGCCATCGACCGTGGGATTCGCGGGCTTGAGCCGAAAAACGAAGAAGGCGGCGACTGCCAGCACAAGGGCACATGCGGTTGAGAAAATCACCGTACGGCGGCGCTTCTGCTGCTTGAGGTCTGGGCGTGAGATATCCATCGCATGACATAAAGGCACTTGGGGGGCCAAACCGAAATGGCCGAAATGGCGGGGATTTGGGTGTGGCCGGCGGCGGAGGTGTTCGCAGGCGAGCATGAGTGTCCGCAGATGAACAGTTAAAGATTCATTTGTTGCGCGGGCGGAAAGCCATCACAACATTTCAAAAGTGTCAGCTTTTACGACCGGGCCGAACGTGCAGTCAAGCTTGGGAAGTTTCAAGGAGTGGAGTGATGTGCCTCGTTATACTGACTCTCGCCGCGTGTCTGCTCAGGCCGGCCCCTTCCCACTTCAGAGCAAGGCTGGCGCCTCAGATATTCCACGCCCGCGGGAGGCGCACGATGGATCTTATTGACGTGAAGGCTTCAAGCGGTGCAGAAAGGAGCCGAAAACAAGAGGCTCTGGCAAACGCAACCGGAATACGTGTCCTGCAACTCGACTTCGTGATCCATCGTCAGAAGGGATGTGGCAGGCATCCGCGTTAATACAAACGACATGGTTAGA
This sequence comes from Rhodanobacteraceae bacterium, assembly GCA_043783275.1. Classification (GTDB taxonomy): domain Bacteria; phylum Acidobacteriota; class Terriglobia; order Terriglobales; family Acidobacteriaceae; genus Edaphobacter. The sequence goes on from JAYVZP010000090.1 coordinate 8,525, forward strand.
GACCTTCTAGTACACAACGAACACAATAACAAGCTAGGGGTTGCGCACTGCGGGCGGTATTCCGGTGACCTTTAGCGGAACTCCTCCATCGAGGAACAACTGAGGCAATGCCGGGACGTGACAGATCGTGAAGGGTGGGAGTTGGCGGAAGAGTACCTTTTCTCGGTCGAAGCCAAGAGCGGAAGGTCGAAGGCCGCTCGCGATGGCTTGGAGGAACTACTTCGGCTAGCGGCTCTTAAGCCCTGCTCGTTCGGCAGGCATCATTGTCGATTCACGGCCCCCCAACTATCGTGCTGTTTCATACCCCTCGACGATCTGCTCTTCCACCTGAAAGCTCGCCGTCCGCCACCGGTGTTGCAAAGAGTCTTCCCCATAGCAGTTCTCCACTCAGCAATGCGACTCCACATTCTCTCCCGGCGCCTTATGCTTCCTTGGCGCTTCACCAAACAGAACGATCGAACGATCGTTTATACTTCTCGAAATCCACGGGCCCAATTTGTTGTATCGACCTCCTAGCCGGTGTTCCATTGAATCTCAGGTGCGAAGCGCGATATGGATGAGGCAATCTCAGTGAGCGACGAGGCACATGTTCCGGGCGAAGCGACGCCTCACAATGAGCGGGTATCTGCCGCTTCTAAGGAGCCCGAGACTGCTTTGTCTTCTCATCGCCCGGATCAGGCCGCGGCAGCGTCTGATTCCGAAGCGACCATCATGGCGGCGCCGTTTGGCTCCACTTTAGAGCGCAAGGCCAGTGAGAAGACGTCAGCAGAGATTTCACCTCAACTGACCCCTGCCGTGCTGCCGCAAACGAGCAACGATGGAAAGACGATGGTATCGAGCGCCGCCACCATCGTTTCGGTATCGCCCGTCCGTCAGAATGTGTCTGCGGAAGGGCCCATGGGCCACGGCGCAAGAGCAATCCTGCTCGAAGCCGGGTCTGTTCTGGGCGATCGTTATGAGATTCTCGAACTGCTCGGAGAGGGCGGCATGGGGGCCGTCTACAAAGCACGTGACCGCGAAGTCGATCGCATTGTTGCGTTGAAGGTTATCCGTCCGGACATGGCGTCCAATCCAGAAATACTGGCCCGCTTCAAACAGGAACTGCTCCTCTCGTCCAAAGTGACCGATCGCCATGTGATTCGGATTTACGACCTTGGAGAAGCCCGGGGCATGAAGTTCATCACGATGGAGTATGTGGATGGCGAAAACCTTCACACGCTACTGAAGCAACGGGGCAAACTGGAGATTGCCGAAGCGGTCGAGATTATGGAACAGGTGACCAGCGGTCTGGCCGCCGCTCATCGTGAAGGAATTATCCATCGCGATTTGAAGCCTGCCAACATCATGTACGACAAGAACGGGCGCGTGGTGGTGATGGACTTCGGTTTGGCACGCACCTTTGCTGGCGATGGAATGACCCACACCGGCACCATGCTGGGGACGATGGAATATATGTCTCCGGAGCAGGCGCAAGGTAAGGACGTGAAGGCGAGTTCGGACATCTTCACGGTCGGCTTGATTTTGTATGAGTTACTGAGTGGGACTTCGCCTTTTCATGCGGAGAGTGCAATTGCGAGTTTGCTGATGCGTACACAGCAGCGCGCTGCGCCGCTGGTGAACGTGAACAGGAATATTCCAGGGACGCTCAGCAACATCGTTTCCAAATGTCTTGAAAAGGACCCAGCAAAGAGATACCAGAGCGCGGAACATCTGGATGCGGATCTCCGTGCGTGGCAGAACGGGTATGGAGCCAGGCCAATCTCTGCTTCTGCCCTACGGCTGCGCGCCAACCGTATACACGAGCTTCCTTGGCTGCGTATCGGAGTAGCAGGAATTCTAGTCGCGGCGATTGCAGCCGGGGTCGGCTGGAATGTGATGAGCAAACGAAAGGCCGCTCAGTCCATGGCGCACGGTCCAGTCTCAGTGTTGGTTGGCGACTTCCAGAACCATACTGGAGACCCGATTCTGGACAACACCCTGGAGCCTATGCTCGGAGTGGCTCTCGAAGGCGCCAGCTTTATCAATGTTTACAGTCGTGGCGATGCGCGGAAGCTGGCTAAAAAACTTCCCAATCCGAGTGACTCGCTCGATGAGCAATCAGCGCGGCTGGTGGCCATGAATCAGGGTATTAACTCGGTCATTACCGGCGACATCAGCCTACGCGGCGATCGCTACTACATCTCGGCTGTGGACCTGGATTCGATCAGCGGCAAGGTTCTGGCAACGTCGGACGTGACCGTCGCCAGTAAGCAGGATATTCTCAGCGAACTTCCGAAGCTGGCGGTGCCGCTTCGCAAGGCCATGGGTGACACCACGCCCGCTTCGCTGCAGTTTGAAAAGATCAGCGGAGGTTTTACTGCCGCATCGCTCGAGGCGGTCCATCAGGACGCATTGGGTGTGGAAGAGCAGTTCGCGGGCAAGTTTCAGGAGGCGTTCGATTCGTTTCAGAAAGCTGCGGAACTGGATCCAAAATTTGCACGTGCGTACACCGGTATGGCTGCCATGGCCCAGAACCTTGGGCGACCGGGCGACGCCTTGAAGTATATGAAGCTGGCTATGGAAAACGTCGACCGCATGACCGAGCGCGAACGCTTCCGGAACCAGGGCCTGTACTATCTGACGACGGGCGACTGGCAAAAGTGTGTTCAGCAATACAGTGAGCTGGTCACACGTTACCCCGCAGATCGAGTGGGTCAAAACAACTTGGCGAGCTGTCACACGCAGTTACGAAACGCGCCCAAGGCACTGGAAGCGGCACAGCACGCTGTTGAGATTACTCCCCGAGGGGTGGGACAGCGGCTGAACCTGGCGTTTATCAGCGCGTTTGCCGGCGATTTTTCGAGGAGCGAAAAAGAGGCTCATGCGGGGCTTGAGATTAGCCCGAAGGCCGCGCAGGGTTACCTGGTGCTCGCCGAAGCCCAACTAGGGCAAGGACAGATTAAAGAGGCAGACGAGAGCTATCAGCGGCTAAAGACCTTTGGTGCGTTGGGCGCGTCCACCGCTGCCGATGGACTGGCCGATCTTGCTGCGTATCTGGGCAATTATGCCGAAGCAGTGCGCATTCTTACCCAGGGAGCCGCCGCCGATGCGGCGAGCAAGATGGTCGAGAACGCTGCCAGAAAATACGCCGCGCTTGCCCACTTCGAGCAATTGCAAGGACATACTCCTGCAGCGCTGGCCGACATCGGCAAGGCGTTGGCCGGTAGCCCAACAATTCAGATTCAGTTCCTTGCGGCGAGGATCTATGTCGATACCGGAGACCTATCGAAAGCGCAGAAGATCGCGACGAGTCTGGGTGCGCAGTCGGCGAGCGAGCCGCAGGCTTACAGCAAGATCATCGCGGGGATGATTGCGTTGAAGCATAAAGACGTCAAACAGGCAGTGGCTCAGATTACAGCCGCCAACAGCCTGCTGAACACCTGGATCGGCCGCTTCGAACTGGGCCGTGCAGATCTGGAAGCGGGTGCCTTCAAAGAGGCTGAAGCGGAGTTTGATCAATGCGTTAGGCGTCGCGGCGAAGCGCTCGAACTGTTTATGGATAATGTGCCGACTTACTCTTATTTTCCGCCCGTTTATTACTACCAGGGACGCGCGCGCGAAGAGATGAAGAGCGCAGGATTTGCAGATTCTTACAAAAGCTATCTGAGCATCCGGGCGCAGTCGTCCGAAGATCCTTTGGTTGCCGATATTCGCAATCGTATTAATCAGTAAGCGGTTTGCAGGTCCCGCACTGTGAAAGCGAAGACCACTCTTGAGCCAACAGGAAGAGCAGCCGCTTGTGTCCGCTTTGTTGCTTGGGCAGATTCCATGAGGCATTAGAGTTTGCGGTCCTGACTATCGCAAAGAAACGCGAAGATCAGGGATACGGAATCTCCTGTACAACTGGAGGAAAATCGCTCGAAACTTTACCTCTAACACCCGCGCTCGTGCACGTCGGGGAAGATGGACGAATCGTCGTCAATTCCCCCTTCCCGATAGCGCTATGGTCTGGGTGCCAAGACCAGCCTGAGCGTTGTCAACGACCGTCAAGATGGCGCTGAATGTTCCGCTGGCCAAGGGTGCGAACCTGACGGCGACGATGCATCTTGCACCCGGTGCAACCGCACTTCCGCAGTTATTGGTTTGACTGAAAACCGTCGCGTTCGCACCCAAGATGCGGATACCGGAGCCGGTCAAAAGCAACGGCGTCGCTCCGTCGTTGCTGAGCGTCACATTCAACGTATTTGTGGTGGTGTGTCTTACCGTCCCGAAATTCAGGCTGGTCGGGTTGAGGTTCGCGACGGGAAAGATTACCTGGGCGCTCATCGTCACGGGCTGTGGGCTGCCCGGAGCGTTGTCGGTAATCTGCAAAATCGCGGTTTGCAGCGTGTAGTAGGGACCCGCAATGAACGCAACGGTAATCGTACAACTCGCTCCAGCGGCTAGTCGTGTCGGGCAGAAATTGATCGCCAAAAACTCTTTCGAGTCTCCCCCTTTCACGATTGAAAGCAAGGGGTCGGTGATGATCGTCGGCGCGGTTCCGATGTTTTTCAGCGTTATGTTCTGGATTTTGATAGATCCCAGATACAGCGTGCCGAAGTCGAGATTCGAAGGAGACACGGTGAGCAGCGGCCCGGTCGCGACAACGCTCTTCGTAGCCTGCGGTGCTGCAGCGTAATTAGCGTTTGCTGCCTGGTTAGCGATCACCACGCATGTGCCTGTGCTGTTCGTCATGGTGTAGGTGGCGCCGGAATTTGTACAAGGGCCAGCGTTGGAGAAGATCACGGCGTTGCCGCTGGCACCACCTGTGGCCGCCACTGTGAAGCTGGTTGTGTAGTTGGCGCTCGTCGGAGGATTGGTGGTAAACGTGATGATTTGACTCGCAGGGGCAAGTGCGACCGTGCTGGCAGGAGTGCTGGTCACAGGACTGTAATTGATGTTGCCGGCCATCGTCGCCGTGACCTGGCAGATGCCGGTTCCACTGCTGGCCGTAAGCCGGGCGCCAGAGAGAACGCAAGCGCCGGATACAACGTGGTAGGTCACCGCACCCCCTGTGGTTCCACCCGAGGCAATCAGGATTTCTGTCTGAGCAAAGATCAGGGGTGAGGACGTATTGAGTATGAGTGCCGCCTGATTGGCGGGCTGCACCGTCAAAGCGCTGCTGACGTAGAGGAATGAGTAGTTTGCCGTTGCCAACGTGCCGGTTGAGACCGTCACCGGATAGGTGCCGGAGTTGCTGGTTCCAGTGGCAGAGGTGGACAGCATCGGTACGCCGCTCACGACAGCAGCGGTATCGCTACCTACAAAGCCGCTGTAGGTATAGGTCAGCGGGGGAAGGGGTTGCCCATAAACGCTGGTGAGGTTATCTGCCGCCACCTTAAGAACCGCCGGATAGATGGTGAACTTCTGGGTCAACGAAGCTGGGCTATGAGTGAGATCCCCAGGTGAAAAGGCAGTGATTGCGCATACACCGACACCGCTAATGCTGCCGTTAGCCGTGCAGGGGCCGGATGCAGTGAAGCTGACGGGGATACCCGCAGAGGAGGATGCACTCAAGGTGAACGAGCTTCCATACTGCGCGTTTTGCAGAAGTGCGAAGGTGATCGTCTGTGACAGGGTGCCCGACCCGGTAGGCAGGACCATGAATGTTCCCGACACAGCGTTTGCCACATTGAAGGTGTTGGAGCCCGGCTGCGACGCGGTGACGGTACAGCTTCCTGTTGCGTTGAGGGATATTGTGGCCGAGGAAACTTTGTTTACGATCGACTGGCTCCCAACGCTGCACGACCCGGCAGCGCTGAAGAGTACCTGCAACCCATTCGGCACGCCGCCGGACAGAGCGGTCGCTGTGATCGTGGGCGGGTTTTCCAGGGTGACGGAGCTGGGCAAAGGTCCTAGGCTGATGCTCTGGTCGCTCTTGAGCACAGCCGGCGGAGAGGGTGGACTCTGGCGTGAAGCTCCAATGGCATCGGGAACCAGGATGGTCGATACCGTATAGACGACAGTCTGTGCTGTCACGTCCGGGTTCGTATCCGTGAACTCCGTCGCGGGTGGAAATCCATTTACGCCGCTGACACTGCCAATTACGTTGGGTATGGCGCCGTTCGAGCTGCGATAGATGGTGTAGGTTTGAACGACTCCGAACGCCGGGGCTTTCCAGGTAATTCTTACGCCGCCTGGGGTTGAGGTCTGGGTGGGTGACGTGGGAGGGCGGACGATGGAGTTAGCGGTCTCGTAGGTCAACTCGTTGGTCAGGGGACCACCGCTGCCGGGCGCGACGTTATTGACTGTGCCGAGGGCAGTGGTGCTTCCGGTGCCAAGGTTGACGCTGCCGCTAGGTCCAAGGGTGACAACGCCGCCGCTGCCCAGGATGACGTTTCCGCCGCTGCCCAGCGTCACGGTTCCGCCGCTTCCGAGGGTGATGGTGCCGCCGCTGCCGAGGGTGATCGTGCCGCCGCTGCCAAGGGTGACATTGCCGCCGCTGCCGAGGGTAATGGTTCCCCCACCGGCGCCGATGGTATAGGTACCGCCACCGGCAGGAACAGTGATGGTGCCGCCGCTACTGCTGCTGATGGTGCCGCCGCTACCGAGCGTCACAGTACCGCCGCTACCCAGGGTGACGGTGCCGCCGCTGCCGAGCGCGATGGTTCCACCGCTGCCAAGGGTGACATTGCCACCGCTGCCCAGCGTGACATTGCCGCCGCTGCCGAGCGTGATGGTGCCGCCGGCACCCAGTGTTGCCGTTCCGCCGCTGCCGAGGGTGACGTTGCCCCCGCTACCCAGCGCAACATTGCCGCCACTACCGAGGGTGACGGTTCCACCGCTGCCAAGAGTGACGTTGCCGCCGCTGCCAAGAGTGACCGTCCCACCGCTGCCGAGCGCGATGGTGCCGCCGCTGCCAAGAGTGACGTTGCCGCCGCTGCCAAGGGTGACGTTGCCTCCACTACCCAGCGCGATAGTTCCACCACTGCCAAGGGTGACGTTGCCTCCACTACCCAGCGTGACATTGCCGCCACTGCCCAGCGCGATGGTTCCACCACTGCCGAGGGTGACATTGCCTCCACTACCCAGCACGACATTGCCGCCGCTACCTAGAGTGACGGTTCCACCACTGCCATTGATGGTGTACGTGCCGCCTGCAGGAACGGTCACCATGCCGCCGCTGCCTAGGGCGATGGTTCCGCCGCTGCCCAGCGTAATAGTGCCGCCACTGCCGAGTGTGACGTTGCCGCCGCTGCCCAGCGTTACCGTGCCGCTGCTGCCGGGCGTGACGGTACCGCCGCTGCCGAGTGTGACGTTGCCGCCGCTGCCGAGTGTGACGTTGCCGCCACTGCCCATGGTGATCGTGCCGCCGCTACCGAGGGTTACGTTGCCGCCACTGCCAAGAGTCACGGTCCCGCCGCTACCCAGAGCGATGGTGCCGCCGCTGCCTAACACCACATTGCCGCCTATGCCGATATTGAGCGGTGCTACAGAAGAGCCGAACGAAAGCAATTTCGCCAATGACGCGAACTCGCCGCCGGTGGCGCCTATCTGACGCAGGTCCATGTTGGCCACGTCGTTGAATCCACGCTCCTGCGTCTGCAGCTTGCCAATAAAATTGAGGTCCTGTCCGTTCGACCAGGCTGGTGTGATGGGTGCAATCGATGCATCGACACGATAGGCAGAATCACCGGTGAGTGGGGTGCCGTCGCAATGACGCGTGGCGGAGCTGACCGACGAGCCGGAGATGTTGGGAACATACCAGGCTGAGGTTGCGAACGTTGCGGGGTTGCCGGCAACGTCGGTGAGTTGCGTGGTAGACCCGGCGGTAGTTTCATTCAACGTAGCAAGCGTCTGATTGGACAATGCAATCGCCTGATTCGGCCCCACCAGATCGAGCTGGAAGAGATAGTTCATCACGCTCTGATAGTTCGGCTTGCAGTTGCCTTCAAACGTAGGAATGTAACTTCCAGGGGTGTCGTAGTAAAGTCCGCCGTGGCTCAATCCGAGCGTATGGCCAATCTCGTGGAACAGCGTGCCGCCCACTACATTGGCGCGCTTGCTCATGTCCTGATTTGGGGCCGTCAACCAGAGGCCGAGGGTAACCGCTGAGTCGGCTCCGCCGAGGTCGGAGTACCCCGAGATGCTGGAGATGTTGCCCGAGGTAAGGCCTATGACCGGCTCAGGCAAAGTGCCGTTGGGGTAGCTCCAGTCGGGCACACCCGGAGTCGCAAAGACGATCGTCTTTGAATCGGCGCAGCTTGTGGTGTTGTATACCCCGTTGAGGCTTGGGTTACCAAGCACGCCGGACAGGGTGATGCGGCGCGGGCACGCGTTGAATGCCGATCGTTCAACGGTGCCAATGGTGGTTACGCCGTTGATCACGTTGATTGAAGTCAGGCTTCCGAAGCGACTGTTCCAGGCCGATACCGCCAGCGAGTGGCCGAAGAGAACGTAGTGGTAGCTGTCTTTCTGTCCGTAGGGAAAGCGCGTCGTGCAATCGCCGCCCGTAAGGCAGGCCAAAAGATTGCGCGGGAAGAGCTTCGAAAATTGGAGACTGTTCTTCCACCCGACCACTCCCGGCTGGTTGGGGAACTGGCATAGTTGCGCCGGATTGGTGGTGAGATCATCCGTGCAGGTGCTTTCGGGCACGGCATTCCCAATCTGGAGATGCAGATGTACTCCAGAAGCGGCAAAGGCCTCCTTGACCATCACAAGAGGATCATTACCTTGAGTGTCAGGCGCAGGAAATAAATTTTCTTTGGCGGGATCGCAGGAGCCATCTGCCAGCACGGCACCGCACATGTAATCGAGTTGAACAAACAGGTCTTTCTGGCCATGCTTCGCGCCCGGTAGCCCTACCCATGATCCGGACTTCACGTCGTAATAGCCGGGCTGTCCGACATGGAAGTCGCCTGCAGTTGGACCGGTCTTCCACGCATCGAGAAGGCCGTCGTTGTCGCTGTTATTGACCGGCGTGCTCAGAATGACCGCCGCATAGGCTGCGGGTAAATTCAGCGCGTCCTTAAACTGGTCGGACTGCCCGAGCGCGACTGCAGTATCCACGCTGTTGTTCCAGGCTCCGGCGGAGGCGGAGATATTCGTACTCTTGCCGGTGCCGTTGGTCCCGCCGACCGCGTCATAGAATCCCTTGACCACCTGGACGGTGGGACTAGTGGGATGCGCCGAGCCATCGTAAATGACCACGGACTTGAGTGGAAAGTTCGGAGACAGGACGCGATAGACGATCACCAGGCTCGCGCCTTCGGTGAGTGGAAGTCCACTTCCACCGCTATCGGGCAAGGAGACCGGGAAGGTCCCTGAGCCAAAGCGTACTCCGTTTGCTCCCGCAGGAAGAAAGACATTCACGTTTGCCCGATACGCTCGAATCGTGCCGGTGAATGCACCGTCCGTGAAATTCGGCAGGTCACTGCCAATTTGTTGGCCGACGATCGGATAGTGGTTGAAGGTTCCATTGATGGAAGAGGGCGACACAGTATTTTCTACCGTCTCCCAATAAAGGAACGCGTCCACGATGTCAGCACCATCGGGAACACCTTGTGTGGCGCTCTGGGTGTAATTGGGGATGACGACGCTTCCGGTGGCCATACCGCCGGAACCGGTTCCACGCAGAGTAACTCCCGCGGAGACGTAGTCCCCGGTAAGGAAATAATTGTTCTCAAGCAGAAGCGGGTTGGGTGAGGGCGGCTGCGCCATACCCGATGAGACAAGCAGCTTGACCGCGGACCCGACCGTGACCTGTGTCCCGGCCACCGGGTTCTGGCTGATGACGCTTCCAGAAGCTACCGTACTGCTAGAGGCCGAGGTTACAGTTCCTGTGACCAGACCAACGCCGGCAAGTGGCGTCGCCGCCGCCGCTTGCGTCTGCCCGACCACATTGGGAACCGCGACAGTGCCGGCCTGGCCTGCAATTGCTCCGGTGCCGCTGAAGGTGATGGTCTGCGCAGCAAGCGGAGCGCTATTCAGCGCATTGTCGATGAGGATTGCGGATCCCGAAAAAAAAGTAGCGGTCGGGGGCGCGAAGCTGAAGCTTTCGCTGCAAGTTGCGCTGGGCATCAGCGGAAACGCAGTCGAGCAGTCAGAGACGGCATTCTGCGTAAAGCCAGCACCCAGGCTCAGGGTCAGCGATCCCGTTAGTGGCTGGTTTCCGACGTTTTGAATGGTGATCGGCTGGGGGCTGTCAGTGCTTGCGCTGCCCAGATTAGTCAAGGCAAAGCTCAAGGATGGCGGTTGCGAGCGGGTGATCTTCACCAATGGATTGGATGAAATGTTCGAATTGGCGATCAAGACATCGCCGGTGGCATTCAATGCCAGAGCGTACGGCTGGCCTGCCCCCGGGGTAGAACTTAGCGTCATCTGGAAGCCACCCGGCGTTACCTCGACCACGGTATTGTGCGAGCCGTCCGCAATGTAGACATCGCCCGCCGCATCGACTGCCAACCCGGAAGGATTCGTCAGGGTGGTGTTTATCTGGGTCTGGGTCGCGTTAATAATCCTCACCATCTGATGGGTGCCGCTGTCCGCGATGAACAGCCCACCCGCTCCATCAAGCGCCATCGCCACGGGAGTAATAAGTCCTGTGCCGATTGTGGTCGGATTGCCGCCCCCAGTCGGAATCTTCAGGACTCGTCCGTTCGCAGTATCCGCGATGAACAGATTGCCTGCTCCATCCACAGCCACTGCATTCGGTCGATTGAGCGTGAACCCTGGTGTACTTACCGCAGACTGGAGGCCGGCAGGAGTAACTTCCACCACCTGGCTGCTTAGAACATTTGCGATGAACAGATTGCCGGCTCCGTCCACGGCAAGACCTGCCGGTCCGTTCAATCCGATGACCGGCACGGCAGTCTGGATGCCAGCGGACGTCAATTTAACGACCCTGTTGTTTGCGGAGTCCGCGATATAGATATTTCCAGCTGCGTCTACCGCCGCGCCTTGCAAGCTACCGCTTAGGCCGGCGGCCGGGATTGTGGTCTGCGTGCCTGGACCGAAGGCGATTGCGGGTTCCTGACCGATGCCGTAGATAGGTGTGGTGGCCAATAAATTGGCGTTATTATCGAAAAGTTCGACTGCGCCCATTCGCAAACCAGGTGCGAGCGGAGCAAACGTGACGTTCACGCTGCATGGCGTGCCTCCGGAGACAGTCCCGGTGCACGTGCTGCCGCTGGCCAGCGAAAAGTCGAGACCGGTTGCGCCTTGCGTGACGATCTGGATCGCGCCGACCGTCGTTGTAGATGCAAGGTTAAAAGTCAGAGCGAGACTATTGCTGCAAGGTTCTGGGCTGTTTTGTCCCAAGGCGCAGACGTTGATATTGCCGAAGTTCTGATTGACAAAGCTTGCGGTCGCATTGCCTGCCATTGTCACGTTCACGCTGCAGGTAGAGCTTGTTCCTGCGCTCGCGCAGACGCCGCCCCAGCCCTGAAACTTGGAGGTGCCGGACGCAGTTGCAGACAGCGTGACCAGGGTGCCACCTGCGTAGTTCCCGGCACAGCTTCCCGTCGTCTGTCCGTTGCCTTCGCTGCACGATATTTGTCCCAGGTTGTCGGTAACCGTCCCCGTACCGATGCCGATCTCCGAGACGGTCAAGCTATAAGTGGACGCCACGCCCACACCGCTAAGAGCTACGCTTTGGGTAGCGGACGTCGCGTTGAGAGCGTTGTCCGTAAAGACAGCAGTGCCAGTGAGCGGATTTCCGGCGAGTTGAGGTTTAAAGGCCACGCTGAGATCGCAGGCTGCGCCAGGCAATAAAGCAAAGTTGGCGGAGCAATCAACGGGCGAGCCCGGTCCAGCAGTCTGGACGAAGCCGGGTCCATTGACGATCAGCCCCGGCGCAACCCCGTTGAGTGGCTGGTTGCCGATATTTTTTAAAGTTATCGATTGTGGGCTGTCACTGCTGGTACCGCCTACATTGGTGGCGGCAAAGCTCAACGATGGCGGCTGAGACCGGTTCACCCTTACGACTTGATTGGTTATGAGGTCGGGCACAAATATATTGCCTTCGGGATCGACTGCGACGCCGAGGGGAGAGGCTCCGCGCAGCACGATCGTCTGGCAACTGCTGCTGGTGCAACCGCTTGGAACTTCGACAACGTTGTGGTTTGCCAGATCCGCGACGAAAACGTCGCCTGCTGCATCAACGGCGACCGCTTCCGGCTGAGCCCATCCCTGGCCTACCTTGATCTGACAACTGCTGCTGGCGCATCCCAGCGGAACTTCCACAACCAGGGCGAGGCCAAAATCGGCGATAAACAGATTTCCCGTGGAATCCACCGCAAGGCCGACCGGATTCGATCCGGACCCTGGGCCGCCATAGACTAGGGTCTGGCAGGCACTGGACAAGCAGCCCCTTGGCACCTTGACGACCTGATGGTCGTTGAAGTCGCCGATGAACACATTGCCCGCGCCATCCACCGCGACCCCAAGCTGGGAGCGCAGACCGACACCGACGGTGGTTTGACACGCAGCCGTGGTACAGCCGACGGGAACCTCGATCACCTGATTCAGGTTGTTATCCGCGATAAAGAGATTGCCTGCTCCATCCACTGCCATACCCTGCGGGTAGTTCAGTCCCGAGCCCACGGTCGACACATTGCCAGACGATGCAATCTTCACGACCCTATGGTTGTTGGTGTCCGCGATAAAGAGATCGCCCGCGGCGTCCACAGCTAGACCCGTCGGCCGGGATAGAGGGTAGTTCGCGCTGGTGCTCACTGTGATCTGTGTGCCGGGGGTGAAGGCCGTTGCCGCACCCTGTCCAACGCCGTAGATCAGAGTATTCGTTAGCACGTTGCCGGCAGTATCGACTAGCTGCACTGAACCTGTTCGCAATCCGGGCGCGACCGGCGCAAAGGTGACGTTGACGGTGCAGCTTCCCGATGACACGGTACCTGTGCAGGTGCTGCCGAGGCCTTCCTGGAAATCAAAACCGGGAAGCCCTTGCGCAACGACCCTGGTCGGGCCAAGAGACGTGGTCGTGCTGAGATTGAATGTAAGTGTGAGCGTATTGCTGCACGGTGCAGGAGCAGCCTGTCCGGACGGGCAAACATTGACGTTGCCGAAGTTCCCTGGCAGTCCCCACAGCCATGTGTCGTTGGTTTGGGAGTTCCCCAGACCTCCGAACAGGATCACCTGACTGTGCGCCGCATCGTAGGTCATAGCGTTTGGAGCAGAGCGTCCGACCGGACTCGCAACAGTAATGTCCTGAGTCCAATTGGTCCCGTCGTATACCCAGGTGTCATTCAATAAGCTGCCGTTATAACCTCCGAACATCACCACCTGGCCCAGCGCTGCGTCATACGCCATTGCCTGCGCGTAGCGCGCGCTGGGGCTGTTTGCCGGACCCTGCTGGATCCAATTCGTTCCGTTCCAGATCCAGGTGTCGTTTAAATAACCTGCGTCGCCCTTGCCCCCGAACAAGACGACCTGGCTGGTAGCTGCATCGTAGACCATGCTGAAATCCGCGCGCGGGGTGGGGCTGTTCGCCGGGGTCCGCTGGATCCAGTTCGTCCCGGTCCAGACCCAGGTGTCGTTCAAGCTGACACCGCTACTATCCGCGCCACCGAACAAGACGACCTGGCTGGTGGCCGCGTCGTAAATCATTACTGCACCGTCGCGCGGGGAGGGACTGTTTACTGGGTTCAACTGGGTCCAGTCACTGCCGCTCCAGAGCCAGGTATCCCCCAGACGGTTGCTGACGGAGGCTAGTCCGCCAAATAGCATGAGCTGTCCATGCGTTTCGTCGTAGACCATCGCGTGGGCTGAACGCGGTGGTGGGATATGCGCAGGGTTCGCTTGGGCCCAGGTTGTTCCATTCCAAAGCCAGGTGTCGTTGAGATCGGTGCCTCCGCCAAACCCTCCAAACAATACGACCTGGTTATGCGCTGCATCGTAGGCGATGGCATGGATATAGCGTGCGGAAGGGCTTGCCGTTGGCGATTGTGGATACCACGACGGGGCCAGGATCTGCGCCTGCGTTGCAGTCAGTGAAGCGGCAAGCATCATGAATGCCGCTGCAAGCGAGAAAACGCGCTGCGACCACCTGCACCTGCGAGGAGAAATCTTCAAAAGATGGCTGTAGTTCCCATCAACGGAACTCATGGAATCATCGGACGGACCAGCGAAGGAGGTACTGCAGGCCTTTGGCGAAGATGGGTTAAACATTCTCAAATCTCCTGTTAGGGCGAGTAGCGAGTGATCGATACTTTGCGCTCCCTTGCGAAAAATAGAGATCTTCGCGCGAGGATCAGACGGGGCTGAGCGCAAGCAGGACGTGTTGTAGCGCTGCAGAGTCGTCCTGCCGCACCAGAGATTGCCATGCACAAGAGAAATGCAAATCCTGCATTTAAGTTCGCGACTCAATCTTGAGACAGTCGTGATTCATTGCTTAGGTAAGCGCGTAGCCGGTCCCGGATGGTGGCGTGCAAGAATCTTGCGTTCAGCCCAGGCGAGCGCAAAGCCACGCTGCACAAGCAGCCACGTGGTTCCGTCGGGGACTCAAGATGCTATCGAAAGATGGCCCAACTCCTAGCTCGTGCACGGACCATGCAGACAAAATCCGCATTCATGCAGCAAAGCTGAAAGGGAGATACGGCTTGAAGATATGCATGGCACTCTCAGTTGTCAAGCAGTTTGCGCAATCAGTCGGAGCCATCGCCATTGGTAACAAGTTCGTTGTTCGTAACCGTTACTATTTCGTGCATCCTCCTCGGCTGGCCGCGCACTCTACCTATGTCCGAATCGATTGTTCCAGGTAACGCATATCTCGAAGTCATCTTCGTTGATCTTTCAAGACAGGTAGTCCCGTCACCACCTTTCCATTCTTCATTGGACGGGGCCAGGAAAACGGTAATCACCTGTCTTTCGACGACATGCGCATTTCACGCAAATGCATCGCCATTCTTCTGGATGATTCCGGGCTGTTCATTGAAGATTGCGGGCAGCGCGAAGGCATCTTCGTCAATGGTGAACCGACCACGATTCGACCACTTTCCCATGGTGACCGAATACGTCTGGGCACCGACGACGCATGCCAACTGATCTTC
>JAYVZP010000091.1:0-3997 GCA_043783275.1 Rhodanobacteraceae bacterium
GGCTTGCCGGTGACGACGGCCGTAACAGTGTGGCGCATGTGCATGGAGTAGGTGTCCATGATCCAGGCCATCGTCTGCTCGTTGGTGTTCATATCGGGCGCGGGAACATCTTTTTCCGGGCCAATGAAGTCAAGCAGTTCAGCAGTGTAGCGACGGGTCATGCGCTCCAGTTCGCCTTGCGACATTTGCTTGGGGTCGCAGATAACGCCGCCCTTGGCTCCGCCGAAGGGGATGTTGACGACGGCGCATTTCCAGGTCATCCAGGAGGCCAGGGCGCGAATTTCGTCGAGCGAGACGTCCGGCGAGTAGCGGATGCCGCCCTTGGCTGGACCGCGGGCCATGGAGTGCTGGACGCGGTAGCCGGTGAAGACCTCAATAGTGCCGTCATCCATCTGGACCGGGATGTGAACGATGATTTCGCGGGTGGGGTAACGAAGAACTTTCCAGAGACCGGGGTCTAAATTGAGCTTCCGTGCGGCGAGGTCAAAGCGTGCTGCTTGTGCTTCCCAAGGATTTTTTTCCTGCTCCAACGTCATTGTGGACGCCGGGGCGGTGGTGAGAGTTGCCATGTTCGAGTTCCTTTTTTCAATTGCAGCTATGAACGACTCTCCGGCCATCGGGTTACACCTTCGTCAAGATTCGACTTCTTGCTCGGGGAAAAGTTTCTTTTTGATTCCAGCTTCGACCAGTCCGGGCCGGATCGACGGACATGGTCAAAACTCTGCGGAGTATAGGCCTCCGCACAAACTGCCTGCAAGTCAAGTACGTGGCTTTAAAGGTACGCTCCGGTATCTCCATTTACGATGATTTATCGCTATGAACCTGAAAAATAACAATTTCCCAACCCGCATCGCATTCGATAAGCTGGCCCGGACGCACACCCTGATCCCCGTCTTCCGCACCGTTACAGCCGATCTGGAGACCCCGGTCTCAGCCTTTTTGCGCATCGCGCATGAAGCTCCAGAGGCTTTTCTGCTGGAAAGCGTCGAAGGTGGCGAGCATGTAGGCCGCTACACGTTCATCGGTATCGACCCATACAAGAAAATAACGGCACGTGGTCGCCAGATCACAATCGAAGAGGGTCGCAAGCGCAAACATTTTGAGGGCGACATCTTCGAGGAGCTCAAGCTGGCGTTAGGAGGGCATCAGCCCGCCCGTGTTTCAGGCCTGCCGCCATTCACGGCCGGGGCTGTGGGCTTCTTCGCGTATGACGTCGTGCGGCTGATTGAAAAGCTGCCGGACCTGGCAGCCGACGAGCTTGGCGTGCCGGACGCCTGCCTGATGTTCTTCGATCAGGTGCTGGCCTTCGATCACGTCAAGAAAGAGATTCTGCTCATCGCCACGGCCGATCTGACCCGTGGCGGCACCTACGCCCAGGCGGAGCGGCGACTGGACAAGATGCAGAAGCAACTTGCCTCCGCACTGCCTCTGGCTGCCGGCAGAGGTCGCCGCAAGGCCATCCTGGGCAAGCTCAAGATGGTGCCCCGGACCACCAAGGCACGCTTCCTGAAGTCCGTCGCCAAGGCAAAGGAGTACATCGCAAATGGCGACGTCTTCCAATGCGTGCTCTCGCAGCGCTTCGATTGCGTTCCCGGTGTCGAGGCCTTCGAAGTCTACCGCGCGCTCCGCATCGTCAACCCATCGCCCTATATGTTCTTTCTGCGCTTCGGCATGGACGAAACTCGCGCTCACATCGTAGGCTCATCGCCAGAGTTGCTGGTCCGTGTGAAAGATCGCAACGTGGAATACCGCCCCATAGCCGGCACGCGCAAGCGTAGCGCGGATGAGGTAGAAGACCGTGCCCTCGAAGCCGATCTGCGTGCCGACGAAAAGGAAGTCGCCGAGCACATCATGCTCGTCGACCTGGGTCGCAACGACGTAGGGCGTGTAAGTGAGTTTGGCAGCGTCCGCGTCAAGGACCTGATGTTTGTTGAGCGCTACAGCCACGTCATGCATCTCGTCAGCTCAGTTGAAGGCCGCCTCAAGGGCGAGTTGGACGCGATCGACGCCTTCAAGGCGTGCTTTCCCGCCGGAACGCTGAGCGGCGCGCCCAAGATTCGCGCAATGGAGATTATTGAAGAGCTCGAGCCCGCTCGGCGAGGCGTCTACGGCGGCAGCATCTTCTACGCGGACTTCAGCGGCAACCTGGATAGCTGCATCGCCATCCGCACGCTGTTCATGAAGGGCGAACAGGGTCACGTGCAGGCCGGCGCGGGAATTGTGGCAGACAGTGTGCCGGAGCTGGAGTTTGCCGAGTGCGGCAATAAAGCCGCAGCGGTTATCAGAGCGATCGAACGCGCCCGCGGGGTATAGCCTTGAGCGTGCGCCGGGTGACAACGCCCCCGGCCCTTACGTCGTAGACTTGGATCATGATCTTTGTTCTCGACAATTACGACTCGTTCACTTATAACCTCGTGCAGTACATGGGGGAGATGGGGGCCGAGATGACGATTCGGCGGAACGACGAGATTACGCCGGAAGAGGTTGCGGCGCTACGTCCGGACCGCATCCTGATCTCGCCCGGACCTTGCACGCCACAGGAAGCGGGTATCAGCATCGCGTTGCTGCAGCACTTTGCCAACGACCAGAAAGCCGGCGGCCGGCGGGTCCCGATACTGGGCGTCTGCCTGGGCCATCAGGCGATCGGCGCGGCGTTCGGAGGCAACGTTGTGCGCGCCGAAAAGCTGATGCACGGCAAGACCAGCGAGGTCGCGCACGATGGCAAGACCATCTTCGCCGGCATTCCCTCCACCATGACCTGCACCCGTTACCACTCGTTGATCGTTGCTGAGAAAGACCTGCCCAAAGAGTTGGAGATCTCCGCAAAGACCGAGAATGGCGATACGATCATGGCGCTGCGGCATCGCCAGCTTCCGATTGAAGGCGTTCAGTTCCATCCCGAAAGTGTGCTGACAAGCCATGGCCGCAAAATAATCGAAAACTTTCTGAAGATGTAGGAGTAACGATGAAGGTTTGGTGGCTGGCGCTCGCTTTGGGTTCGACCGCAATCCTGCACGCGCAGGCCCTTGGGACCGTTGCGGCCACAGACGCAACCGTGACCACAAATAGCAGTCACGTCATCGAAATCTCCGGCACCCGTGCCACCCTGACTGGAAGCAGCACGGTGACAGCCGGTTCCCGAACCGCCGAGGTCTCGTTGACGCGAGGTGGATCAGTCGACGTGTGCCGGACCACGGGGCTGCATGTGGCAGGGTCCAGCGACACGCTCGTGCTCGGAATCGATCGCGGTGCCATGGAAGTCCACATGAAGGCCAGCG
The DNA here is from genome assembly GCA_043783275.1 of Rhodanobacteraceae bacterium. Taxonomy (GTDB): domain Bacteria; phylum Acidobacteriota; class Terriglobia; order Terriglobales; family Acidobacteriaceae; genus Edaphobacter. Next base: position 3,279 of record JAYVZP010000091.1, read on the forward strand.
CCAACGACGTCATCATGACGCCCGACCTTCGCATGACAATGTCCAATGCAGGTGCGCTCGACCTTCGGGTACGTGTCTCCAGCAATGGCGATACCTGTGTGGAGAACCGGCAGAAAAAAGGCCCGTCGCTGATGATTCAGGATGCCTTCGGTGAGGCCAGCTACCTGGTCAAACCAGGCCAGCATGTTCTGTTTGAGCATGGCAGCCTGCGCGAAGTCGTGGACCGCGAGACGACTCCGTGCGGCTGCCCGCCAGACGAGCTTCGCCCCGTGCCGCTGGCCGAAGCTCTGCTGCATGGCGGATCAGGCAGCGTCTCTCCCCAGCAGGCGCAGGCCGCCCATCCGTTCCCATCCGCTCAAAGCGAGGAACTTGCTCCCCCGGCTCCGGAACCGGCAGAGGCGTCCGGAGTCACACACACCCAGGTCGCAACAACGATCATGTTTGACCCGGTCAAGGATGGCGCCGCGGCGAAAGCCCCAGCGACAGTCGAAAGCGTACCCGTGCCAGTGGTCTCCCGCAGCCAAACAACGGCGCAGGGAGAAGCAAAAGGCGGCCCTCTCCGTGCCATCGGACACTTTTTCAAGCACATCTTTGCGCGCTAGCGTCAGGCACGGAGCCCCCGCCAGACAAGCTACAATGGGAAGGTTACGTACGTGCCGCGGTTCCTTTCCTGGGCTGGCCACCATGCGAAATTCAAAGCTTTTCTGAGGGTTCCACTA
>JAYVZP010000092.1:0-67106 GCA_043783275.1 Rhodanobacteraceae bacterium
AAATCAAGCTCCGAAGCATTCTCGGCTCCATGGGTAACAACGGCTCAGTGGCAGAACTCAACGGGCTCAGACTCCTGCTTGAGGCGACCTCGTTGATGCTCAAGCAGGAAAGTATCCTTGAAAATATCCGGTTGATCGATTACAAACGGGAACGCCAGCGGCTCGCCCAGGAAATGCAAATCGCACGCGAGATTCAACCGGCATTGGTTCTGCAAAGGGCGCAGCACTATTCCCATTTCTCTATCGCTGGACTCTCAAATCAATTCTGGTACGGAGTGGGTATTGGTTGTGGCATCTCCCTCGTTCTGATTGTTTGTGCGCTGGTGGTAAGGCTTCTTCGTGGTCGGCTGCGCTTACCTGACTCCCGCTAAGAGCCATATGCTTTTAGGCAATGCATCAAGGCTTTGATGTGTTCCCGCATCTTTGATGAGACTCGGGCAGATCCAAGTTCCAGTACAGGCTGGCTCTACACATCCCTGGCAGGGCTGTCACCTAATCGATGTTCCCTACGGAATGATGCGACTTTCTTTGAAGTTCCCCAGGATATCCAGAAACATTTTCTCGGTATCTACGTAGTCATGAAAACCGAAGCGGCGAGCCTTCGATCCGTCCGCAAAAAAATCGTAATCCCAGGAGAAGACGAAGTCGCCGAAACCCCAGGATGAGACATCCTTATACGGTGTGTCCAAGAGCCCATGCTTCTCAATCATTGCAAGCCAAACCGACTCCTTATCTTTCATGACAACTTCCAGCTGCATGGGTAGAGGCGGCGCTACATCGATCTCAAAAAAGCGAGCGATGGCAGGCCACATATCATTCCATCGGAATAGATCTCCGTCAGCGGCAGAATCAATTGCAATCGTTTCCAACGTCTATCCACAAAAACCACTTACCCATTGACTGTTTTAGGACAGGTTCCACCGGTCCGTCTGGAGCAACTTGCTCAACTCCACACGTCACCCGCGCAGGGGCACACCCACGAAGGCATTTCCCAGCGGTTTGGCTCTTACAGACTCGAACTCTGTCTCTCTGACGAGGCCATAGGGAAATCCATTCGCGCCAAGGATGCCGTCCACGATCATGCGCGGTGCCCTCGGTACAGGACCCTACAGAAGGCGATGTTTTGGGAATTGGTACTGTTGGCCCGAAACCCAATCGGGCTGGTAAAGGTCAAGGGGGCGAGCAGGCGGCAGAACAAGCCGTTCATGGTCACGGTCGAGCAGTTCGATGCTGTCTCTGGCAAGCTGGAAGGGCCCCACAGACAGATGGCCCTCGTGTAAATGTCCTGCGGGTTGCGATAATCGGGCCGACGATCTGATGCGGCTTTATTCTTGCTTTGGTTAGCGCCAAAGACTAGGATTTGCACGATGCACGGTGCGAGGTGTGCTGTGAGCAGATTTCTTCCCGGTATTCAGGCGGCGAGGCAGCAAAGGGCGACGCCGGCTGCTGGGCTACAGACGCCTTTGCGACGGCCGGCGCGCGTAGACGGAGGGGCTGGGTTCATTCCGGGGCGGATGGCTGATTTCGGCGGGTTGCAAGTGAATGCGCCGGGCCAGGTTTTGCATCCCGGCGTGTGCCAGGCCATGAGGCCGTGGGTGGGCGATTTGGGGAACGTGCGAGTGCATACGGACGATTGGGCTGCGTCTGCTGCTGAGCGCGTGGGAGCCGCAGCTTATACGTGGAAGAACCATGTGGTGTTCGGGGCGGGAAGATATCAGCCGGACACTGTGGCGGGGCAAAGTCTGCTGGCCCATGAACTGGTCCATGTCGCACAGCAGAGGAATGCGAGCGAGCGCGAGGCCGTACCGCCGATGCCGGGTCGCGAGCATGTGCTGGAGCAGAATGCGCGATCCGTGATGGCGGGGGATGCGGCGGTCGAGACGGCTCCACAAGTGATGGTGCAGCGGCAGGATAAAGATGATCCGCTGCCGCCGGTTTCGCTGGCCATGCGACCAAAACCAGCGGCACCGAAGCTGGGAGGAGCGCTGACGCTGGTTCTGCCGAGCGCGGATTTGCAGACCGTGCTGAGTTCTGTCCGTGCGGCAGCCTCAAATCCAGGTGGGGGCGGTCTGTCGCTGGCGCCGGGACAGAAGCCTACCCCGGAACAGTTGGGAGATGCGACGCGCAGGCTGGTGCTGCCGGTGTTTGAGGACCCGGCGCTGCGGCGGCTTGCGATCGTTGCGTTCGCGCGCGAAAACCTGGGTGGCCCGGACCGGATCCTGTCACCTTCGCCGGATGGTGCTCCGAGTGCTGCAAAGAAGGACGATGACAAGCCGGATGTGACCCATACGACGCTGGTGAGTTATGACTGGCAGAACACCGTTGTGAGAGGTGCGCCGAGGGTGAAGGGCTCTGGTGTGGGTGCGGTTGTGGACCAGGCGGCGGTCCAGTTTCCGGGATCGGCGAAGGAGTTCGAGCTGCACAAGGGCAAGACCCCGGATGGCCGCGACAATCCAGCAGGCGATGTGAAGGTGTCAGTTCTGACACAGCCGACGTTCCTGGCGACTACGGAAGGTATTCCGCAGCCGGCTGGACCCAATAACGACTTTGTCCGGAGCAATGTGCAGCAAGGGTCGTTTGCAGTGGGCGGGACGGCGGCGGCACTGCAGGTGGGTACGGACAAGAACCCACGCTTGAGCGTGACGCTGGGCCAGGTGACGTTCGGGCCCCAGGCAAGCACAGCGGCTCCGCAGGCTGGCGGTCCGGGGGTCAACGCGCCAACTCAGTTCATTCTGGGGATTACTCCGCTGCAGATTGAAGCTACGGTACACACGTTTGGAGACGGCAGCCGGCTGGGCCTGGGGGTGACCGGCGGCGTGCAGGTGGGGCTCACTCCGGGCCAATCGCCGGTGCTGAACCTGGCTCCAATGGGTGCGTTCCTGACCTATCACTTGCCCTAAGCGGCTCTTCTTGAGCGATCAATGGAGCAGCGCTATCCGTCGGAATCGAAACTCAATGGCCCCAGAGTGCGCACTGAGTAATCGGGATCGCGTCGGGCAATCCTCCAGAGCGCATCGCACGCGGCCGCTCCATAGCGAGCAAGCGCGTGCACGATCTCGATGCGCACGCTACTGTCTGACTCGTCCGGGGCCGCCGCTGCGAGTCCCTGCACCGGAGTGACGTGGGAGATTCGACCAGGGGCCTGTGCGCAGGGGCTCCGCACCTCAGGCGCGGGATCAGCGCGCAACGCCGAGCTAAGCGGCGCGATGGCCGCAGGATCGTTGAAACGGGCGAGCGTGCCCAGCATCATTAGCCTCAACTGCGCGCTTTCCGCATGGTCCTCCAGCGACGCAGTCAAGCTGGGCATAGAACTCTGCAGGCCGGCTTCACTCACATAGTCAAGCGCCCAGAGTCGATCGCTTTCCGATCCCGCATCGAGAAGCCGCATGGCGCGTTGGGCAGCGTTGGTTGCACGGCATGTGCGTTGCCGGCTTCGGCAATCAGGGGGTCGCAGCGGATGTTCGCTCGATCACGGCTGGCGTAGATCTCGAGGCATTCACAACCAATCGTTCCGGGGAACGAGCGTCGGCTCGCAACAACCATATGATCAGGTGCAAAGTGCCCTGAGGCGCGGTGAGCGGTGCGGGTTCTGTGATCAGAGCGCATTGTGCTGGATCGATGCCGAGTGGCGGGGGCTGGCCGGCCGTGAGCGCAAGGACACGCGCTTGGGGAGGCCGCCTGCAGGCGTCTGAGTTCAAGCGAGCGGGATGAGGACTCTCTGGCCCGCTGCGAGCATGGGCCAGGAGCCAGCCGCATTCGCCGGGAGGTCGGGAATTGCGCGCACAAGCGCTGGCTCGGGAAAACCATTCTGGACCGAGATCATAGCGCGAGTCTCGCCTGCGATAACTGAGTGCTCCCGGCAGCCCGCAAGGACTGCGGTTGCCGGGAGAGAGTTTGTGATGCTTGGGTTGTCCCGTTCGATCGTCGGTCGCGGCACGCCACTCCTGCTGGCGAGGTCATCGATGCTGGCGATGCGACGTGGGATGCGTACTTTAGGGGGGTGCACCGGCGGCTGGAAGGTTCGGTAGTAGCTGACCAGCGGTCCCAAGACTCAAAAACTCAACATGACCTTCAAAGTAGGCGGCCCGTACCGCGGCCTCGCCGACGCCTGCGTGCGCGCTGCCGCCGGTTGGAATGCCACCGTCGCGGATGCGCTCTGCCTGTGCCCGATCCTCTTGGTACTGAGTGGGTGTGACGGCGTCCGTGATGATGGTCGCATCCGGTGAAGGCAGGGCCGGCGCACCTTCTACAGTCAGACGCAAAGGCTCCAGGCTGCCGGTGCGGATGCGCGGTAAAACGTCGTTATTGAGTTTGTCCACTGTAAACATTTCGGTTAAACCTTCCGTGAGGGTGCCGCGACCGTGCACTGCGGCACTGAAGGCCGGATGACTGCGGAGATACAGACTTTCGTGGGTGGCTGTCTGCGTCGAGCCCGTCAAGCGCGAGAAGGACCGCTTTCCAATCAAAGCAAGGGAGACTGGCGCGATAGAAGTTGATCCACGTCTGCCGGTCGGAGCTGTGTGGCCTGTAGAAGTTCTGCCCGAAGAAGATATCGAGGCCAAGGGTGTTATCACGGGCGGTGATTTCGCGTGCAGACGCCGCTGCCTCGGAGCTTGCATGGGCACGTACCTCGGTAAGCTGGCGATCGAAGCGTGGATCGAAGAAATCACGAGTGAGCGGCTCCCCGTCAGAGCGAAGTGCCTGACGCACGACGCTTGGAGCGTCGAAGATGCCGACCGAGACGGAAGTGTCTGCGGTCGTCTGCGTAGCTGCCGGCCGGGTTCGCACTTGCGGTATGCAGGCCACTCCGGAGAGTCCAGGGTCAGGCATGGGTTTGACCTGTCTGGCGAGTCGATCCGCTTCGTGCTCAAGTGGATCGTCGTGCCGCCCGCCCGTCAGCTTCGGCACTGACGGGCGCGAAGCGAGTGCAGGGCGAGATGCAGGCCAACTGGCCCGGGCCGCGGAGTGAAAGGGATGCTGCTGAAATTCCGGAAGAGTCGGGGAACATCTGCGGGCTCTCCTGCTGGCGCGGTCAAAGGGCGGGGCGGGAGAAGGGCTCGTGGCGGCTGAGTTGCTGGCAGTGCCGGTAGAAGCTGCTGTCTTCCTGTTCGGTGCGTTGTTCGAGGCGACGGCAGATGGCGGGATCGCGTTTGGCGTCGCAGAGGAGGTGGGTGAAGCCTGCGCGGGCGGCAGCTTCGTGGTTAAAGGCTTCGTCGAAAGAAGGGAAGAGGTATCGCATGGACATGCCGCGGAAGGGTGATTGGGGATGCGAGCGATGGAACTGGAAGCAGGCGTCAAGCAGAAATTGTTCGAGAATCATCATGTAACCGCCGAGGTTTGGAAGGCTGGCCCAGGCCGGAGCGTATTGGGCGCCGGTCATGAGTTCGAGCGACAGGCTGGCGAAGTACTGGAGGAAGTCGACGCGATTGCCGCCGAGGATGCCGCAGCTGGTTTCACGGAAGCTGTGGGGTGAGCGTGAGCGCACCCACTCCCACTCGATAGGAATGGGGAGGTCGTGCTGCGCGAAGGCGCTTTCGACCTGCAGGGGCGTCCATGTGGTGTCCATGGGCGGGTGGTCTTCAGGGCATTGCGCGAAGACGGAGGCACTGAGGAGCGCGGCAGGCAGGGGTTTCCAGAGGAAGACGTCGGTGTCTAGGTGAATGAAGGGGACGGTCTGGGCGCGGTAGGCTACGATTTTACTGAGGGACCACCAGCTGTGACGGCAATGGCGAAAGTCGTCGAGCTCGGTCGAGACGTGGGTGAAGGGGAGGCCGAGCGTATCAACCAGCAAGGCCTTTCCCGGAGTGTCAGTGACCAGCATGGTTTCAGGGAATTGCTTGCGCGCTAGGCGAAAGGACAGTCCCCAGGCCAGCAGGTGGTGCAGCGGACTCTGCCAGGAGTGGCCACCTTCAAAGTGAAACGGCTTGCTCCAGAAAGACCAGACTGCGCGCATGGGATGATTTCTCCGAACTTCAGTTGATGACCTGAAAGGATCCGCCAGTAAGGGTGAATGTGACGGGGCTGGCGGCGATGGACCCGATGGCAGTGACGATGCTGGCATGCACGGTGATGGTTTCGGTGGCGAATTGGCCGTTGGTTTGTGGTGTACTCCTGGTAATGCTGACGGCTGTGTTGGTGGAGATCTGGCCAGGGTGGATGGTGACGGGGGATTCGATGTTGCCTAACTGCGAGGGCTGGCCGTTGCTATCGAGCAGGGTCAGCGTGATCTCGGCGTCGGTAAGAGCGCGGTAGTTGACGGTGACCGTGGCAAAGGGATTGACGGAGGCTGTGGGACCGTCAACAGGGCGATCGGCGACACCTTCGAGGACACCGTTGGGTCCGATTACAAAAAGGGCTGGGAAGGCGACGGTGACACTGGCGATGAGCAAGGTGGGCGCGACATAGAACCAGGATTCGAAGTCGCTGGACGGCTCTCCTGCGCCGGAGGGTAGCTGGAGCTCGATGGAGCTGAGGCCGTTGGCGGCGACGGCGGGCTGGCCGAGGCAACGGCCGTCGAGAAACAGCTGGCCCTTGCCAGTGCCGGAGGAGATAGTGTTGCCGAGCAGACGTACCCGGACGCGGCCGTACCTGCCGAGCAGGCCGCCGAAGACCAGGCCGGCATCGATGAGGTTGATGGTGAATATTTGAGATTCGGGGGCATTCAGGTAGGGCAGGGTCCACGAGATGGTAGGGCCCTGGACGGTGATGGTGGAGTCGAGTTCAAAGACGGTGCGCAGGTAGGTGGAGGGAAGCCGCTGCGCGGTCATGTCGTGGAAGCCAGTTATGCGGAGGCTGCCCTGCGGAAAAGGGTCGAAGATGCTTTCGAGGGTAACGAGGAAATTGCCACTGGAGATGGGGCTCGTGGGTGCGCCGTCAAGGGTGATCGTTAAGCCTTTGGCGACCCAGACATCGGCGGTAATCATGGAGTCGTTCGACCAGCTGGTGGCGGTGACGTGAAGAGCTTTGGAAAGGCTGGGTGCGCTGAGTTCAGTGAGCGGAAGGAAGAAGCGCCGACAGTCTTCGACGATCGCCTTTTGTTGCTTCCGATCCCAGTGGATGCACGCCAGCGGGGCGTTGTAGATGAGGGTGGACTGTGGGGGCTGGAAGAGTTCGGCGGGCGTAGCGGAGCCGCAGGGTGGCCAATCAAGATGGCCGGACGCGGTACGGGCGGGGATGGTCCAAAAGTCACCCGACTGGTAGGTGCCGGGGCGGAAGCTGACCTGAATGCCGTTTTCGAGGGCGAAGTGAGCCGCCGTCGAGAGGTGTACGCCGGCGGTGGTGGCTGCGGGGCCGGCCTGGTCCCAGCGGCGGACGCGCGCGTTACGCCCGGCGTCGATGCCGATGACCGGGTTGGCAAGGGTGACCGAGGGAACGGTCGGATCGGTATCGCGGATCTGATAAAGCAGGCCGGGGCTGTTGGGGATCTCACCGAAGAGATCGGAGTCGTCGCTGATTTCGACCCAGCCGTTTTTTGGAAAGCCGAGGTTGGCGTCGGGTCCGAGTGAGTCGACGACGATAGTGTTGCCGGCGAAGCTGACGATGGAGCTGACGACGGACGCGTTTTCGCGGGACCACTTGAAGGTGGCGGTCGCGGCGTTGCCGCCGTGATGGATTTCGATGCGGTACAGCTGGTTTTCGATTCCCTGGTAGCCGGCGGAGGGAATGGGTTCGCAAGAGCAGTCGGAGCCGGCGGCGGCGGTTGTGGCGCTCATGGTGCCAGTGCTGGTGAGGGACGTCGAAGCGTCGTACATCGCGGTGCAGCAATCTATTTTTGCTGCGGGTTCTTGAGCGGCACCGGACGTGGGTACAGGGAAAAAGGGGAGAGGCGCAAGGCGGACTCTATTGACGTTTCCCTCGATCAGTCCGGCTAGGTTTCTGAGGCCTGGCAAGTTGGGAGTTACTCCGCCAGGAGGTGGAGCGGCTGGCGGCGCGACGAGGTTGGCGACGACGCGCCACACGGTCTGGAGACGGGCCGTGGTATCTGTCTGGCCGAGCGCCGGCTCGCGCAGACACGGGTCGTCGAGCGCTGTGACCAGGCGTTGCCAGACCTGGAGAAAGACTTGGATGTGGCTGTCCTCTCGTGCCTGGCTTAGCTCCTCGAGGAGCGTGGAGTCCGCTGGAGTGGCGATCGGGGGGTAGGGCTGGCCCAGGTAGGACAAGGGGTCCACGCCGTTTTCGCAGACCAATCCCTGGACGTAGTATCGGCCCGCGCCGATGAGGATTCCCCGGCCGGAGACGCTGATCGCGAAGCCGGCATCGTGCCCTGGTGCGCCGAACGCGCCGATGACGTCCACGGTCTCGTGGCGACTGAGATAGTCGTCGATGGCGGCCTGCTCGTTGCTGTCTGCGTCGAGCGAAACGCGGCCCTGCTGCTGAAGCACAGCGGTGTACTGCCTGCGTGGATTAAACCGGATGCGGCTGAAGTCGCCTTTCATAAATGCACCTGACCGATCTTTGCTGAGAGTTTTGGGGTTTCGTTGAGGAGGTCCGGTTCGCGCCGCGGTGCTTTTACATGAGAGCTGAGCCGATGCCGTTGCGAGAGGGGCCGTCGTCATCCCCGTGGTCGCAACACTGCGGAGGCGGGATGATGTGCCCGTAGACGATGGTGGATGGCCGGCGTTTACGAGGGAGAGCATGGGACGGCTGAAGAAAGATGCCGCTTTCAAGCGCGACTGGCAGATACTCCGGGGCGCGGAGCTGCACGTTACGGGTCGCCTCGGTCTCCTGGATCTGGTAATACACGCCGATCTGGGAACCGTTGTCCGCGCCGTGCCAGACCGCGAGCGGCACATCGCCGCTAAGGAGCGCGTAGCCGGGCACGCCGAACCGCAGGGTCACAAAGGTCGGGATCAGTGCGGCTTCGCTGGCGGCGTCGGGCGGAAGGCAGAGGTAGCGACGCGGGGTGATGGAGTCGAATGGAAGTGAGCAGAAGCGAACACAGCCGGTCTGTCGGCGGCTGGCCCAGATGGCGGCGGGCCAGGGATCTCGGCGCGGACGACGGGCGTGAAAGAGGGTGTTTGAGGCAAGCGTGAACGTACGGGTGTGCACCTTGCCGATGATGGTGCTGTCTTCGATGTGGAGGTCGGCGCCGGCGGAGGCGAGATCAGGGGCCGCGTAGGCGACGCAGCAGGGCGAGGTGGCGTCGACGATGCTGGCACACACGCGAACGCTGCCTCCCGCGTGAGCCGCGATGGGTCCGGTGATGGAGCGGAGGACGGTGAGGCTTAACTCCGTTGCGGTGATGATGAGGCTTGGTTCGCCGGGGGAGACAGGGTCGCCGGCATGGGTGAGGGCAAGTCCAGGAACTAGGGTGGAGTCGACGATCTGAACCGTGGCGGCACCGCCGGAGATGGAAATCTGGCCGACGAGCCATAACCCGTTGAGCAGGAGCTGGCCGGCTGCGCGGCTATCGCTTGGGGTGCCGACGGGAGCGGCGGATGCGACGACGTCGATGTTGCCGGTCAGCGTGGCGCAGGAGCGGTTCCAGATGACGTCGAAGACACCGCTTGACGGAATAGGCTGGCCGGAGACGAGGGTGAGGTTAGAGCCAGCGGGCAACTGGATGGCGGCCGCTCCGGTCAGGTCGAGGTTGAACCGCTCGAAATCGGGCAGTACGATGATGCCGGTGCATGTAGGCTGCGTGGCGACGAGGGTGTTCCAGGCGACTATCGCGGCGGCGAGCGTGGGTGTAGACGTGCCAATCAGCGAAAAGAAGGAGGCATGAGCAGGCCGGAGGGTGGTGAGCGAGGCGGAGCGATCGTACGGGCCGCCGCCGATCTCTGCTGCCGAGCCAAAGCAGTAGTTCAGTCGCAGGGTCAGCGGGCGGGCGAGATCGGCGGCGAAGGCGATGCGGCCAAGCTCGGGGTCGATGGCGATGCGGCCAGGTGGAACGGTGCACCAGGCGCCGGGCTCGCGATCAGAGAGGTTGGCGCAAGCCAGTTGTGAGGCTGGAACGGGGATGCCATCGGCGATGAGCTGGAGGCTGGCGTGTGGGCCATAGAACTGCGGGGAATCGGGGTCGCGCAGGCCGCGGGCAAATTCGATGCGGTCGATGGGTTCGGGAACGTTCAGGCGCGTGGTGAGCCCGCTGAAGGAAGCTCGGGCGGGTGGCCGGGAGAAAAGGGGCATCTCCGCGCCGAGCGGGCTGAAGGTGTAACGGCCGTCACCGACGTGCAGGGCGGGTGCATGAATGACGAGCCGACTCTTGAGGCGCCACAGGTGAATGGCGATGTCCGGGATGTTGGATCGGCCGGAGCCATGGAGGCTGATGTCGAGCGGGGCGGGGTCGGGACTGGGTGCGATGCGCAGACGCGGGGCGATGCGGCGGACATCGATGGTCCGGCTTGCGGGGTCGAAGGCGGAATTCAGGCGGTCAAGGGCGGAGGTGCGGCGCAGGTCGAGTTGGGAGGCATGGTGAGGACGGACCAGCCGCATGGATTCTGTAGTGATCAGGCGGCGAAACTCTTCGACAGCTACAGTTGGGCGGCCGGAAACGTCGCTGCAGACCTGCTCGAGGGCGAGGAGGGTGCCTTTGCGGCGGCGGTAGCCGATGGTGTTGGCGACTTCGGCGCGGCTGTCGGAGGTCGCGGCGATTTCGTAGATCGAGTTGTAGCCGATAAGGTCGCCAAGGTAGGGGATGACCCAGGGCGCGCAGGTCTCAATGAACTGGTCGTCGTAGAGCTGCTGTATGTTGTCTTCGACGATGCCGAGCTGGGCAGCGAGAACAGCGTAGAGAGACGCGAGCGGGTCGTCGATGTCGCCATCGCGATTGCGATAGACGGCCGGCAGGAGGGCGAAGAGCTGTGCGGTGTTGAGGCTCATGACCGGGCCCCGATCGTGCCTCGGGAGGCGGGGTCCAACAGCAGCATCTGCGCGCCGAGCGGGGGGAGCGGACCCGAAGCGCAGAGGATGGCCGGCGGCACTCCGGGGGCGGATTCTGCACTGTGATGCAGGGCGGAGAGCTGGGTTGCGATGACGCCGGGAGTGTTTTGAATGAGTTCGATGATTTCGCTGGCGATGACCTGTTCTGCAAGCCGGCGCTGGGGAAAAGCAAAGGCGGCCTGCAGTTTGGACCAGACCTGAGCGAGGATCTGGCCGGAGTCGTAGTCAAAGGAGTCGACTTTGATGGAGGCGCCGACGCGGAAGAGAACGGGGACGAACGGCACAACCTGGAGCGGGATGAAAGGGTTGCCGCCCGCTTTGATCGCGGCGATGAGTTTGAGCACAACAGGGTCATCGCCACGGAGTACGGCCCCGTTGGCACCGGCGACTGTAAGTAGCACACCGCGGCGCACACCGAACCATGTCCAGGTGGCAAGGGCTTTAGCGATGCCGGCGAAGTTTATGGCGAAGTTTTGGTAGTCCTCAAGCGAGACGATACGTCCGATGGTGAGAGTGGGGAGCGGAGCGCTCTGGCGGCAGTCGTCTGGGGTAGCGGGGTCGGCTGCGCCTGACGCGGGGCTGGGATTGACGACGGATTTGACGCCCTGTGGGCGGTCGAGCGGCTGGGAAAGCTGCCCCGAGTCAACCATGCCGGCGCTGCCGATGCCCTTGCGGTAGGCGGCGCGAATGTTCATCTGGCCGGTGGGTGTGCGGGCACCCTTGATGCCGTCGCCGAATTGGACGGTGCGGCTGGCGCCGGGGCTGACCCGGCTGGTGAAGACGCGGTCGGCGGGCCCGGCCGCGAGGATGCTGGGGTCCTCGTGCCACTGGAGGTTGTTGACCCAGACCTGTAGTGTGGACTGCGTGCCATTGCCTTTGGCGGCAGTGACGTAGGTGATGGGTGTCTGCTTGAGGGTGAACTGGAGGGCGCTGTTGGTGCCGTTGCCGTTGCCCAGGATTTCGTGAACGGTTTCGCCGTGGGTGGACTCGACCGCGTTGGCGTTTACGGTAACAGTGGTGGCGTCGTACATGCCGGAAAGGGCGGACCCAAGAGTCAGCGTGGTGTTGTCGCCGGCGACGGCGACGACGGTGACGAGAGCGGCCTCGGTGGCCAGTGGGTCGTTCATATCTGCGGGGAGAAGGGTGAGGCTCGCGGCGGGGGCGGCGAGTGTTCCGGCAACGCCGGAGACCGTCGACACCGGCCAGAGGAGAATTCCGGCCGGATCGATGGTGGGTGGAAAGGCGTCGGTAAGAAAGATCTGGTTGGAGGAGACGTTCAGGTTGGCGGAGGAAGCGGCCGGACTGAAGCGGGCACCGCTGGCGTCGATGACCTGGAGGCGGACCTTCTTGCCAGAGATGCCGATGGGTTGCTGCGCAGTGATGCTCTGGCCTCCGACGACTGCGAGGGAAGTGCCATGGACGGGCACGATCATGCCCGGCGCGAGGCGGAATGCACCGGCCGCGCCCCAGTCCGTGCGGGGCAGCGTGGCGGGTATGAGGAGGTCGCTGCTGGCGTAAGCGGTGGTGCTGCGGGTGTTGGCGATGAAGTTTGTCAGGCTGGAAGCGGAAGAACCGGAAGCGGTTGCGAAGGTGGGTGCGAGTGTCAGTTTGGAGGTTTTGGCGCTGAGGGCGTAGCGGTTGGGATTGCTCTCGGATGCGGAGATAACAGAGAAGATGGCGGCGCTGCCGGGGATCGTCAGGGCGAGAAACTGGAGCTGGTTGGGCAGAGTGCCGGAGGGGTTCAGGCCCTTAATGGAGGAGTCGAGGTAGACGACATCATCAGCATCGGCGATGAAGGACCAGTCGGGGGGTGGGACGTCTTCAAGGGGGGCGATCCCGGGAGTGATCGCAGTGATGCCTGTCTTGGCCAGGATTTGAAACGGAAAGACGGCGTTGCTTCTGCCCTTGAAGCCGATGGCCGGCAGGAACTCTAAGGCCGAGATGCTTACGGGGTGGCCGGCGATTTTTTTCAAGGTGTCCGGAGGAAGGAGGTTGGGGTCAATCGCGTTAGCACCGAAGAGTGCGGCTTTTTTGCGGAAGATATAGAGGGCGATGTCGGCGGTGGAGGTTTTAGCGGTGTCGGTGACGGCGGAGTTCCACCAGATATGCGTGTTGCCGGAGCTGGGGTCGATGTTGACGCGGGAGACGTAGCGGAGGTCTGCGGGGCCGGTCAGGGCGGGTTGGCCGGACGAGCTGGCGATGAAGAGTAGAGCGTCGCCGACGCTGATGTTGTTGGCAGCGCCTGTGATCCAGGTGGAGGTGTCGCCGGGGTTGAGGTGCCAGGGGAGATGGGTCTGGGCGGGAATGGAGTTGAGCGCTATGACCGCGGTGAGATCGGAGGAGGTTTCAAAGACCTGCGGCTTCTGGTCGGGGCCGGGAATGCTCTGGACGCGGGTGCCGGCGCGGATCAGCACATTGTCTGGCGAACCGGTGGCGCTGAAGAGAGTGAAGGCAAGCAAGGCGGAGGCTGACACTCCCGGCGACGGGACGTAACCGACGAGGCGGGCCAGCTCGAAGACGGAGCGCTGATCGATGGCAGTGCGGAGGAAGGCTTCGTTGACGAAACGCTCCTGGTAGAAAGTAAGGACATCGAGGGTGACGGCCCAGGCGTCGATGAGCGCGATGGTGAAATCGGAGCTGTCACGGGTGCGGAGGCGGGAGAGCGCGGGCAGGTCGGGATCGGACAGCGCGGCCAGCATGCTGCCAAGGAAGGTGGAGTAGGTGCCGGTGCGGTAGCTGACCGCGGAAAGTGATAACCGGTTGGTGATGTGCTGCGGGGTTTGCTGAGTAAGGCCGTCGCAGCAGCCGCACAGAACATCTTCAGGGAGGTTGCAGGCGCTGGTCATTTTCCACCGTCCATGTGGAGCACGAATGTGCCGCGGTCGAGGTGATTGGGGTCGTTGTCGCAGAGCGGTATTTCGAGGCGGCCCATGGTGAGCGATCCGGTCGCGAGGCCGTCCGGGGAACCGATGGGGGCGTCCAGGCGGGCGAAGGAGGTAAGGGTGGCGGCGCGTACGCCCTCAACGGCCTGGGCGGCGGCGATGAACGGGCTGGCGTACACGGTTTCGCCGAAGGTGAAGTTGGCGGAGTTCAGAAGCCCGGGCTGGCCGTTGCAGCGGTCGCCGGCGATAAAGACTTTCATGAGGGCCTCGAAGACGTCGCCCTGAAAGTGGTCGGGGAGGACGCAGATCTCCATGACGAGGCGGAGGCCGACGAGTTTTGCAGCCTCGACACTCAGGTCGGTTCCCATCATGCGGAGGAGGTTGAGGCTGGACCTGGCTTCCGTGACGAGCGTGGTAGTGATAGTGGCGACGGGATCGACCGAAACGAATGCCGTGTACCAGCTGCCAGTCCAGCGGAGCGTGCCGCGGGCCTTGCGGATGCCAGGAAATGCGGAGACGGAGGCGCCATAATCGTCTTCGGTGACGCAGCGGAGCTGGGTGGAGTAGCTGAAAGGGGCGCACTGGACGATGTGGTTCATGCCTTCGGGGTCAACGCCGCCGGAGGCTGGGAGCGGATTGCGGACGGAGACGATGGTGCCGGGTGGCGACGGGAACTGCGGGCCGATGATGAGGTGGCCGAGGGTGTCACGGCCGATGTTGCCGACGGCACCGTTGCCGACGCGGTAGGTGGCGGTGAAGTCGACGCCGGTAGCCGGAGCCTGGCCGTACTGGCTGTCCCCGAAACGGAGGAAGGCGGTGCCATCGCGCTCAACCTCAATGGTGAAAACCGGGTCTGTGTCGGAGCTGGAGAGAAGGTCGGCGAGTGGGGTCCAGGAGGTGCCGTCGCTGCTGCGGAGGCCAATTTGTGGGTTGGCTTGTTTGGGGTCTGGGGCTAAGAAAGCAGACGCTGAGGAAGAACCCTTATTTTGATGAAAAAAGCCTTCGAACTTCGGACAGGAGGTGATAGGTGCACTGGCCAGTTCCGGATGGTATCTGGGGACGGGAGCTCTTAAAACGCTGCGGGTGCCGCAGGTGCAGCCGCTGGCTTTGGGTGGTGCAGGCGAGGCGGCGGGGACGGATGGGAGGGCCTCGTTGGTGATGGTGGTGCCGTGGTCGGCTGCAACAACGTTGCCGCGGGCGACTGTGACACCATAAACGGGGACTGCGCCGTGGGTGATGTCAGTGGTGGCCGACACGCAGAGGGGGAACGGAAGAGCATCGGCTTGAGCCCAAGTGATATAGGTGACGGGCTGACCGGTGAGTGGATCGATGAGTGGGCGGCCCTGGTAGTCCGTGGTGGAGACGGAGATAAGGCAAACAGCGCAGCGGTTGGCGGGGTTGGCATCTGCGGCGTCGCCGGTGTCTGGACCGAGGACTTCTTCAAAAAGGAGGATGGTCCCGGGCTGGAGGGAGTTCTTGTGGCCGAGGAGCGTGGCTTCGGTGATGCCTGCGGGCAAGCAGCAGTTGGTGTCACTCCAGGTGTAAAACTCCATGCTGTTCTGTTCGGCGAAAAGCGTGGAGTCGGCCATGCTAGCGAAGATCGGGTGTGCGCTGGAGGTGAGTTTGAGGGCCAGGATGTCCGTTGCGCGGACAGAGGCAGGAATTCCGGGCTGGTGAATGTGGAAGGTAGTGCCGGCGGGGACGAATATGTTGTCCATACCGGAGGCGAGGTTGAGCAGGACAAAGGTGCGAGCGTTGCAGCCTTCGCCGACGGTGTAGTCGACGAGTTTGGTGTGGCGGCGAAGCGAGATGCGGCTGCGGGCGGTGCCGATGTAGGCTTCGGTGCTGACGGAGTCCTGCTGATAGCTAAGGTGGTCGGCGGCGTAGGCGAGGGTTTCGACCACGGCGACGCCGAGGTCCGCGGCGTGGGTCTCGGTCCAGGTGGGGACGAGAACGGAGATACGGTCGAGCATGGACTGACGGAATCCGCCGAAGTCTTTGGCGAGGTAATTGATGTCAGGCGGGGTGCGCACAGGCGCGGGGCAACAGGTATCTGCGAGGCAGTCGGCAGGGGTAGGGCAGCCGGCCTTGAAAGAGAGCGCAACGGTGGAAAGCTGCGGGTCAAAGCCATCGAGCGGGTCAGAGATGCCGAGGCCGGCCACGAGGGCGAGGGTGTAAGGGGAGAAGTCGCCCGGTCCCGCGAGGTGGAGTGTGAGGACGAAGGGGTGGTCCAGCGTGGCGGGTGTGACGGAAAGGACTTGGACGGGCGTGCCACCGATTAGGGTGAAGTTGTCTCGAGTGAGCGTGAGGGCGCGGGCATCCTTGAGCAGAGTGAGGGCGAGCTGTTTGCCGCAGCCGGTGGGCCCAACAACTTCGAGGAAGTCGATGCCGTTGAGGGCGGGGTTGGCCAACACAAGGGCGCGACGGTTTGTTGCGGAGCAGAAGTAGATCATGCCTGCGCCCCTCCGTAGATGAACTGTTGGGTTTGCAGTTCCTGAGCCTGGATGACGATGTAAACGACAGTGACAGTGAGGGTGGCGTCGATGGCGGTGACGTCAACGGACTGAACGCGGATGACGTCCGACAGCCACTGCTGGAGACCGGCCTGGATGAGCTGCTGCTGGGCGGCGGCGAGCACGTCACTGTTGGGTGCGAAGACGAGCTGGGCGGTGCCGCTGCCGAAGGTGGGGCGATTGACGCGTTCGCCGGGTGAGGTGAATAGGACCTGCTCGATCATGTGGCGGATGTGCGTGAGCACGTCAGTCTGGGCTGTGTGGCCGGTTGCGTCGAAGGTGTAGGGGTAGCTGATGTTCATGGCGCTTCTCAGATTGCGGTGACGCGGGTTTGGGCGACGAGAGGAAGCAGGGGCGTGCCGGGCGGTATGCTGATGGCGACGCCGCTCGTGACGACGAGTGGCTGGCCGCTGGAGGTGACCCTGACGGTGCCCACTAGCCATTGCGCGGTGACGCAGGGTGGGATGAAGGCGGGGGGAACTCCAGGGCAGCCGGCGACGATCCAAGGCGAAGAGGTGACGGCGGAGGGTGCGCCACTGAGCGTAAGGCGTGGATTGGGAACCGCAGGCATGGCCTGACCGCCGTGGACGCAGAGGACGGTGGCACCTTGTTCCATGAGGAAGCCAGGCATATTAGATAACCTCCAATGCGCCCTCGTTGATAGTGATGGCGGGGCCGGTCATGGCGATGGTGGCACCCTGGCCGTTATTGATGACGATCCCGACGTCGGACACGGAGATAAAAGCACCAGCCGAGGTTTTCAGCAGGATGCCGCCTGTTGGCCCGGGCACGTCACTGACGATAAAGGTGTTCTGTTCGGTGGTCTGGATGACGACCTGCTGGATGCCGGGAGGCGCGGCGAGGGCTAGGGCGGGCACCTGGGCTGCGGTGGGCCAGTAACAGCCGACCCAGATGGGGTAGTCAACGTCGCCTTGCTCGAACTCTACCCAGACGTTGCTGCCTATCTCCGGGTAGACATAAAAGCCGGACTGGATGCCGCAGAACGGCAGGCAGGGCATGGCCCAGGAGGAAGGCAATACGCCGGCAACATCCGGCACCTGGACGAGGAGGCGGCCGATTTGAAGGGGGTCAATGTTTTCGATGACCGTTCCGCGGAATTTACCGTAGTACGTTGCCATTGTGCGGAGTCCTGGACCTTGAGGTACTGGTTAGAACGGCAGGGTGGGGACGAGAGGGAGGTTGGAGATAAGCGCGTTGCGTTTGAGCACGAAGCTCTGCTTGTACTCTCCGGGTTTGATTTTGTGAGTGGCGCTGTCGACGAAGTGCATGCCATCGAAGGCGGGGCCGGCACCGCGAACGCCTACAAGGCTGCGGGCACGAAGAGGTTGACCGTAACGGAGGACGTCGAGCGAGCCGTCGCCTGAGACCACGTCAGCGCTCTGGACGGCACGGGCGAAGCCGCGCATGATGGCGAGGCCGGGGCTGAGCTTGGCTGTGTCTTTGAGTTGCGGAAACTTCTGCGGAATAGGGACGTCAAGACCAAGGGGCGGGTTAAACGGTGTGACCGGTGGAATAAGCAGCGGCAAAGTGGTGCCGCTGAATTGGTCCTGAATCCAGACGATTGGCGCTTCGGAGTTTTGGGGCTGGAAGCGGAAGTTAAGACTCTCGACGTTGGTCCAGGCGTCTAGGTTGACGTTGAGTGCGGGCTGCGGGATGCCGATGCGGACCTGCGGGCCCCAATAGGCCTGGCTGATGCCGGGCAACGGGCCGGGCGCGACGTAGAAGACATAACCGACTTCGCGGGCGAGCTGCTGGATGTAAGCGAGGTCTGTGCCGTCCTGGCGCGGGATCCGCTGGATGGGAACGGGGATGTCAGGAACTGGAACCGGAATGACCTCCGGCACGATGCCGAAGGCAGCGTACTTGGCGAGGATGGTGAGCACGCGGAGATCGGCGCTCATGCCGGGAAAGGGCAGGCCGTTGAATTCGACGAGGTCCATGAGTGCGGACAGGTCCTGCCCACTGACGACGAGCTTGGCTGAGCCTGTCGCGGCGTCAGGGATGACCTCATGGTGCTGGATGACGCCATCCATAATGACCTGGGGCAGACCGGCAAAGGTGGCGACGAGGACAACGCGAAGCACCGGGATCGGGACCTGGGCGGAAAGAAGAAAGAGAGTCTGGAGCATGGAGTTGTTGCCAAGCGTGAAGGTGAGTTGGAAACCGCTGCGGCCGGTTGCGCTCTCAGTAACTTCGACCGAGGTGAGCGCGTCAATGACAGGCTTTGGCACGGGCACGGCGACGACCGGCCCGGCGAGCAGCGTGAGATAAAGCGGGCTAGCCATTGCGGGCTCCGGCAGGAAGAGCGGAGGCGAGCGGGACCGCGACGGATCGGCCCTTCTGGGAGGTGAGCTCGTCGGGGTCAGTGGCGGTGTTGGCGTCGCAAATCATCCAGAAGAGCAGCGGATCGCCGAGGAAGCGGGCTGAGAGGTTGTCGATGCGATCGTTTTCGACGACAAGATAGTTCTGCACGGAGACATAAACCGAAGGCTGCGGGAGGATGCGGCGGGCGAGGCAGACGACCGGTGCGCCACTAGGGGGTATGTAGATCCTGGTGGCAGCACCGTAGTAGCGGCTGCTGGAGTTAGTTGGGGCACCGGTACCGGCGGCGGACTGGATGAGAGCGGCAAGTGAGGCGTCCATCGGGCGATCCAGTCTCCCTCACGCACGCTGCGCGAGAGCTTCCTTGGTGGTCTGGTAGATCATGTATATGGCGCCGGCGGGGGTGAGGAAGCCGACGTCATTTACGTTAAGAACGCGCATGCCGAGCGAGACCTTGGCGCGGATGGGGTTGAGATTGACGTCGAAAGCGTCTTCCGTGATGGAGAGATCGGTGATGCGGACAGGGGTGACGCGACTCTTGCTCCACGCAAAAACAGTGAGCGCGGTTTGCATAGGCAGAATCTCGATGGTGCCGAGCAGCGAGAGGACCTCGTTGATGGTGAGCACGGTGCTGGAGGGATAGAGCAGCAGTTCGAGAAGTGCGAGCTGCGGCTGGATGCCAAGGCTGGTGGCGGTTGGATCGGCGAGCGCGAGCTGGTCCGTGGCATCGATTTCGAGATCGCACTTGAGGGTTTCGATGGGGGGCCCTTTGAGACGAAGGACTTCGGTGCGATCGGGCTCGTCGCCGACGGTCTGCGGCTTGAGCGAGCGGGTGAGCGAGTCGGGGTTGTACTGCAGCAGGATGGTGCCTAGCTTGACGCCGGTGTTCGGGTCAAACGTGAGGATGGCACCCTTCTGCAGGCGCGGCGCGAGATTAAACATGGGTTGCACCTCCGTCACCGGTGTAAGGATTCTGCGGGGTGGTGCTGGAAATCTGGCGGAAGGCGCTGCGAGCGACCTGCTGACCGATGTGGCTGGGTCGGGCGCTGGGGTCGAGGTGGAGGGTGCCGGCGTCGAGGCGGTCAATGTGAAAGGATTCTGCGGGCAGGCTTGCGTGCCCACCTGCGGAAATCAGGCGAGAGAGCTCGTGGCTAAGCGAGGCTGCGATGCGTTCACACGTGGCGGCAGAGAAGCCCTGCAGGACGAGCTCTGCAATGTGCAGCTCGATGTCAGCGGAGGGTGCCGGCCGATTGGCCGATGTTAAATCGATTAGATCCATCCTGCGACCTCCGTGTCGTTGAGCGGTATTTCGAGCTTGGCGAATTCAGTGCGGGCCGCGCTGAGCAGGTGTTCCATGCGGACCGGTTCTGCTGCATCGGCGGCGAGAAAAGCCGCGGCCATGGCGATGTTGTGGATGTTGCCGCCGGCAACGCGGAGGCGCGCGAGTTTTTCGAAGTTGAGGTCCTTCAGTGGCGTGCGCGCTGGAAAGACGCGACGCCAGATTTCGGCGCGCTGGGCTGCGTCCGGGAACGGAAACTCGACGACGAAGCGTAGGCGGCGTAGAAATGCCTGGTCGAGCGCGGACCTGCGGTTGGTGGTAAGGATCGCGAGGCCGCGGTAGGCCTCCATGCGCTGGAGCAGGTAGCTGACCTCAATGTTGGCATAGCGATCGTGGCTGTCTTTGATTTCGGTTCGCTTGCCAAACAGAGCGTCTGCCTCGTCGAAGAGCAGGACGACGGCACCCTGCTCGGCGGCGTCGAAGATACGGCCGAGGTTCTTTTCGGTTTCCCCGATGTACTTGCTGATGACCTGGCTGAGGTCGATGCGGACAAGGTCGAGGCGGAGTTCGAGTGCAAGGACTTCGGCGGCGGTGGTTTTGCCGGTACCGCTGGGACCGGCGAAGAGGGCGCTGATGCCGAGGCCGCGTGCGCTGCGTCCGGCGAATCCCCAATCGTCGTAGACGCGGGTGCGGTGGCGGACGTGAAGCGCGAGATGTTGCAGCTGGTCGCGTTCTCGGGCCGGCAGCACCAGGTCGTCCCAGGTGGCGGCGGGCTCGATGCGCTGGGCGAGGCCTTCGAGGCGCGGGCGGGCCTCGATGCGGCAAGCATCCCAAAGGCCGGTCGCCAGGCTGACGGGTGAAGGAGCACCGTGAGGAAAGGCCGCATAGGCATGCTCGGCGGCAGAACGGATAGCCGTGGGAGCGAGGTTGAATTGGCCGACCAGGGTGTCGATCGCGGCGGAGATTTCCTGCGAGCCAGTTTGGGGGCCGGCTGGGGCGGACTTCAGCGCGGACCGCCAGAGTGTGGTCTGTTCTGCGCGGGTCGGACTGGTGGTATAAAAAACGGCGCGCGAGCGGGTGAGCGTGGGGCGTGGCTGGCGGGCTGAGAGGAAGAGCGGCGTGGTGAGCGATTCGAGCAGGCTTTCGATTGCCGCCCCGGAGGGGGCTTCGGCGGCGGCGGGCAGCACGTCGGATTCGAGCAGCAGGGCCAGGCCGCTGAGGATGGCTTCGCGCTCGAGCAGGCGCATGAGCAGGCCGGTTTCGTTGCCGGAGGTGGATGGCAGATAGGAGGGTGAAAGCGCATAGAGGCGCAGGTTGAGGGCGTCTGCTGCCGCTGCGGCAACGGCCCGGTTGGCTTCCGGGATCGGGCCGCAGAGTTCGATGAGTGGCAGTTGCGGAGCGCCGGAGGATGAGGCCTGGTAGCGGGCGGCGTGAGTCCAGACGGCCACGACCCTGGCGGCGATGTCGGTGTAGGAAAGCGGCACCGGGTCGGGGGTTGCAATGGGGCGCAGGAGGTGGTGGAGGCGCTCATCGACGCCGGAGACGCCTGCGAGGAAATGGAGAATGCGCTCGTCAGGGCGGAAGGCGCTGGCGATCAAGGTGTCGGCCGGCAGAAGATGGATGAGCTGCCAGCGGCGCAGGGCACGCGAGGGCGACAGGGCGCTCCAGTGAACTGCGGGAAGAAGGGTGAGGGCAAGGCTGAGGGTGGGCAGAGGGCGGCGGCTGCTGTCGGCGGAGGCGAAGAGAGCGGCGAGACGCGAGTCCATCTCAGCGCCGGCGGCGAGCAACAGTATGCCGCGCTCGAAAGCGGAGAGTTCAAAGGCTGAGCACAGCTGTTCGAGGGCTGGAGGTTGGGAGAAGGACCAGGCGGCAGGGTCGAGGAGGGCTTCTTCGGCCTGCGCCGAGGTGGTTTCTGCTGTGGGAGAGGATGGGGTGTGGAGGGCTGCTTCGAGTCGGGCGCGCAGGGCGGAAAGGGCGGCTGCGAGGTAACGCTGGTTAGCTTCGTACCAGGTCTCGCTGGGCGGAATGGTATCGCCGGCGATGTTGTCGGCGTTCATGGCTTCCGGCTCGAGGATATCTTCGGTGATGACATGCGGGCTCATGGCATGGTCACCGTGGGGCCTTGGAAGGTGTGTGTGACGGAATTGAAGGCGAGCTGGCTTTCGGCACCGTCGACCTGTACGCGGAGGAGGTAAACCCCTGCCGGGACGTGGGCGATGTTGACAAGGATGGAGCTTGCGTCGGCGGCGGAGACCACGCTCCCGGAGGCGAATGCCGTCGGCGGCGTTGCCGTGACGTTGTTCAGCAGGAGAACGATCCGCTGGCCGATGCCGATGTTGGGAACGAGCTTGACCGTGACGTCTGTGCCTGAGGAGACGGCGACGGCGGTTGCGTTCGAGACCGTGGGGCAGAGTACGAACGAGGCAACGTTGGACTGGAAGCCGCGGTGGGTCACAGCGGGTGTGCCCATGTCGAGTTTCTGCAGTACTAGCAGGCTCTTGACGCCGGCGTGGAGGGATGTCGAGAGCGGCAGTGTGAGTTGGGCGTCGGTGGAGGCGGCCGGGGTGAATTCCTGGTCTTCGATGAGGATGAAGCTGTTGGGGCTGCGCAGGTGCGTGCCCTGGACCAGCAGGGTGGAGGCTGAGGTGATGGGATTACCGTCCTTTGCGATCACTTGAGCGACGGTGGGGGACTCGAAGGGCAGGACGTACAAGTTGCGCTGCAGGACGGGCGGCGCCGGGATGGGTGTGTCGTCGGTTTCGATGAGCACCAGCGAGGCCTGGTAGGTGGCAGAGAGACAATATTCGACCTGGAAGAAGACGGACCACAATTTAGAGAACTCTTCGAGGGAAAGGCCGGTGGGCGTGAAGCGTATGCGCTCAAGCTGGCTGTCGAGTCCGGAGCCGGCGAGAAAACCAAAGGTGATGGCGGCTTTGTTGATGTTGTCTGCGGAAAGCAGCGGCTGTGCGTGAAGGGCGATGGCGACGGCGCCGAGAAGTCGCTGCGATTCAAGGCGGGTGTCGTCGCCATGGAAGGTGAAGATGTAGTGCAGATCGAAGGCGGCGGTTGGGCGTTGCGAGAGTGAACCGTCTGCGCGCCTCAGCGGCAGATCGGCGTTTCGGTACGCAGTGTTCGGCGTGATCTGGTAGAGAAAGATGTTGACGAGCGGTGTTATGGAACTGCCGGGGTCTGGCCGGCTGAAGCCGACTGTGGCACCAGCGACCGCGTTGCTCACGGGTGTCAGGAGAATTTGCTGGAGCGCGGCGGTGGCCGTGGCGATGGCAAGATAGTTGCTCATCGCGTGTCGCCGCCGGACTGCCGGAGGAACTGCTCGAGAGAGACGTGTGCGGGCCGAGTGCGGGCTGCGGAGCGTGCCGGGGCGGGTGCTGCGATTTCGGCGCGGACTTCGATCAAGCCGATGGTGACGCGGACCGTGGGAACGGCTGGCTTGAGGGGCGAGCGCGTAGAAGGACCAGATTGCTCGCCGGCGCGGAGTGGCGGAGAGAGGAATGGCAAGTGCCGCGCGGGCCTGGGCTCGGCGAAGGCAGCTTGCCCAGGGAGGGTGGGGGCCTTGCTTTGTGAGTCGGGCGAAGTGTCGTCTTCGCATGCGTTCTCCGCCGCGTGATGCGGGAGGATAGGGGCTGGGGTGGCATCAGGTCTCATGTTTCGGAAGTCGATATCCGCGTGGGGCTGGATGAAGAGCGGCATGGCAGGGGCGGCAAAGTGGTGCAGGGGATAAGAGCGGGCGAGGCTTGGCTGCGTGGGATGAGGTGTGTGGTCAACGTCCGGGAAGGATTGGACGGCGGATTGGAAGGATGAGACGGAGACGTGCTCTGCTGCCGGGCTGAAGCGCGCAGGGAGGAGCGGCTCGGCGACGGGAGTGGCACCAAGTGCACGGGCTGCCAGGCGACTCAGGAAGTCGGCCATGCCATCTCCAGATAGTATTGGCGGCGCACGGCGGTAAGGGCGAGGATGTCGGATTCGCTCCAGCCGTATGCCAAGGCGAGAGCGTGGACGTCGCGCAGGAATCGCCGGGCGAGCGCGGAGATCCGCGCCCAGAGGAAGCGCTCGATATCAAAGGTGACCTGCCACGCATGCGAGCAGACAGCGCAGCTGAGATTGATCAGGATTTCGGCGCCAGGGTCGGCGGCGGCTACCGCAGAGGAGATGGCCTCTGAAATGCGTGCGGGCAGTCCCGCGTGGGGGATTGTTTGTTGACCGGCAGTGGCTTCGACGATGCAGCGCTGGGCCAGCAGTTTGGTTGCAAGTTCCGGATCAGCGCTGGCGGCACGGAGGTCAAGGCTGTTCGGCAGGCGGAGGCGGAGGTTGAGATCGCCGTCCTGGAAGGTGAGTGCCGATGCATCTCCGGGTGCCATTGAGGCCAACATTTCGTCGGCGGAAAGTTTGTACTCCATCGGCTCCTGGCAGGCGGGGCACTGGGCAAAGGCAGCCAGATCAGGGCCGAAAATATGCTCATAGGCTTGAAGCAGGCGGGCGTCGCGTGCACCGATACTGAGACGAGCGAGATCTTCGCGAGTTTGTCCGGAGCAGGCAGAAAGCAATGTGAGGGCACGGTCGATTGGATGCTCGCGGGCGCCGCGCTCCCACACGCTGATCAATTCCGAGTTGGAAGGAATAAGCATGGGATTCGCAATCAGGCAGCCGGAACCGTGAAGCTGGGCTCGGTGGGTTCGGTGACGGTGGTGTCGCGCTCCCAGCCTTCGTTTTCGAGCTTGATGTGCTGAATGGCGACGGCATTTGCATTGGAGTCGAGGTCTGGCATGGCTTGGTACTCGGAGACCCAGCAGCGGTAAACCTTGTAGGCGATCGCGAGTTGGCCGGCTTCGTTGTAAAACTCGATGAGAATGTCCTTGCGGAAGTCTTTGAGCGAGACCTCCGAACCGAGTCCGGCACCGAAGTTCCAGACCTTGCTGGCCCACTGCTCGAAGGAGATGTCGTGAGTGACGCCGCGCTCGAGTGTGATGGCGTCGTACTCGGTGCGGCCTGGCATCTTGCGGCTACTGCTGGGGTCGCCGCCGACACGGTGCTTGACGACTTCAGTGGTGCGTTTGAGCCCGCTGACTTTGGAGACGCCGGCCACGTATTTGCCATCCCACTTCACCCGGAAGATGAAGTTTCTGTAGGGATCGAAGCGTGTTGGATTCGCGGTGAACTGTGGCATTGGAGCGGCTCCTTACAGTACGGTCTGGCCAGCGATTTGCTGAATCTGGATGATGACGAATTCGGCGGGCTTGAGGGGGGCGAAGCCGACGAGGATGTTGACGATGCCGTTGTCCTGGTCAGTGGGCGTGGTGGTTTCGCTATCGCACTTGACGAAGTAGGCCTGCTGGGGCGAAGAGCCCTGGAAGGCGCCCTTGATAAAGAGAGTCTGCATGAAAGCGCCCAGGTTGAGCCGGATCTGGGACCAGAGAGGTGCGTCATTCGGCTCGAAGACGACCCACTGTGTGCCGCGGTAGAGGCTGGTTTCGAGAAAGAGCGCGAGACGGCGAATGGGGACGTATTTCCACTGTGAGCCGGCTTCGTCGTTGCCGCCGGTAGTGCGGGCGCCCCAGACGACAGTGCCGTATGCGCTGAAGGTGCGTATGCAGTTGACCGCCACTGGGTTGAGGAAGCCGTTCTGCTGATCAGTGAGCGGGACCGCGACGCCGCTGACGCCGACGAGGGCGGTCTCCGTGCCGGCGGGTGCCTTCCAGACGCCGCGGCCGGCATCGGTAGAGGCATATTGGCCGGCGACGAAGCCGCAGGGAGGATAATTTCGGATGACATTGCCCGCAAGCGGGTCAGGTGCCTGCAGCCAGGGGAAATAGAAGGCGGAGTTGTCACCGTGAAAGCCGGGCCCGCTGGTGAAGTGGTGGAAGTCGGTGAAGTTTGGGTCAGCATCGGCAATCAGGATGGCTCGATGAGCTTTGCAGAAGGCATCGAGTTGCCCGAGTACCAGACTGTTCACTTCGCCAGGTACGCAGAGGATGTTGAACAGGTCGATGGTTGCAAGCTGGTTGACGCCGCCTGTGCCCCCCCCGGCCTGCAGGGCGGTTTCGAAGCCGACTGCGTTTGGGGCAAGAACGGTGCCAGGGCTGCCAGTAGTCGAGTTGTTGAGGCTGACTGTGATGTCAGCGGGTGGCCCGGTGATGCCCGCTGGTACGGACGCGGTAATGAAGTTGGAACCGCCGAGAAGGATATCGACTACATAGCGGCCCTGAGCGTCAGGTGTGGTGATGCTGAGATTGTTGAAAGACTCGACAATCGCAGGGGTCGCGCCGCTGGGGGCGTAGATGACCTGAAGCTGGAAGCGGCCCGGGGATGCGGCTGAATTTTTGATGGCGATCTGGTAGTTATTAGCCCAGTCACCTGGGTTGACGGCACTGACGATGAGCTCTTTCGGCGCGGCGCCGATCTGGACCGAAGCGATTTGAGCAGTGGCCGTGTCGGTCAGCCGCACGATATACGCCTGCTGACCACCGTTGAGGAAGAACTGATTGACGGAGTAGCTCAGCAGGCTGCGCGGGTCAAGACCGCCAAACTGCCGCTGGTAATCTGACCAGCTGAGCACCAGGGTGGCTTGTGCGGTGGGTCCCTGGGGCGCCCAGCCGGCAAAGGCGGCAATGGAGGTGGCCACGCCGGTGATGGTGTGGACCCCGCTGGGAAGCTCCTCTATGTAAACACCGGGGTACGACGGCGTCACTGGCATTGGTTCTCTCCGTTCGGACGGCAGCTGCGTTGCTGATGGGCAAAAGTGGCCCGGCATGCGAGCCTTGCAAAAGGAGGCCACCGGGCGCGGTTGGAAGTGCGTTCGAAGTGTATGCAGACGGGACTGAAGCTGTTCAACGGGGTATACACCGGAAGCTTCTGGACAGACCTGGGAGAAGGGAGACTTCTGCGTTGGAAGCAAACGGAGATCTCTGCCAGCAGTGAGTGGATCTAATGGTATTTTCCTGATGGCATGAGGCAACAACCTTCGCCACTTGATCCAAAAGTAGCGCATGCGCATGGCCAAACTCGCCGGACAAGGTGGGGCTGCCTGCGCGTTCGGCGACTTGCGGTTGATTGCGCAGGGAATCAAGAGTTCTTTTGGTTGGAAAGATCAATGGGCCGTTGGATTTCTGGATGTATTGCAAAGTGGATTGCGAGCGCGATTGACGTTCTCCAGCGGTGCAAGCTGCAACGGAGTTGCAGTAACCTGCAATAAATTGCAAAGCCGCTAAAGCGCGGGACGACCGCTTCGGCGGGGGTGTCGTCTTTCTGAAAGCTGTTTAAAGAGCCGCTAGCGGAAGCGGGCGTTCATGCCAAACGCGAGCATTTTGTAATAGAGGGGCGCTCACTGATGTGCAGGCGTTGAGCTGTCTCTCGGCGTGTGGAGCTGGGCACTGCGATGGCTTGCTGGAGGACGCGTTTTTGGACTTCCTGTAAAGCATGGTCGTAGCGAAGGGCGCCGCTGGAAATACTGTGCCATATAGCACCGGCGGAAGCAGCAAGTGGGTTGCTACTTCGGGACTGAGATCGTCGTGCGTGACGCTGGAGCGCACTTGGTGGCATCCAGTCTTCAAGGCAAGCGAGGTGCGTGCTGTTTTTAGAAAGTGCATACGGTGGAGTGCGTTTTCGAGCTCGCGGGCGACGTCGGGGAGCGGCCGCGATGCGAGCAGACAAAGCAGGTCGCGCTCGAATTCGATCGATGGTCGACTAGAGCGAGGAGTGGCGCGCGACAAAGGCAAGCATCAGCGCAGCGAGCTCCATGGGGCGTGCGCGCAGAGGAGGTAAGGCAAGTCGGATCACATTGAGGCGGTGGTAGAGGTCGAGGCGAAAGCGACCTTCGCGCACTGCAGTTTCGAGAGTGCGGTTGGCAGCGGCGATGATGCGGACGTCGATGGGCAACTCGGCGTCAGCGCCGACACGACTAATGAAGCCGCGCTGGAGCACGTCGAGGAACTCGGGCGGGAGATCGGGCGGGAGATCGGGCGGGAGCGCGTTGACGTCGTCGAGAAACAGGGTGCCGTGCTGCGCGGCGACGAAGAGAAGAGCAAGTTGCGTCTGGCCCAGTGCATGTCATGCGGCTAACCCGTTGTCGGGGAAGTATGGGGGCCGGGGGAAAGTTCAAAGCCCGGTGGAGACCTATGGTGACCGACTGCCCATGATGCGAAGACCGGCGAGACGTGACCCCCTATCCAACCAGGAATGGTAGAGCGTACAACTGATTCAGCGAATTATGTCGACAGTTGATGGGTGCGCATGTCCCTTGGGGGGAGTGGCCGACAACCTTTTCATAAGCGACGCAGAACAGCGGGTGCGCTGTCAGCAGGCTGCGGTGGCTGCAGAAGAGTTGACTACGCCATTTAGGATGCTGCGTCGTTCCATGTCCCACCTGTGGCGTGGCAACGGGCGAATGGTGCGTGCAGGATGGACCCACAGCCAACGGCAAGAGAGTTCTCATCCATGGAGCACGCACGGCTGCTGCAGGGAAGTTTGGGGACATCGGCTGGCACACGTTCCGCCACACGTACCGTTCGTGGCTGGACGAGACCGGAGCACCGATGAAGGTTCAGCAGGAACTGATGCGTCACGCTTCTATCCAGACGGCGATGAATGTCTAAGGACAGGCGATGCCAGAGTCGAAAAGGGCAGCGAAAGGGGCAGCGAAAGGGGAGGTTGTCACTATGGTGCTCCAGCCCTTGAGGGCGAGCGCCTGAACTGTCAATTTTCTTATTGGGAGTAAGCCGATTTTTCTGATTTGCTCTAAGTGATTGATTCTTTGGTTGCGGGGGTAGGATTTGAACCTACGACCTTTGGGTTATGAGCCCAACGAGCTACCGGGCTGCTCCACCCCGCACTCTCAATATAGCTCTATTGTCGTTCCCAGGTCAAACCGCCGAACCCTATCGGCAATTGTCCAAATTTCTCTATCGGTCGCAAGAACTTTTCCCGGCAATTAGCGTTTGCCCTTGTAGCCTCGCTCACAGCAAAGTTGTGCCGTAGAGCCGGTAAGCCACGGGAGATCCGCCATGCCGACGTCGACCAACATCACCAAGTCCACCCGCAAAGTTCTCCTGATTTCCGGGATCTTCGCTGTCAGTGGTGGCCTTGCGGTCCAAGCTCAGAAGACCCTGCCTGATTCTCAGGTCGAGTCAAACGTCCTCAAGGCGCTTGCCGGCGCCCCCGAGCTAGCCAGCGAATCCATTACAACGCACACCCTTTACGGCACCGTCACCCTCTTAGGCTCGGTTCGCGATGAGCAGGCGCGGCGAAAAGCCGAAGACCTTGCCGCTAACGCAGAAGGTGTAACCAAGGTCATTGACGAGCTAAGAATCGGAACCTCCGAGACCGCCGCACAACTGCCACTTCCGCCTCACCAAGCACAGGACGACGCCACCGCACGCGTTCTGCAGTCCGACGGAACCTATGCGTCTGCGCCCACCCCGGAGCCTGAATCCACGGCTCCCGTCACGCAACGCAGTGACCCCGAACCAGAACAGAAATTGGACCACCAGGCAGCGAACCAGCCTCCCCGTCGAGACAACAACCCGCAGGCAAACGAGCCTTACGAAGGCAACTCAGGCCCTCCCCCACTTTCTCGCCGCCCACAGGATTCTTACCCGCAAAACAGCCCGACACCCAATCCGCCGAGCAATGACCCCCAGCAGCCACCCTATCCGCCCAACGGCTACCCTCAGCATGCTCGCTACCCGCAAGATGTATATCGTCAAGGCGGGTATCCCCAGCAATCTGCGTATGGCAGTCAGGCATCCGGTCAGTCCGTTGAGATTCCCAGTGGAACTCTAATTCGCGTCCGTATGAACCGGACTCTTTCGAGCAATCGTTCGCAACCCGGGTCCAACTTTGACGCGATTGTGACCAACGACGTCGCCGCCGGCGGCCTGATTGCAATCCCCCGCGGAGCCACGGTGCAGGGAACTGTCCTCGAAGCCAAAAGTTCCGGCATCGTCAAGGGACGCGGCGAAATCTCCATCCAACTCACTCACGTCATCCTTGGCGGCAGAGTCTACCCGCTTGTCTCGGATGTCTGTGCTTTTCATGGCGGTGACAAGACCATCGAAACCGTTAACAAAACCGTTGGCTTCGGCGCCGCGGGTGCCATCATTGGCGCGATTGTGGGTGGCGGAGCGGGTGCTGCAGTGGGTGGAGGGATCGGCGCTATCGCCGGCATCGGCTCGTCGGCGGCCTCTGGCAACGGCCAGGTTTATATCCCGACGGAGGGAATGGTGTCCTTCCACCTACCGCAATCCGTAACGGTCGAAACGGTCTCTGAAGGAGAGATGCAGCGGCTCGCATTTGGAACCGTCCCCGGCGCGGACCGACCGATCGTGCGCCGCCGCAATTATCCACCTGTTTTCATAGGACCCGGCTATCCTGTTTATTACCGTCACTATTCCCCTTACGGCCCCTACGGATACCCCCGCTATTAAGAAGTTGAATCGTCCCGCTCAGGTATCTCTTCATTCCGGGCCTTCTTAAGCCCCTTCGGCCCTTGCTGGGCACAGCCGTGATTTATACTCTAGGCTTGTTCCCGATCGATCCGGCAGATCAGCGCCTGATGTCCGGTAAATGGACATCCCGTTGCAAGCCGTCCCGAATTTGGGCCAAAACCATCGTCGGGCTAACCCGGCTAAAAATACGCGCGAAGTGAAGGTCGTCAGCAAGCATGATTCGCATTCTGCAGCAGAACAACAAAGCCACCAAGGTCATTTTCGCCGTCATCATCGGCTTCGCAGTCGTCACGATGGTCATCACGCTGGTGCCCGGCATCTTTGACAACGTCGGCTCCAGCAGCGATCCCAACACCTTCGCGACAATCCATGAGCCCGGCTTCATCGGCAAGGTCTTCGGCGAAACACAGACCGTCACCCGTCCAGAGATCGCCCGCGCCGTGCAGCAGCAGATGCAGGGGCGCCAGATTCCTCCGTATCTAATGCCGTACTTTGAAAGCCAGGCAGGCAATCAACTCGTCCAGCTCGCCATTCTCAAAATAGATGGCGATCGCCGAGGTCTCGAGGTCTCGGACACGGACCTCCGCCGTGTCCTGCATCAGGGCCAGTTTGGCCAGGTCCTCTTCCCGAGCGGTAACTATATCGGCGACGACAAGTACATGGACTTCATCCAGAACCAGTTTGGGATGACCCGTGGCGAGTTTGAAGGTCTCCTCAAAAAGGAGATCGAGCAAGGCCGTCTCCAGTCGCTCATCACCGGTGGCGTCACCGTCTCCGATAATGAAGTTCGTGAGTCGTACCGGACCTCCGGCACCAAGGTCAAGTTTGACTATGCCGTCCTGTCGTCGGACGACATCAGCAAGACCCTCAACCCCTCGGACTCCGACCTTCAGACCTTCTTCAAGAACAACGCCCCGCGTTACGCAATAGCCGTCGGCGAAACCCGCAAGCTCCAGTACCTGTCTTTTGGAGTTGACCAGATCCCAGGCGGCAAGCCCCAGGTTACTGACGCTGATCTGCGGGCCTACTATGCCTCCCACATCGCTGCTTACACGGTAAAGGAGCAGGTCAAGGCGCGCCATATCCTCATCTCAGTCCCCCAAGGTGCAGACGCCAAAGTCGACGCCGCAGCCAGAGCCAAGGCGGAAGGCCTCCTCAAGCAGATCAAGGCCGGCGGCGACTTCGCCGTTCTCGCCGCAGCCAACTCCGACGATCCCGGCAGCAAGGCCACCGGTGGCGAGCTTGGTACTTTTACCCGCGGCAAGATGGTCCCCGAGTTCGAGAAGGCAGCCTTCGCCCTCCAGCCCGGCCAGACCTCAGACCCTGTCAAGACCTCCTTCGGCTATCACCTTATCCAGGTCGAGTCCAGGGACGCCGCCCACACCAAAAGCGTCGACGAAGTGAAGAGCGAAATCCTACCGCTGCTTGAGCAGCAGAAGCTCGGCACAGCTGAGCAAAATTATGCCAATACTCTCGCAGCAGAGGCCAAGAACAACACCATCGAGAAGACCGCCGCCGCTCACAATCTCCGTGCCATCACGACCGACTACCTCGCCAAGGACGGCACCATAGCCGGTGTCTCTGACGGAACTGCCATGCTCAGCGAGGCCTTTACGGTCAACAAGGGTGCCGCTCCGGCCGTGGCCTCCACCGGTGACGGTTTCGCAGTCTTTCAGGTGGTTGACGTCAAGGCTCCGCATGCACCCACTTTCGACGAGTACAAGTCGCACATTCTCAGCGACTACCGCGAGCAACAGGTTCCGCAGATGCTGGTCGCCCAGCTCAACAAGCTCGCCGAGCGGGCCAAAGCCCTCAACGATCTCCACAAGGCTGCGGTCGAAATGAACATCCCGGTCAAGACCAGTGAACTCGTCGGCAAGGACGGGCAGGTTCCCGATCTCGGTGCCATGTCCGGCCAGGCCGCCGTCGCATTCACGCTCGCCAAGGGCGGTATCTCTGGCCCCATCAACACCGGTCGCATCGGTTCGGTCCTGCAGCTCACGGACAAGCAGGAGCCCACCGCGGACGACGTCGCCAAGAACTTCACTCAGACCCGCGAGAGCATGCTGAACAGCAAGCGCTCGGAGGTCTTCAACATCTACCTTGGCACGCTGGCAGATAAATACAAGAAAGCCGGCGCCATCCGTCTCAAGGTAACGCCTCCTGCTTCCGGTTCTCCGCTCGGAACCTAAATCAAAATCAGTATGAGCAAAGCAGGCCTCGCAACCGCGAGGCCTGCTTTGCGTTTTGGCCCATTATCAATTCGTCAACTGTTCGCCTTTTCCCAACACTGGCTCACGAATCTGCATCACAATCGAAGAGACAGAACCACGGAGAACAGATGCTCGCAGACCGTATATCAGGCGTGTTGCTTCACGTTACCTCGTTGCCTTCCTACGGTGGTATTGGCGATTTCGGCCCCGCAGCCATCTCCTTTGTTGATTTCCTTGCCGCCTCTAAACAGCGGCTATGGCAGGTCCTCCCGCTCAGCCCGACAGGCTACGGAAGCTCGCCGTACTCGGCGCTCTCCGCCTTCGCCGGCAACCCGACCCTCATCAGCCTGGAACTGCTCGCCCAGCAAGGCTGGATCGAGGGGGATCGCATCCAGGGCCTCGGCGGCCATAAAGGTCCAGTCGACTTCGAGCGCGTCGCCAATGAAAAGCTTCCGCTGGTAGAAGAAGCCGCCGCTAACTTCCTGGACCGCGCCACCGACGAGCAGCGCCTCAAGTTCCAGAAGTTCTGCACCGAAAACCTTTCCTGGCTTCCCGACTACGCCATGTTCATCGTCCTCCGCCGCATGCACGCCTACGCCAGCTGGCACGAGTGGCCGGTCGAGTATGCCAAACGCACAGGCGACTCCCTCTCCCGCCTCCTTACCGATAAAGCCCACGAGCTCGCCATCGAGCAAGCCGTTCAGTACTTCTTCTCCGAGCAGTGGTCCTCGCTACGCGCTTACGCGGCAGAACGCGACGTCCGCATCCTGGGCGACGTCGCCATCTTCGTCAACTACGACTCCGCCGACGTCTGGACCAACCCCGATATCTTCGAGCTTGACGCAGAACTCCGCCCCATCCGCGTCTCTGGCGTCCCCCCGGATTACTTCTCCGCCACCGGTCAGCGTTGGGGCAATCCTCTCTACCGCTGGAGCACCCTTAAAGAACGCGGCTTCGACTGGTGGGTCGCCCGCATCCGCCGCTCGCTCACCCTCTACGACATCATCCGCCTGGATCACTTCCGCGGTTTTGAAGCCTTCTGGTCCATCGCCGCCGATGAGGAGACCGCCATCAACGGGCAGTGGGTCAAAGCTCCCGGCCACGACCTCTTCAATCGCCTCAAGGAGGTCTTTGGCGAGCTCCCCTTCATTGCAGAAGACCTCGGCCTGATCACTAAAGAGGTTGATGAACTCCGCGAGCACTACGGAATGCCTGGCATGCGCATCCTGCAATTCGGCTTTTCCGATCGCGGAAGCCATCTCTACCTGCCGCACCGCTTCGTCCCCAACACCGTCGCCTACACCGGCACGCACGACAACAACACCACCCTCGGCTGGTGGGTCGATGACATTGGCGAGACCGAGCGCACCAACGTCCAGGCCTACCTTCAGACCATCGAGCATCCGGGCGACATCGTCTGGGCGATGATCCGCGCCGCTGCCCGCTCCGTCGCCAACGTCTGTATCTTCCCCCTGCAGGACATCCTTCATCTCGGCAAGGAAGCTCGCATGAACACGCCGGCTGCCGGAGCAGGGAACTGGTCCTGGCGCTACGACCCCAATGCCCTCCACCCCGACTTCTCCATCAAGATCGCCACGCTCATGGAGATGACGGACCGCGACGGCTACGAAATTCCGATCGAAGGTGCCGACGCAGGCAAGCCCACAGACGAAGCCAGCAAGCGTGTCGAACTGGGCGCGAAAGTCTAGCCCTGACCCTACGCATACCGGGCGTTCTCAGCCCGGCCAATCGCAGGTAGAATACAAAAGTAATCACTCGAACGAATCTGGAGCATGAATGCCACTGTCCGGCGAAGCAATCCGCACCATGAACTACGTTGACGATATCTCCGTAACCCTGCGCCGCATCCTCACGGTTCTTCCCTCCCTCACTGAGGAAGAACGTCAGCGCATCGCCGAGTATATCCGCAATTCTGAGCCCAACTACGAGACGGTCCTTCAGTCCCTTTCCATCAAATAACATGTTTAGCCTGCGGCACCTGACAATCGCCGTGATCGGCGCAGGCTTCCAGGGCCGCGGCTTCGCCTTGGCCTGCGCCACCGCCGGTTTCGACGTCGTCCTTGAAGATGTCATGCCCGCCAAACTCCGCCATGCCGAAGTTGAATTCAGCAGCCTCGGCCACTCCGTTCGCCTTGTCTCCACTGTGGAAGACGCCGTCCGCGATGCCGACCTCGTCATGGATTTCGTACCTGACGAACTCGAGTCCAAGTTGGAAATCTGGAGCCTCATCGATCGCATGGCTCCGCCCAAAACGATCATGTGCACCCTCAGTGACGCTCTCAGCATCACTGATCTGGCCTCATGCACCTACCGCGGCGACCGCTGCATCATGATCCGCGGCTCATTCCAGGCGAGGGGACCGCTCCGGATGCTCTCTGCCTCCTCCACCTCCGAAGCATCCCGCGAACTCACGCAGCACTTGTTCCAGAAACTCGGCTTCCAGATCGAGTCCACACCCGACCCAGACCTACCCCAGCTCCTGAAAAATATGAACGCCATCAGCCTCTAGCCAAGGCACTTATCCGTTCAAGAAAATAATTTCGTGCCCATCGCGGCCCCATCGCGATGAGTGGGTCCACCCAAACCTGTACCCCAGCAAAGACCTGTCATCTTTGACGAAGTATTTCGCAGCTACCATCTACATCCTTACCCCAGAACCCCATCCTTTAGCGTCAGCACCCGGTCGCACCGACGCGCGAACTCGAGATTGTGCGTGACCAGCACACTCGTCAGACCGTGCACCCGGTGCAGCCCCTGCAGCAATTCAAACACCGCCTCGGAAGTCCGCCCATCCAGATCTCCGGTAGGCTCATCCGCCAGCAGCACCTTAGGCTCCGTCACCAGCGCCCTTGCCAGCGACACCCGCTGCTGCTCCCCACCGCTCAACTCCCCTGACCGATGCTCCGCCCGATCCGCAAGCCCAACCTCTCCAAGCCATCGCGTTGCAGCAGCCAACGCTGAGACCCGCCCCACTCCGCGCGCCAGCAGCGGCATCGCCACATTCTCCACTGCCGTAAACTCCGGCATCAGGTAGTGGAACTGCCACACATACCCAACCTCCCGGTTCCGAAATTCTGCAGCCTGCCTTCCGTTCAGCCCACTCAGCTTGGTCCCACCCACCCAGACTTCGCCACTCGTAGGCCGATCCAGCGCTGCCAGCAAATGGAGCAGCGAGCTCTTACCCGCGCCACTCTGCCCCACAATCGCGACCATCTCCCCCGCCGCCACCGTAAAGTTTAGCCCACGAAACAGCTCTAGTTCCCCATGTCCCATGCCCTTGCCCGCATAGGCCTTCCTCAGCCCTTCCGCCCGAACCTCCGCACCCACTAAGCTTTCACCTCGCCGACAGCAAAGGGGGAATCAGGCCCATTCCACGACGGACGAAACGCAATCGCCATCCGGTTCCAGGCATTGATGCTTGAAATCGCTAATGTCAGGTTCACCACCTCTTCCTCGGAAAAATGCACTCGCAGCGCCGCGAACTCTTTTTCGGATGCATGCCCCTTCTGGATATCCGTGACGACCTCCGCCCACTGCAGTGCCGCCCGTTCCTGCTCCGTGAAGGCAACGCTTTCTCGCCACCGCGCCACCGCAATAATCCGCTCAACCGGTTCATTGTGCTTGCGTAGTTCATGGCTATGCAGCCCAACGCAGTACTCGCATCCATTCATCAACGAAGCCCGCAGCCGCACTAACTCCAGCAAAACCGGCTTCACCATCGACGCGGTATTGAGATAGTGTTCCACCGCGGACAGCGCCGCCATACCTTGCGGCGCAAGCTCTGCATATTTCAATCTCTGCACTTCACTCATAACGCAACGCCTCCGCCGGCAAAACTCTCGCCGCACTTGCACTTGGATACAGCGTAGCCAGCGCGCTCACACCCAGGCTAACCGCTGCCACAATCAAAGCATCGACAACTTTCGGTGCAAAGGGCAGGTAGTCAATCGAATACACCGAAGCATCCAGCCGAATGAACTGGTAGTGCCCTCCCGCCCAGCTCACCCCGTACCCTACCACTAGCCCGATCACCGTCCCAATCAGGCTGATCAGCAATCCCTGCAGCAGAAACACTCGCCGAACCTGCGCTGCCGTCACCCCAAAGCTCATCATCACAGCAATATCCTTGGTCTTTTCCATCACCATCATGGTCAGCGCGATCAAAATATTCAAAGCCGCCACACAAACAATCAACGCCAGCACAATAAACGTAACGATCTGCTCCAGCTTCAAAGCCCGGAACAACTCCCGATTCTGCTCCATCCAGTTGGTAGCCTGGAACCCCTCCCCCGCTGCCTTTTCAATCTCCGCCCCAATCTCCTTCGCTCGATAAAGGTCATCCACCTTGAAGCTGATCACCGAGATCAAATCCGGCTCACTAAATAGCCTCTGAGCGTCCGCCAACCGCGTGAACGCATAGCTGGAATCGTACTGATAGAAACCCGAAGCAAACACTCCTACTACCTGAAACCGCTGATACCGAGGCACCAAGCCCAGCGGCGTCAAGTCTCCCTGCGGGCTCGTCACCAGCACCGAATCCCCAACTGTTGCCCCTAAAGTCTCCGCCAGATCTTTCCCGATCACAATCGGCGGCGTAGCCGGAGCCACCACAAAACCGGGTGCGCCTGGTCTCGCACCTGGGACCTGGGTTTCTCCCGGCCCCAACCTGCTTGCCCCATTTATCGCGACATTATCGCCATATGCAGTCTCCGCCGAGCGTTTTTGGCTAGTTTGGGTCAGGTAAGCAGGTTCAGCTACTGCCACCAAACTATCCGCGCTCCCCACCTTCACTGTCTGCAGCAGATCACTCACTCGCCGCTCATCCGCCGGCACCACCCCCTTGATCAACCCACCACCACTCCTGGCCCCACGCGAGATCAGCACCTGCCCGTATAGGCCCGGCGCTGCGGCCGTCACATGCGGCAAAGCCTGCAGCCTCGACAGTAGAGGCCGCCAGTTGCGTATGCCATCGGCGGAGACCCGCATCAGGTCCACATGCGCAGTAGACCCCAGCAGCCGCTCCTGCAGATCCTGTTTCATCCCATTCGTAATCGCCAGCGCAATAATCAGAGAAGCTACGCCCGCCGCCACCCCAATGACGGAGATTGCCGTGATCACCCCAATCACCGCCTGCCGCCGCTTCGCTCGCAGATATCGTGTCGCAATAAAAAGCTCAAATCTCATCGTTCTGAGTCTACTTTGTTGCCTTTGCCTCCGGCACTACCATCGACACGTCGCTCATCTCATTCACTACGATAAGCGGTTGCTGCGTGTCAGCGTAGGTCTTTTGAATCCGGGTTTCTTCGTGCGTGCGCGGCATAAAGCCGGGCAGGTTTTCAACCTGAACCCGGGTTACATCCTGCACCCCACGGGACTTCAGTGTGAACTCACCCTCTGGCACAAACTCCAGGTGGAACGCCCGGTCCGCATACTGGACCGCAGCCTCCGTCATATTCCCGCCATCGTCGGCCCATACGAGGTCGACCGTGCCGCCGTTCAGCGCATGACCATCCTTCGCGAGCAACTGCCCACTCACTCGGTGCAGTTTTGCTAGCGGAAACACCAGATCCGCACCCGTCCGCTCTTCGCCAGTGCCAAGCGTGTAGGGCTCCGCCATGGGCCGACGTAACTTGTCACCCGAGTAGAGCGGCAACGAGAAGCGTGTCTTGTCCGAGTGCATCTCTATTTGCGCATCCTTGTTTCCGGGCATAGGCATAAAAGTCGTCTCATGGTCGCTCAATGTCAGGTCGATCTCGGTCACATACTGACCCGCCGGAAGCCCAACAATCCGGTAATGGCCCTTGTCATCCGTCCGGTTCAAACCAAAGTTCTCTCGATAGCGCCCGGTAGGAAAGGCAATCCACTTTCCGTTTATACCCTTCCGCAGAATCTTCACTCCCAGCCCCGCTGCCGGCGTGCCATCGTCATAGGTAGCGACGCCACTCACGGAAGCACCCCGCTCCAGGCGTACATCTTCTATGACCGTCTGATCGCTGCTAACGGTAATGGTGTGGGCAACTCGCCCGATTCGGGCCCGTGTCGCGTCATCCGTCGCAGCCAGTTCCTTGGCCGTAAACATTGCCAGCGGCAACAAGTAGCCCTCCTTGTCGACGACGACGAAGTATTCCCCCGGCTTCACGTTCCGAATCGTGTAGCCGCCATCAAGACTTGACTCTACCGCGTCCCCGGAGGGAGCACCGCCATCCATCGGCCCAAGCTCGACCACATCTTTGCGTTCGACCTTTTCCGGAAGTTTGACCAGTCTCATCTCCGCCATGCGAGCAGGGCGCTGCGTATCCGCGCAGATTACATGCCCTGTAACTGTCCCTGTGGGCTGGCGCCGAGCTTCCTGCGCGCTCCCGGTAGCGATTGCTCCCGGTAGCGATTTCCCACAGCATCCACGTAACGAGACCCAAGCGCATGAGAAACACCTCTATGAGTCTCCTGTATACACACCAAAGGGTTAGTTCCGCAAAAGATCCGGAGAAACCCTTATCGCCTGCTCTCGATCAAGTTTCCGCCACTTTCCGGATCCTGCCCGCGTCCCCAAACTACTCCCGTCGTCAGCACAACCAGCGCCACCCAGTACAAGTCCGCCCCAAACAGATGCACGATCTGCATCCACGTCGGCGCCAGTAGCAGAACATCCCCCGCGCCCAGCACAAACTGCAATCCAAGCAATCCAAGCACCAGCCCCGTCCCACGTGACAATCCCGCTCGCCGCCCACGAACCACTAGCCAGATAACAAAAGCCGCCGCAATCACCGCACTCGCGGGATGAACGCCACGCAACCTCAACAGCCACGGCGAACTCGAATCCATATCTGCCGCAAACGCCGCACGCAAAGAAGAAGAAGGGAACAGCGTATCCCCCAAGGCCGCCAGCGATCCGCTCACTCC
Organism: Rhodanobacteraceae bacterium; assembly: GCA_043783275.1. Classification (GTDB taxonomy): domain Bacteria; phylum Acidobacteriota; class Terriglobia; order Terriglobales; family Acidobacteriaceae; genus Edaphobacter. The sequence goes on from JAYVZP010000092.1 coordinate 39,490, forward strand.
GACAATCAGAGTGGCTACCAACCCCACCACAGCCAACGTCTTGTCTACTCCCCGGGCCTGCAACTTCCGCCAATATTGGCCCGTTCCCACCATCACCGCCGTCGTCGTCAGTGCAGCCACCAGCAAAAGAGTGTTGCTCAGATGAACTGAAAGCACCACCATCCGCCCCACCGATTGATTGCCTGTCACATACCCAAGCTTTACCAGCAACGCGCCCAGAAAAGCCTCGTTCACAAGCAGGACGGTAGACACTACAGCAAACACCCGTGCCGCCATGCCCTTCACCGTGGAACGAAACACCCAGGTCACCAGCACGATCATCGCCAACACTGATCCAGTCACCATCTGACGATGAACAAACTCAATGATGGTATGTATCGTCGGTGAAACCGGGATCACCACCCCATTGCAAAGCGGCCAATGATTTCCACACCCGGCCCCTGAGCCCGTGGCCCGCACCAGCGCTCCCCAAAGCACTACCAACACGTTATAACCAACCACTCCCCACGCGAAACGAGTCGCACCCACTCGCCCTCGAAGCACCCCGATCCTCATCGAAACTGCCGCAGTAGCCATACCCTTATTCTACGCAGTCTCCAGGCTGGATCCTCCTCCCGCAGTGACGCTTTTAAGATCGGTTTTGATCGGCCTTTACTTTCCCCCTGCCAACTCGCGCGCCCGTATCGTAGCCCGCTTGACCGCTTTGATCAGCGTCACCCGCAGGCCACCCTCTTCCAACTCCAGAATCCCATCCACCGTGCATCCCGCCGGAGTCGTCACCTGGTCTTTCAGCAAGGCTGGATGATATCCCGTCTCCAGTACCATCCGTGCCGAACCCAGCGTTGTCTGCGCCGCCAGCAGCGTCGCAATGTCACGTGGAAGCCCTACATTCACGCCAGCCTCTGCCAACGCCTCAATAATGATGTACAAAAAAGCTGGTCCCGACCCACTCAACCCGGTAACCGCATCCATGTGTTTCTCGTCGACGACCACAGTCCGCCCCACTGTCCCGAAGATCCGCTGCGCCACAGCCATCTGCTCCGCCGTGCAGAACTTGCCGGCGCACAAAGCAGTAACGCCCGCCCCAATCATCGCCGGAGTATTCGGCATCGCCCGCACAACCGCAATCTCCATCCCCGCCACGGCCTCAATCGCCCCCGTCGTCACCGACGCCGCAAATGAAACCAGCATCTTTCCCTGCGCCAAACCACTCTGAATCTCCGCCACCAACCCCGGCACCTGCACCGGCTTCACGCCCAGCAGAATCACATCGGCCCACTCCGCCGCGGCTCGATTATCCGTCGTGACCTCAACCCCAAGCTGCACAGAAAGAGCCAGCGCCCGATCCGCATGCTGCACCGTCGCCACAATCTGGTCAGGCCCCAGCAGGTTGTTCTTCAAGAACCCCTGCAGCAGAATCCCGCCCATCTTGCCCGCGCCAAGCACCGCCACTTTAACACCCGGCATCGACGCCAACACCACCGGCGCCTTCACTTCAACGAACTCGCTCATACTGTAAAACTTACCAGAAGCTAAACTGAGCCATGGTCGTCCACATCTTCATTCTCCGCTGGAAACCCGAAGCCACCCAGGCCCACAAAGACCGCGCCCTCGCCGAGGTCCTCGCCTTTCAGGGCCAGATCCCCGGCCTGGTCGAAACATATGCCGGTAACAACTTCTCCACCCGCTCGCAAGGCCACGACTTCGGAGCCGTCATGAAGTTCACCGACCGCGCCGCCCTGGACGCTTACGCCATCAGCCCCCTCCACCAGCAACTCCTCGCCTGGTTTGCACCCCTCGTTGAATCCATCGACGTCGACTTCGCAATCTAAGCCTCGCACTCCATCCTTTGCGCCTGTATCGCGAAGAATGGAGTATCGAGCAAAGCTTGATCGCTCACTGGCTATTTCTTCTGCCCTGCAATCCACCCATTCACGCGCTCATCCAGCACGTCCATCGGCAGCGCCCCGCTATCTACAACCTCATCGTGGAAGGCCTTTAGATCAAATCTGTTCCCCAGCGCAGCCTTGGCCTTTGCTCTCAGCTCCAAAACCTTCATCTGCCCCATCTTGTATCCCAGCGCCTGTCCCGGCCAGGCGATATAGCGGTCCACCTCCGCCTGCACATTTGTCTCGTCAATCGCCGAGTGCGCATGGAAGTAATCCACCATCTGCTGCCGCGTCCAATGTTCGCTATGCACGCCCGTGTCGACCACCAGCCGTATCGCCCGCCAGATATCTGCCTCCAGCCGCCCGTAATCGCTCACCGGATCGCGATAGAAACCGATCTCCTTACCAAGCTGCTCCGAGTAGAGCGCCCACCCCTCCGTAAATGCCGTATACCCCATGTGCTTCCGAAACTCCGGAATCCCCGTCAACTCCTGCGCGATCGAAATCTGCAAATGATGCCCTGGAATCCCCTCGTGGTAACTCACCGCTTCGATCGGCGCCACGGCCCGCTCCGCAAAGTTGTAAGTATTGACGTTCACACGCCCCGGCCGCAGAACGCTGCCATCCGCATTCAAAGCCCCATGCGCATACCAGGCCGCTGCCTGATCCTTTCCCAGGTACGTCGGCATTTCCACTACCTCCAGCGGAGCCTTCGGCAAACGTCCAAACAGCTCCTGCAGCCGAGGCTGCATCTGGTCCTCGTAGTGTCTGTACCTCGCCAACAAATCATCCTTCGAAGCCGGATGCTGCTTTGGGTCCTTCACCATCGCCGCCCCAAAGCTCTTCACATCCGCATACCCCATCTTCTTGACAAGGGCGAGCATTTCTCCCTCGTCCCGCTTCACCTCATCCAACCCGATCTGGTGAATCTCCTTCGGCGTCTTGTCCATCGTCGTCGAACGCCGCACGCAGAAAGCATAGTAAGCATCACCGTCCTTCGACGCCCACACTCCCGGCTCCTTTCGTCCCGCCGGAATCTCTACCGCCCGCATGAACTTCGCAAACCGCACATATGCCGGCAGCACCTCCTCCTCGATCGCCGCCACCACCTCCACAGAAATCCTCTTTCGCGTCGTAGCATCTATCCCCGCCGGAAACTCCCCCAGCGGCAACGCAAACGGACTCTTCTCAGCTGGACCCTGCCCCAACTCCTCCGTCTGCTTCAGCACCTTCTCCATCAGGTAAGCGGGCTGCACTCGCCCATCGTCAATACCCGACAGCAGATTCTCCGTCGCCTGCCGAATCTGCTTCGGCATCTGCTTCAACCGTGCAATGTAATCGTCGTAGTCCTTCACCGTCTCAAATGGCCAGTCCACAACCTCCGCCGGCAGGTCCGTATGAATCCCATGAAACTGATTCACCGGCAGCTCCCACTCCTTGAACCGCGAGCCTTCCTCCGCCTGGATCAACTCCCGCTCCATCAACTCCACAGAAAGCTTTTCCTGATCCGTAAGCTCTGCTGTGTCGATGGCCGCCAGCCGCACCAGAAATCCACGCCCCCGCGCCAACTCTTCATTAACCGCACGCGGCGAAAGATCCGACAGTTGGTCGTTATATCGCCGATCCCCAATCGACGAAGCAAACTCCGGCGACCGCTTCAACCGGTCCTCCCACATCTCCTTGAACAGCGACGAAAGCGACGCCCGCCGAGCCTCTACCGAAGCCACCGCCTGCCCCGAAGCCCCACCCACCAATCCAAACGCCAAAGCCACACCAAGAGAGAAGGTAACCACGCGCAATCCAATCATGCCCAAAGTCTAAACCCTGAGTTCCACCAAAACCGGGTCCCCACCCTCGCATTGTCAGGGCGCCAGCATAACCTCATGCCTCAACTCGCCCCCAGCATCCGGTACAGAGTACTCCGGCTGATCCCCAGCATCTCCGCTGCCTTCAACTTATTCCCCGCGCACTTCTGCAACACCCCCACTACATGTCTTTCGATCACCTCGTCCAGTCGAACCACGGCCTCCCCCTCCACTCGAGACACGCCCACCCCGAACTCCAGCACCCCTACAAATTCAAACAACTCCCGCCGAAACCGGCCTGCGCTAACAAGCCCCCGTAGATCACAACGGCTCGCCAGCACCACTCGACGCTGCCGTCCGTAAGCGCGTAATCGTTCCAGCAAACAATCCTGCGTCGCCAGTTCAATCTGCTCGAGCCCCGTCAGGAACAGCACGCCGCACGGCGTTCGACTCCCACTCTTACAAAACTCTTCCACCGACATTGCAAAGAATCTCTCTCCAGCCACCGGCGACAGCCGATGCAACTCCCTCGCCACCGCCTCCGCGCCCTCATCCGCCACTACCAGCACCACCCGAAAATGCGGCCCAATTCGTGCTAACTGCATCCGCAACCTGACTGCGGCGTCTTCATCACCGGCCCAAAGCGCCCGGCTAAGAGCATCCCTACGATTGTCGTCTGCAGTTGAAGTCATCATGGGTTCTACCCACCTATCGGCATCTCGGCCCCCTTACTTAAATCAAAACGGCGAAGGCTCAATAAAGAACCTCCGCCGCGCAACATCACGCAATTACTACAACTTTTTTACACACTGCTCTTCGCGCAATATGTATCGAACGCCCGTGTCAGTTCCTGCGCAATCGCCGGAGCCGTGCTCGTCTCAATTGCAGAACGCTGCATCAGGTAAACAAGTTGGCCGTCCCGCAAAATCGCTATCGCGGGTGAGGTCGGCGGATGCCCACCAAAGTATCCGCGCGCCTTCTCGGTAGCTTCACGGTCCTGTCCTGCAAACACCGTCACCGCATGATCCGGCTTGGTCCCATGCTGCATCGCCAGGCGAACGCCCGGACGCATCTTGCCCGCTGCGCAACCGCAGATCGAGTTCACTACCAGCATCGTCGTGCCCGACTGCGCGACGGCTTTATCCACATCCGCTGCCGTCCGTGCTTCTGCTACACCGGCGCGCGTCAACTCCTCGCGCATAGGAATCACCATAATCTCTGGGTACATACGTCCTCCTGTATTAGCTGCTCATCTGATTGTAACGGACTCCCCAGGAGACATTCCACCTCGCCAAATTGCTGTATTTCCTCCGCCCCACCCCTTCCTCAAGAAATTGTCATCCTGAGCGAAGCCGAAGGATCTGCGTTTTGCCTCCGTGCTCAACCAGAAAACCATGCCGTACTCTTAGGCTCAGATGCAGATTTACGAAAACATCCCTCTCGCCCCCTACACCACTCTCCACATCGGTGGCCCCGCCCGCTACTTCGCCACCATCACCTCAGAGGAAGACCTCCTCGAAGCCCTGGACTACGCCCGCACCCACACCCTCCCAATCTTCATCCTCGGTGGCGGCTCCAACCTCGTCGTCTCCGACTACGGCTTCCCCGGCCTCATCCTGCACTTGACCCTTGGCAACGGCTTCACCACGTCTGAATCCGGCAAAAAAACCATCCTCCAGGCCGACGCCGGCCTCGATTGGGACACCTTCGTTTTCCAGACCTGCCGCCAGGGAATCAGCGGCATCGAGTGTCTCGCCGGCATCCCCGGCTTCATCGGTGCCTCGCCCATCCAGAACATAGGAGCCTACGGTCAGGAGGTCGCCAAGACCATCCAAAGCGTCCACGCCCTTGATCTCCACACCTCGCGATTCGTCGACCTCCCCCACAACGCCTGCCACTTCGCCTACCGCACCAGCATCTTCAACTCCACCCACCGCAACCGCTACATCCTTACGCGCGTCGACTTCGCCTTCGACCCCGACGCCCAGCCCGACCTCGCCTACGCCGATCTCGCCCCTCTCCGCGGCACGGACCCCTCCCCGCTGGACGTCTATCACGCCGTCCGCGCCATCCGCGACCGCAAGGCCATGGTCATTCACCCTGGCGTTGACAACCCCGACACCCGCTCTGCCGGTTCCTTCTTCAAGAACCCAATCGTCCCCGCCGCAACGGTCACCCACATCGCCCAGGCGCTGAGCATCCCCGCCGACCGAATCCCCAACTGGCCTACCCCCTCGGGTGAAGTAAAACTCCCCGCAGCGTGGCTCATCGAGCGCGCTGGCTTCCCCAAAGGCTTCGCCCTCAGTCCCTCAAGCCCGGTAGCCATCTCCACCCGCCACACCCTGGCTCTCACCAACCGCACCGGCACCGCCACCTGCGCCGACCTGATGCAACTCCGCGACGCCATCGTCACGAAAATTCAAACCCTCTTCGCCATTACCCTGGAACAAGAACCCGTCTTCCTCGGCAGGTGAACGAGCCCTTGGATCTAACCTGACGCCGCTCTAACATCATCCTGGGCGCAGTATGTCGCACACCCCTGGATGTACGCAGTCGAAGATCTGCTTTTGATTTGCACCGTCCGCGCAACCGGACAGAGGCCAGATCGTCTCTCCCCCGGATACTTTACGTCTAGGTCATCATCAACCGAAAATCCTACCCCAGGACCCCCCGCAACCTCTCCCTCTCCGGCCCCAGGATCTCTCCCACCTCCCCCTGCCCCACGACCCTTCCCGCATCCACACGAACAACCTCCGCCCCAAGCAAAAACGCCTCTCCCACATCGTGCGTAACCGAAATCACCTGAGTCTCTCCCAACCACTTCCGCAACCCACTAATCAACTCATCCCGAACCCCGGCATCCAACCCCGCAAACGGCTCATCCAGAAGCAAGACCCGCCCCCGGGACCCAATCGCCGCCCTCACCACCGAAACCCGCTGTCTCTCTCCGCCCGAAAGCTCCCCCGGCCGCTTATCCACCAACGCCCGCAAACCAAAGACCTCGAAGCACCGCTCCAACTCATCTCCGTGATCCCCACCCATCGCAATATTCCGCCCCACCGTCTCCCGCGGAAACAAGGCCGCCCTCTGCCCAGCCCACCGAACCTTCCGGAGATGCGCCGGCACCCAAACCCCATTATCGAAAACCGTTTCACCCAGCACCGCAACCCGTCCACGATCCGGCCTTACCATTCCAGCGATCGTCCGCAAAATCGTGCTCTTCCCACTTCCTGAAGGCCCAAACAACACCGTCCAGGGAGCCCTGGCCTGGAACCTGGCCGCTAAGGCAAGCGTTCCTAACTGGTGCCGAACGTCCACATCCACAGCAACCCGCTTCCCGATCTCAGACGGCATCGAACCCCCGCCGCATCCATCGCCCATAAACCCCCAGAAGCCCGATCATCGCCACCAGAACCAGCACCCCAGCCGTCCGGTTCGCCGCCGCATAGTTGAAGTCCTGAACCTGGTCGAAGAGCACCAGCGAAAGCGTCCGCGTCACCCCAGGAATATTTCCTCCCAGCATCAGCACCACGCCAAACTCTCCAACCGTGTGGGTAAACGTAAGTACCGCCGCGGTCGCCAGTGAACCCTTGGCCATCGGAAGCACCACGCGAAGAAACGTAGCCATCGGTGTCATCCCAATCCCTGCCGCGGCTTCCCCGTAGTCCCCCTCGATTCCCCGAAACCCGGCCACCAGCGGCTGCACCGCAAACGGCAGCGAGTACACAATCGATCCCACCAGCAGTCCCGCAAAGCTGAACGCGAGCGGATGCCCTATCACCCGAGTCACCACCCGCCCCACACTCGTCAGCGGCCCAAACCCAACCAGCAGGTAATATCCGATCACCGTAGGCGGCAGCACCAGCGGTAACGCCACCACCGCCTGTACCATCGCACGCCCCCAGCCTTGGCCACATGCCATCCACCACGCCAGCGGCATGGCAATCAAAAGGAGCACGATCGTCGTCGTCGAAGCCAGCCGCAGTGTCAGAAGCAGTGCTTCGCCATCCATCAGTGCAGTCTACCCGACTGCACTGATGCCCCTTCGCTTGACACAAATTTCCCCCATAAACCCACAACGCAGATCCGGCATCGGACCAGGTCCAAACGAGGTCCGGACCTAAGTGTCATCGTTTGAATACTTTAGTACCAAACAGGACAGGGTGGGGGGGACCTACCGAACCGCCTCCAGCCCAAACTCCGGCAAGTGGCTCTGCACCTCAGACGACGTCATCCAGTCCATAAACTTGCGGGCTTCGTCCACATTGCGCGAAGCCTTCAACACCACCCCACACTGCCGAATCTTCGGGTAAACCGCCGGCACCCGCTGAAACACTCCCACCTGTTTCCCATGCTCCGAACTCGCAAATGTCAGCGAAACAAATCCCACCTGTGCGTTCCCGGATTCCACAAACTGCGCCGCCTGCGAGATGTTCTCCGCCGTCACCAGCTTCCCCTTGACCTTGTCCTCCAGCTTCATGTGCCGCATCGCAGCGTAAGCTGCGCGACCATAAGGAGCATGAAACTCGTCCGCCACGGCAATCCGCTTGATCCGCGGATCGGTCAGCATCTCCATTGTCAGAGGCTGCATGCCAGAGTCCTTGCGAGCCCAGAGTACAAGCGTGCCCTGAGCATATGCAACCGGCTCCTTCTCAACCGCCAGCCCCGCCGCAATCACCTTCTCTGCAAAAAGGAAGTCAGCGCTTAGAAAGACATCCATTGGCGCGCCGTTGATGAGCTGCGTCGCAAGCGCACTGGAGCTGCCAAAGGTCACGTGCAGCTTAACGCCGGTCCGCTTCTCATAGGCAGCCACGAAGGCCGGCATCACCGTCTGCAAGTCAGAGGCCGCAGCAATCCGGAGCGTTTTTACCTGGCTAAAAGCCGTCGGGCTGTACAACGCCAGAAGCGTGATAAACCCAGCGAACATCCACTTCATATAACCTTGTCTCACCGATGATTGCCTCACACCAGTTACGATGCACAGGATGCGGCCTGCGAACCGCCGGCCCGCAGGTACCGTCTGACTTTCGATGCGCGAGTTGCGGTTCGCTCTTTGAGGTAGTGTATCCGTGGACACACAAAGAGCCCGGCGACACCACTGTTACGTCGCTTCCCAACCCATCCGCTCTGCGCTGGCTTTGGCAGGAGCGCCGCACCTCCACGCGGTCAATTGACCAGTCGGGTGTTTGGCGGTTCCGCGACCTGCTGCCCATTGTGGCTGATTTTGAGCGTGTGACGACGCTGTTTGAAGGCAATACGCCGCTCTACGATCTGCCCCGCGCCTCAAAGGCCTTGGGCATTGATTGGATTCTCGCCAAGCACCAGGGTATGAATCCGACGGGATCGTTCAAGGATACGGGCATGACAGCGGCTCTTTCGGTCGCGGTAGAGCGCGGCTTCGAGTGGGTGGCATGTGCCTCCACGGGCAACACTTCTGCCGCCATGGCTGCTTATGCTGCGCGCGCGGGCCTGCGATCGATTGTCTTTATCCCCGAAGGCAAGATTGCGTGGGGCAAGCTGTCTCAATCGATGGATTATGGCGCGCTCACTGTGCAGCTCCGCACTGACTTCGATGGATGCGTAAAGCTGGTCAACGATCTTGTCCGCACCCATCCGATTTACTTGCTGAACTCCGTCAATCCGTACCGGCTGGAAGGGCAGAAGACCCCTGCGTTCGAACTGATGGAACAGATGGACTGGCAGGTGCCGGAGCACGTGATCGTACCGGGGGGCAATCTCGCCAACTCTGCGGCGCTGGCCAAGGGTTTCTCTGAGATGCGTGAGCTTGGCTTGATTGCGCGGGTTCCAAAGATCTCGATCATCCAGGCTGAGGGTGCTAATCCTTTATTCCTGTCCATGCGCGATCACGACGGCAGGGAACTGACGCCGGTCAAGGCGGAGACGCGAGCCTCCGCGATCCGCATCGGAAGTCCGGCATCGTGGCATAAAGCTGTGCATGCGCTGCACTCCACGGGTGGCTGGAGCGAACAGGTTTCCGAGCAGGAGATTGCGTTGGCCAAGGCGCAGATCGGCGCTGAGGGCATCGGGTGCGAGCCAGCTTCTGCGGTGACTCTGGCCGGGTTGAAGAAGCTGGTGGCCAATGGTCGTGTCGCAACGGAGGAGCGCGTCGTTCTGTTTCTGACCGGGCACACGCTGAAGGACTCCGACTACACAATTAACTACCATCGCAATGAGCTTCTAACCCCTGAGGAACAGGCGCAGGTGTCTGCGGCGGATCAGCATCTCCATATGCAGCTACGCAAGCCGCCTATCGTTCTGGATGCGGACCGCGACTCTGTTCTGCGTGCGCTTGAGGCCCAGATGTCTGCACAACCCGCGTAAGTTGTCATCACGAATTCGCATCAAGGAAGTCAGGCTCCCAGCATGAAGTCGAGCAGAAACAAGTTTCTGGTTCCGGTGCTGCTCATCGCCGCAATCGTGATTATCGGACTCAACGCAGTCTTAGCCCTGCGATCGCTGCAGAAGCTCGATTCCTCACAGTTCATGGTGGAACATACCTGGAAGGTCATCAACCAGGTTGAGCGCATCATGAGTTCGGCCAAGGATGCGGAGACCGGCAGCCGCGGTTTTCTGCTGACTAACGATCCCTCGTATCTGGAGCCCTATTCGATCGCGGTGGTGGATCTTCCTGGGGAGTTGGAGAATTTCCGGAGTTTGACGTCGGACAATCCCTCTCAACAAAGCCGCATTGTGGTGATGCGCGCTGTGCTGGAACAGCGGCTCGGATTGCTGGCGCACGGTATTGAGTTGCGACGCAGTGGCGAGACAGACAGCATGCTGGCGCTGGTGGTGAGCGGCACCGGCAAGGCACAGATGGATCGGCTGCGAGGGCTTGCCGACGAAGCGGAGGCGGAAGAAGGCCGCCTGTTGAATACCCGCACTGGCGACGTGAAAGCCAGCGCCAGGCGCGCACGGCAGACCCTGCTGCTGGCCACGGGGCTTGACCTGATTTTGATCATCCTGATATTCCGCTACTTTGCTCGCGAGCGCGCCATGCGTATGGAGTCCGAGGCTGTAGCGGCTGCGCTCGCAGTGTCGCGGGCAGAGCTTGAGCGCAAAGCTGAAGAGATCACGGCGTTGAACGTGACGTTGGAGGAGCGCGTACGTCAGCGCACGGCCGAGCTTGAAAATACGAACCGGGAGCTGGAGGCATTTTCGTATTCGGTATCGCATGACCTGCGAGCGCCGCTGCGGACGATTGACGGGTTCTCGCTTGCGCTGGAAGAGGACTATACCGAGGCTGTGGATGCTGTGGGCCGCGATTACATCAAGCGCGTACGTGGTGGCGTTCAGCGCATGGGACAACTGATCGATGCGCTGCTTCAACTCTCCCGCGTGACGCGTGCGGACATTACGCGCGAGCCGATCGACTTGTCTGCGCTTGCAAACAATGTGGCGGCGAATATCCGGGAGGAAAATCCTGGGCGTGACCTCGACATTACGATTGACTCGGACATGAGGGTGGAAGCCGATCCGAAACTTCTGCGGGTGGCACTTGAGAATCTGCTTGGGAATGCGGCGAAGTTCACGTCCAAGATTCCGAATCCGATCATTCACTTCGGCTGGGACCAGGATCAAGACGCTTACTTTATAAGCGATAACGGAGCCGGGTTTGATATGAACTACTCGGCCAAACTATTCAACGCGTTCAACCGGCTGCATGGTGACAAGGACTTCAAAGGCTCGGGAATTGGGCTTGCGACGGTGGCGCGGGTGATTGGACGGCACCATGGCCGTATCTGGGCGCACGGCGAGGTGGATCATGGCGCGACGTTCTTTTTTACAGTAGGATTGCGCAATGAGCACTAGCGGAAAGCTTATTCTCCTGGTTGAAGACGATCCTGACCATGAGCTTCTCACCATTCGGGCTCTGAAAAAATCCAATATTGCGAATGACGTGAGAGTAGCCCGCGACGGTGCAGAAGCGATTGATTTGTTGTTTGGGCCCGACGCACTGAAGCCGCAGATGATTCTGCTCGATCTGAAGTTGCCGAAGATTGATGGGCTGGAGGTTCTGCGTCGGATCCGCGCCGACGAGGCGACCCGTATGCTTCCCGTGGTTGTATTAACTTCTTCCGACGAGGAGCGCGATGTGGTTCGAAGCTACCAACTCGGCGTAAACAGCTATATTCGCAAGCCGGTAAACTTCAACGATTTCGCAGAAGCGACCCGGCAGCTAGGCATGTACTGGTTGGTGCTGAACGAATGTCCTCCGAGCTAAAACAAGCACCGATCGCAGCAGTGGAAGCGGACGTAGCAGCAGCACTGCGCCCGCTGCGGATATTGCTCGTCGAAGACAATGCTGATGACGCCCTGCTGCTGGAGCGTCATCTGCGGCGGAATGGTTTTGTGCCAACGATTGAGCGAGTGGAGACCGGTCCAGAGATGTTGGTGGCACTGGAGTCGCTCCCATATCTCGACCTTATTCTGGCCGATTACAACCTTCCTGAGTTCAGCGGTCCCGCGGCATTGCAGATATTGCGTGCCAGCGGAATCGATATCCCGTTCATCATGCTTTCCGGCGTGATGACGGAGACGACCGCGGTAGAATCCATGCGGGCCGGAGCGCAGGATTACGTTACCAAGCAGAATCTCTCCAGGCTGGTTCCGGCTGTTGAGCGTGAATTGCGAGAGGCAGCCGATCGCCGCAAGAAGCTGGACGCGGAGCGCGCGTTAGAGGCTTCCGAAGATCGCTTTCATCGGTTGGTGGAGGCGATGCCGTTGGGCCTGCTGATCTCTGACGCGACGGGGCAGATCGTCTACGCGAACGGCGCGGCAGAAAATCTTTTCGAACTTTCTGCCGGCAATCCCGAGATGAACACGTTGAGCCACCTTTGCCCACCGCTTGGTGAGCCGAGCGAATTGCTGCGTATGCCAGTTGTGCCAGCGAAGCCTTTTGAAGCGATTTGCGTTTCGAGCACCGGGCAGTCCATCGAGGTATTGATTGGAGTCGCGGTTCTAAACCCGGACGCTGTGCCGGAAGCTCGTCAGATTGCCGCGTTCATCGCCGACCTGACATTGCAGAAGCGCAGCGAAGAGTTGCTCCGGCGGACGGAGAAGCTGGCGGTTGCGGGCAGGTTGGCCGCTTCGATTGCGCACGAGATCAACAATCCGCTCGAGGCCATTACCAATCTTCTTTACCTCGTCGGGACGAGTACGCTGGAGCCCGAGGCGCGCGAATATCTGGACGCGGCATTGGTGGAACTTGACCGCGTGGCGAAAATTACAGTGCAGACACTGCGCTTTCACAGGCGTTCCTCGCGGGCTACGGATACGGATCTGCCGGATGCGCTGACGACGGTGCTGCCGCTGTTCAATTCGCGTCTGCTCCACATTGAGGCAGAGGTGGTTACGCGCTTGCGGCCCACGCCGAAGGTGTTGGTTTACGAGAGTGAAATTCGCCAGGTGATTGCTAATCTGATTGGCAATGCAACGGATGCACTTGTGGAGAAGGGGCGGCTCTTTCTGCGAGCGACCCCGGCGACGCATCCTGTGACGGGATTTGCGGGCGTCGCCGTGACGGTGGCGGATACGGGATCGGGAATTGAGCGGGAGTCCTTGCCAAGGATCTTTGAGCCCTTCTTTACCACCAAGGGTCAAACAGGCACGGGGCTTGGGTTGTGGGTTTCGCTCGAGATCGTTGAGCGGCATGAGGGGACTTTGCGGGTTCGCAGCCGGCGTGCGTCGCCTGGGAAAGCTTCAGGGACGGTCTTTCGCCTGTTCCTGCCTTATACAAGCTCCGCGGTGGAAGCTGACCGCGAGCCAGTCGAGTAGAGAAGTAAATGGATTCGATTCGATTTCGGCTACCGGCAACTTCAGCCAACCTTGGTCCGGGTTTCGATGCGCTGGGTCTGGCGATGGATCTCTTTCTTGAGGTTGAAGCGTCCGAGGCACAGGAGTTCAGCATCATGGCCACTGGGCGGAATGTGGCGCAGGTCTCGTCCATGGATGGCAATTTGGTGCTGGAGACGTACCGTTCCCTGGCGCCCAAGGGTGCGCCGCTGGCGCTGGGAATCAGTAATCAGATTCCGTTGGGCATGGGATGTGGATCCTCTGCGGCCGCGCTGCTGGCGGGGGTGTTGCTGGCCAATCATTTTGGTGGGCTGGGGCTGACGCGGCAGGAGATGCTGGAAGAAGCGTGCCGTCGAGAAGGACATCCGGACAACGTCGCTGCATGCCTTTGGGGAGGCTTTACGGCTTCTTCCATGCAGGGCGGGGAGGTGACGGCGGTATCTTTTGGACAGGAATTGGGCTGGCGTTTGCTGTTGGCACTGCCTGGAGCTTCGCTTTCGACTGAGAGAGCGCGAGCCTTACTGCCGGACTTTTACTCTCGCGCAGATGTCGTTCAAAACATTCAGGCTACGGCTTTGTTGATGGGGGCGTTCGCGCTGGATCGACCGGAACTGCTGATGGTGGCGACGAGAGATCGGGTACATCAGCCATACCGGTTGGAGGCGTGTCCACTGCTAGGGCTGCTTCTGCCGCTGGCGGGGCATCATGGAATAGCATCGGTGACGCTTTCCGGGGCAGGGCCCGCTGTCTTGCTGATTTCGGACCAGATGGCGGAGATGAGGGTAGTGGGAGATGCGGTTCGGAAGGCAGCGGGGGATCCTGAGCTGGAGTTGCTGGAAACGCGTATTTCAGCGGGGTTGCGGGAGTGATGGTTTGGGTAACTCAGTAATCGTTACCAAGGATTGGAAAAGATAGTCTTTACAGCGTCATAGCAGAGGGATACGGTTTCGACCGTGGGCAGTTCTGGGGAGGGCTGCATCACCGCCCGTCGACCCTACCGTTAGAGTGGGGTCCGGGCGTCTCAATTTTGGGGGAATTCGGGAGAATTTGAAGCGGGTTATCCACCGAGTGAATCGCGCGGTGTTGATTCGCATCTACTACATTGTTTGTGCCGGACAAAATCGGCGGGAGGATGGGGCATGGCAGGTGAGTTTGTAACGGAAGTAAATGATGCGAATTTTGAACAGGACGTCCTGAAGTCGTCACAGCCGGTACTTGTGGACTTTTGGGCAGCGTGGTGTGGGCCCTGCCGCGCGTTGGCTCCGGTTGTGGATGAAGTGGCAACCCAGTACAACGGTCAGATCAAGGTCATGAAGATGGACGTGGACAAGAATAGCGCGACACCCTCGCGTTATGGCATTCGTGGTATCCCCGCGTTGCTTTTGTTCAAGGATGGCAAGGTTGCGGACCAGATCACGGGCTTTGTGCCTAAGGATACGATCGACAAGTCGATCTCCAAGGTTCTTGCGACTGTTACGGTCTAGGGTTTTCAGCACCAACGGCTCGCCCGGCTTCAATTCCGGGCGAGCTTTTTCTTGTCTGCTAGCATCGAGAACATGCTTGAGTGGACCCTGATACGTGGAATTATGGTGGCCTTTTTCATCCTGGCCAACAGCTTCTTCGTCGCAGCCGAGTTTGCCTTGGTGAGTATCCGCGAGACGCGGGTGCAGCATTTGATTGCACAGGGGCGGCCGGGGGCGCGGACGGTGCTCCAGCTCAAACGTTCGATGGATGATTTTCTGCCGGCGGTACAGTTCGGGGTCACGCTGGCGGCGCTGGCTTTGGGTTGGATCGGCGAGCCGGCGGTTGCGCAGACTCTGGGTGTTTTGGTTGCTTATCTCTTTCCACATCTGCCAGCGCATGTCGGGTTGTACACGAACGCTGCGGCGATTCTGATTGCATTTGGGCTGATTACATACCTTGAGGTGTTGCTGGGCGAATTGGTGCCGAAGTCGCTGGCGCTGCAGCGCGCGGAGCGGATTGCGCTGGCGGTGGCGGGTCCCATGGATGTGTTTATCCGGATGACTCGGCCAGCCGTCAAGCTGATGAATGGCTCGGCGACGCTGGTTTTAAAGTTTTTCAAGGCTCCGCTGCATGGCGAAGGCGAGATTCACTCGCCGGAAGAGCTGAAGTTGATTGCGACGGCGACGCGGCGGATGGGTCTGTTACCGTCGTTTCAGGAAGAGATCATTCATCGGGCGATTGAACTTTCGCATGTGTTTGTACGCGAGATTATGACGCCGCGCGGGAAGATTTTTGCGCTGCCGGCCTCGCTGACACTGGAGCGGGCGAGCGCACGGATTGTGGATGAGCAGCATTCGCGGGTGCCGGTGTTCGATCCGGCGCTGGGCGCGGAACACATTATCGGGATTGTGTACTCAAAGGATGTTTCACGGCTAATGCATTTTCGGGCAACGGCACTTGGGCTGGGGGCTACGGGCGAGTCGGGGCTGACGCTGCGAGAGGTAATGCGCGAGGTGCTGTTTGTGCCGGAGACGAAGCTTGCGGTGGAACTGCTACAGGATTTTCAGGAGCGTCGGCGTCAAATAGCGATTGTGGTGGATGAGTTTGGCTCTACGGTGGGGCTGGTGACGGCGGAGGATGCGCTGGAGCAGATCGTCGGGGAGTTGGAGGATGAGTTCGATGTTGGGTCGAACGCGACGAAGCTGAGTTCCACGGGCGTGGTGACGCTGGACGGCAGTATGACGCTGCGGGATTTGAGTACGCGTTTGGGTTGGGTATTTCCGAGAGAGCCGGGAATCGAGACGCTGGCGGGCTTTGTGCTGGCGCAGCTTGGACACCTGCCAACCGTTGGTGAGATGGTGAAGCAGGGGGGGCGGACGTTTCGGGTGAAAGAGATGGCCGGGCGACGCATCAGCCGGGTGCGGGTGGAGGATGTGACTCCGCGGGGAACCCGGAAAGATAATTCTGCCTCTGAAGATGATGGGTTGGAGGTTTCTGCCTGATGGCTTTGCGTAACACGGTATGGCCACCGGTGAAGCGACTTCTGTTGACGCTGCCGGTGCTTTGGGTGGTGGTGTCGGTCGTTTTCCTGCTCATTCATTTGGTGCCGGGAGACCCAGTGGTGCAGATGTTGGGAGAGGGTGCGACGGCGGCTGACGTATCCATGCTGCGACACGCCTATGGGCTGGATGCGCCGCTGGGGACTCAGTATGGGCGATATTTGTCGGGCATGGTGCGGGGAGATCTGGGGCAGTCGCTGAGGCTGCGTGACTCCGTGATGCACCTGGTGCTGCAGAGGTATCCGTATACGCTGGCGCTGGCGCTGACGGCGCTGGCGCTGGGGGTGTTGACCTCCGTGCCAGCGGGAGTTTGGGCGGCGACGCACCGCGATGGCTGGCAGGATCGTATGGTCGGGGTCATATCGCTGGCGGGGCTTTCATTTCCGAACTTTGCGCTGGGGCCGATTCTGATTCTGCTGTTCTCGATTCGTCTGGGATGGACGCCGGTTTCGGGCGCGGGGTCTGGGTGGGGCTTTCTAACGCACCTGGTGCTGCCTGCCGTGACGCTGGGCATGGGATTGGCGGCAATTCTGACTCGCATGGTGCGAACGGCGATGCTGGAGGAGTTGGGACAGGACTACATTCGCACGGCGCGGGCGAAGGGGCTGACGGAGCGAGCGGTGGTTTATCGACATGCGCTTCGCAACGCGCTGGTGCCCGTGCTGACGGTGGTGGGGCTGCAGTTTGGGTCGTTGCTGGCAGGGGCGATTGTGACGGAGACGATTTTTTCGCTGCCGGGGATTGGGCGGTTGACGCTTTCTGCTATCTCAAACAGGGATTATGCGCTGGTGCAAGGCTGCATTCTGGTGATTGGGCTAACTTATGTGGGAGTGAATTTACTGACGGATATCGCGTATACGTTAGTAAATCCAAGGATGAGGATGGTTCAGGGTGGGTAAGGACACGTCCGCAGTATGTCTGCTGGGGTTGTTGATTATGACGGGCACCCAGGCCCAGATGGTACCGAAGCAGGTGCCGAAGGTCGTGCCTGTTCCGGTGCCGAAGGGGATCGCTGCGCCTCCGTCGCGTGCGTTGGAACCCAGCGATCCGCCTCCGCAGAACTTTGTGGATCGGCAGATGCCCTTATATTTCCATCTTGGGCCGGGATGGATGTTGGCACGGAAGGACCGGGAGGTGAGCACGTTCCATCTGGACGCACGGAGCGCGCCTGAGACCGCGCAATTGAAGGCCGTTGCGATGCTGGCTTTCAATCCTTATCCGCGATCGACTTTTAGCGGGGCATTTTTTTATCTGAGCGTGATTCCGGGTGTGACGGAAGCCGCATGCGAGGTACAGACGAAGGTGAAGCCGGAGAGGTCGCTGAATGCCTTGCCGGTGGGTGGGCTGAAGTTTTCACGCGGGCTGGATGAGCATGGGAAGATCTGCACGGAGAGTCGGGATGTGACCTACACGGCAACGCGTCATAGGAGATGCGTGCGATTTGATCTGACGGTGAATACGTTTTGCGGTGGGGATGTAAGCGGAGTGAAGGATATGACGGATCTGGAACTGGCGAGTGTGTTCAAACGATTGGAAGGGATTCTGGATACGGTGAACTTCGAGGGGAGGTAGGGCTACATGTCAGTTTTATTTCTCTCCCAGCAGGTTGATGAAGTGCGGGGTCAAGGTGGATTTGGCCAGGTCTAGAGTGGCGAGAGTAGTGGGCAGGGAAAATCGGCGGGGGCCGGCGCTGCCCGGATTGATGTAGAGGACTCCTTCGCGGTGGTTGGCCGAAGGGTTGTGGGAGTGGCCGCTGATGACGGCGGCGATGCCGGCTGCGACCGGGTTCAGGTCGAGGTCATGGATGGAGTGGACGAGGTAGAAGAGGCGGCCGGCAAGCTCGACGGCGTCGGTCGCGGGAAGGCTACTGCAGAGGCCGTAGTGATCCGTGTTGCCACGAATCGCGGTGAGGGGAGCGATCTGGCGCAGGGCCTCAAGGATGTTGTCGTCACCTATATCGCCAGCATGCGGGATGTGTTCGACACCCTCAAGGGCCGCTAGCGCTTGCGGACGAAGAAGCCCGTGGGTATCGGAGATGATGCCAATTTTCATTACGCTATTCGGAGTGCCGCGAGGGTGGCGTAGGTCTGGCTTCGACCGGGTTCATGGCTGCGATCGGGGTCGATACGGATCTCGAGCATGGTGACGTGGGCGAGGTTGAACTCGAACTCTTCAATCTCCTCCGTGGAGCCGTGGGGACTGAAATTGAATTGTTGGCGGCGCAGCTCCTGGAGGCCTGAGCCGACGGTTTCAACGTATAGAGCAAGCTCCTGACTGCGTTCAGAGGCGCGCTCGATGATGTGGATCTGAACGTGATGGAGTTCGATGGGCTCGTCGAAGATAAGGCGGATGACCTGGGGGCCGGGGAGGGACGCTCGCCAGCCGGTGGATACAGTTTGGCCGAGTGCGTGCTCGATGGGGAAGAGGTCATCTTCAGAGGAGATTTGAACGTGGGCGATGGCTTCGAGATCGAGCCAAGGGCCTGGTTCGGAGGACGATCTGTTCTCCGGATGAATGAGGGACTTGCGCATTTGTTGACTCCCGTCAGCTAGTCAGATGCGTTACAGGCCGGCAGAGAGTCGGGTGCGAGGGTCGAGGTAGTCGCGGAGCGCGTCGCCGATGAAATTGAAGGAGAGGACGGCGAGCATGACGGCGAGGGCGGGGAAGAGGATCATGTGGGGCGAGTCGAAGAGGTGGGAGCGTGCGTCGTTGAGCATGGAGCCCCACGAGGCTGCGGGCGCGGGGATGCCGAGACCGAGGAAGCTGAGCGTGGCTTCGGCGAGAACGGCTCCGGCCATGCCGATGGCGGCCTGCACGATGAGCGGCTGGATGATGTTCGGCAGGATGTGACGGAGAAGGATGCGGGCATCGGAGGAGCCGAGGGCACGGGCTGCCTCGACGAACTCGCGCTGACGGACGGCCATAACCTGGGCTCGGACGAGGCGCGCGTAGCCCACCCAACCGGAGAGGGAGAGGGCGAGGATCAGGTTGACGAGTCCCGGGCCAAGGAAGGCCACGAAGGCAATGGCAAGCAGGATGCCGGGAAGCGCGAGGAAGGCGTTGGTGACGTAGACATTGAGGATGGTGTCGGTGAGGCCGCCATAGAAGCCGGCCAGTGCGCCTGCGGAAAGACCGATGGCGACGGACAGGGCAACGACCGAGACTGCGACGGTGAGGGAGATGCGCGCGCCAAAAAGGATGCGAGAGAGGATATCGCGACCAAGTTCATCCGTACCGAGCAGATGGCCGCTGCCGGGTGGCAACATGCGGGCCTGGAGGTTGAGATGGGCGGGATCGCTGGGAGCAAGGACGGGTGCAAAGACAGCGGCGCAGAGGAAGCCGATCAGGAGGACGACTCCGCAAGCCGCAAGGGGCTGGCTGCGTAGCGTTTTGAGGGCAGGTAAGAAGGTCATGGCGGAGAGGAGTGTGCTTTGCTGTGATGGTACATGGGTATGCTGCGATGTCTTTCGTAAACAGGGCCTTATGGGCCTTTGCCTTGACAACACTTCGTCCTCCGTCTGACACTGGTGTAGTCATGATGGGAAAATATCGCCTTCAAATAGCGCTTCCTCATTAGTTCGTGTGCAAGTCCACTGAAGCGTAAATCAGCAAGCAATGTATGGCCAGGAGCGAGTTTTCATGAGTCTCAAAGGGGAAAAAGTTGTTGTCTGTGGAGCTGGTGGGTTCATCGGCGGTCATCTTGTCAAGCATTTGATTGCTAACGGCGTGGATGTTGTCCGCGCAGTGGATATAAAGCCGCTGGATCAGTGGTACCAGGTCACGGATGGCGTCGAGAGCCTTTCGCTGGATCTGAAGAATCTGGACAACTGCATGAAGGCAGCGACGGGCGTGGACGCTGTTTTTCAACTTGCTGCTGATATGGGCGGCATGGGCTTCATTGAAAACAACAAGGCTCTTTGCATGCTCTCCGTGCTGACCAATACGCACATGCTGATGGCTGCGAAGGAAAAAAAGGTTGACCGATTTTTCTTCTCGTCATCCGCCTGTGTCTACAACGGAGAAAAGCAGACGAACCCCGATGTTGTGGCCTTAAAGGAAGCAGATGCTTACCCGGCGATGCCGGAAGATGGCTATGGTTGGGAGAAGCTGTTTTCCGAGCGCATGTGTCGTCACTTCCGTGAGGATTATGGCCTTGAGACGCGTGTTGCGCGCTACCACAATGTGTATGGGCCGGAAGGGACCTGGACTGGCGGACGTGAGAAGGCTCCGGCCGCTGTTTGCCGCAAGGTCATCCAGGCCAAGATGGATGGGACGAACTCGATTGAGATCTGGGGCGACGGTAAGCAGACTCGGTCGTTTATGTACGTGGATGATTGCACCAAAGGCTCGCAGATGATTCTTGAGAGCGAGATTCTGGATCCGATCAATCTAGGTTCCGACGAGCTTGTAACGATCAACCAGCTTGTTGATCTGGCGGAAGAGATTGGCGGTGTCAAGTTGCAGCGGCATTACAACCTCGACGCGCCCAAGGGTGTGAACGGCCGCAACAGCGACAACACGATGATTCTCGATCAGTTGAAGTGGGAGCCCTCCTTGCGCCTGAAGGAAGGTCTCACCAAGACGTACAACTGGATCGAAAGCGAGATGCGCTCGTCAACCAAAAGCTACGCATGACAACTGGCAATGACGAAGGTGCAATAGGAGAGAGCAGGGCCTTTCGACGCATCTTGGGGATCAACTTTTTTGGCGGTAGTGCTGCCGAAGCGGTCTCTCGGATGCGTACGGGAGGCCTGTTAGTTGTTCCGGCGGCTCCGGCGTTGAAAGACCTCGGGCTGGATGCGAACTATCGGGAATCCCTGGTGAACGCGGATCTGGCTATAACGGATTCTGCGTACATGGTGCTGATCTGGAATCTGATCGAGCGCGATAATGTACATCGGCTAAGCGGCTTGGAATACTTGCGTGAGTTGTTGCTGGAGCCGGACGTTCAGAAGAGCGGCAATGTGCTTTGGATCATGGCAAGCCCCAAGAGCGCGCAATTGAATCTGGCATGGCTGGCGGAGCAGGGGATTATCGTGCCGCAGGAGTCGATCTACATGGCGCCGATGTATGGACGGTATATCGATGACCCTGCCCTGCTGGAGATTGTCAATCGTTTGCGGCCACAGCATGTGATCGTGACCGTAGGTGGGGGAACCCAGGAGCGCCTGGGGCTTTACCTGAAGCGGAAGCTCAATTATCTGCCTGCGATCCACTGTATTGGAGCGGCGATTGCGTTCCTTTCAGGAGACCAGGTGAATATTCCGGTATGGGCCGACAAGCTTTATCTGGGGTGGCTGTACCGGTGTATATCCGAGCCGAAGCGCTATGTGCCGCGATATTGGGGCGCTCGAAAGCTACTGAGCCTGATGCTGCAATATCGGAGTGAGCTGCCACCGATTATCGACCGCCGGCTGCACTAGATTGTCAGTTCCGGAGTGAACGCAACCTTCGAGTTTACCTGGTGTTCGCATGGGAGAGGACTCAGCATGACTCTTCGTTTTGTCCCTATTGTTCTGGTGGTGGCATGTGTGCTTTGCTGTGTGAGCGCATTGCCGGCACAAAACATCTCTGAACAATATTTGCTTGAAGCCGCCAATAGCGACCGCGCTGCTCATAGGCTTGCGACGTTGCGGCTGGATGCGCGTTTGAGCCAGGCGGCGCGTGTACATGCGTATGAGATGGTGAAGCATGGAAACATCTCCCATCAGTTTTCCGGCGAGCATGACCTTGCTGCCCGGGCCAGCGAGGCGGGCGCGCACTTCTCACTGGTGACCGAGAATGTTGCGGAGGCGCCGACCTCGGCGGTCATTCACGATCTGTGGATGCGTTCTCCGGGACACCGGGCGAACCTTTTAGACCCGCAAGTCGATTCGGTAGGGATTGCGGTGATCCAGCAAGGCCGGCAGCTTTACGCGGTGGAGGATTTTTCCCGGACGGTAGAGCGGGTCCCATTCGAGAATCAGGAGGCTTCTGTGGGGGAACTGATCTCGCAGACAGGGGTTACTGTGGCCCCAACGACTCGCGAGGCCCGGCAGACGTGCACCATGAAGACGGGTTATGCCGGGTCGCGGCAGCCTTGGTTCGTGATGCGCTATACCTCAGCCGATCTGCGGAGGTTGCCACAAGAATTGACGGTACGTTTGGCCACAGGGAAATACCACGAAGCGGTTGTGGGGGCTTGTCAGACGGGAAGCAAGACGCCGTTTACCAGCTATAGCGTCGCTGTCCTGCTCTTTCCTTAGACCGGTTTATATAGCCGCTGCAGCGACCTGGGCTAGTTCTTCGGTGCTCGCTGGCTTGGTCGGCTCCATTTGAAGCAGGTCATTGAAGCGGTTGAAGTAGTTGAACAGACCGATTGCCGACATCAGCTCAATGACTTCGCCTTCCGAGTAAAAGCTGCGAAGACGCATGAAGTCTTCATCGGTGTAGCCGTGGGCGTTTGTGGTCATGACCTCGGCGAGATGGATAGCGATCTTTTCGGACTCGGTGAAAAGATCGCTGGAAGAAGCGTTTTCGAGCGCAGTAAGTTGCTCGTCGGTCCAGCCCAGACGGCGCGCCAGTGCCGAGTGCGAGGCCAGGCAGTATGGCGTGCGATTGAGCTGAGAGGTGCGCACGATGACAAGTTCCTTGAGCGCAGTAGAGAGAGTCCCCGTTTTGAGAACCGCGTCCATGTGGGCAAGGATCGTCTCGAAGATTTGGGGGCGGTGCGCCATGGTGCGGAACATGTTGGGCACGTTGCCGCGGTCACGGAGTACGCGGTCGAAAATGTTTAGCGATTCGCCGGAGACTTCGCTGCGGGTGAGCCGAGAAATTCTTGGAGTATTGATGGTTTCCATCGGGTCTCCTAAATGGCCTTTATTCGATGTGCTTATGATAAATCGTCTCGTCGACTTTGCTTAGAAGTATGTTGCTTTGACCTCGCACACGGAATTTGCTGTACACTTGGGAAGTGGAAGAGCAGACTCTGAGTCTCTACACTTTGTTCCTGAGTAGCTCAATGGCAGAGCATTCGGCTGTTAACCGAAGGGTTGTAGGTTCGAGTCCTACCTCAGGAGCCAATAAACATCATCTAGATCAGTAAGTTATAGAGGCCACCGAGAGGTGGCTTTCTTCGTTCTGGTCAGTTGAGTATTGCAAGTTTGCTGGCTGTAATTTCTTGGTGTTCGCACTTTCCCCGGGAAAGGACGCCCTGTGTGCGTGTCCACCCTAAATCGAGTTGATCAAATATCGACTGACCATACCTCGACTCCGTTCACCTCAAACTGAAAGAGGCGCTTGTTGCCCCTGAAGAGGGGAGACATAAAAAAC
Organism: Rhodanobacteraceae bacterium; assembly: GCA_043783275.1. Lineage (GTDB taxonomy): Bacteria > Acidobacteriota > Terriglobia > Terriglobales > Acidobacteriaceae > Edaphobacter. The sequence goes on from JAYVZP010000092.1 coordinate 63,331, forward strand.
GTACCGATACTCCTCTGGACGCGCAGACATCTTGAGAAGATCCTTAGCCAGCTTTCGATTGTTCTGAGGCGTCACGGCAGCGAATATCTTGGCCCCAACGCATCCTTCGCTCACGCTCATGATATCGAGAGCCTGACAAGCATCAGCGCCCGGAGCCAAACGAAGGCCACCCACATCGGGATGCAAAACAAGTAGTTGACGTGCCGCTGTCAGCGCCGCACAAAACGTCCAAGTCTGATTGAGCTGTTCGACGATGTTCAACGCATGGCCCTCAATTGGATGGAAACCGACGGACTCGAACTTCATCCGACGCAGCATTTCAAACGGATCGCCGGACTGCTTGGCCATCCAATCCTGGACTAACTCAGCAGCGTTCCAGACGTTAACGAGTAAGGCATCGGCGTCAGTAACACTGCTAACAATTAGGGGACCGCCTACAACCTGTCTTGCCATAATCCCGTAGTACGAGACGTTGGCAATGAATGCGGAACTGGCTCCATTGGGGCCCTCACTCCTTCGCTGCCAGTGCTAAGGCGTGCCTGTCACCGAATCAAATCTCTTGAGGCGCATGCGGACGAATTCCCACGATGAGGACTGCAAATGGTAGATCGCGGCTGCGTCTTAGTTTGAATCTCTTACTCTCGCCTTTATGTCCTAGTCGGCCCTAGCGGAATCGCTTTCAATGGAGAGATTACCAGTAGGAATAGGCAGAGTACGTTGTCCAAATGTGAATTTATAGTTCAAACATCTGAGGAGCACGACGGACAGACTTCATCCGATTCGCCATTTACCTGTAACACGCGGGTAAACCCTTGTGTATACCCTTTTTATTGTGCTCAAAATTCGTAATCCTTACTCAGTAAGCACGCTAATTTAGAGCAGAAGGGAATTAGTGCGAGTGTGGTTCTGCCTCTCTCAAGTCAAGGTGTCGACCATCTGCATCATCTCTCTGGACCGAAATGTAGCCGGTAAAGATGAAACATTGGACGCAAGATTTCCGCAAAGGGCTGAAACTGCTGTCAAGCTGACGGCAACAAAGGAACCAGCCATGCTCGGTGAACTGTGACAACGGACGCAGGTCAACGTGATCCGACGTGACTGCACGCGCCGTCGCGCACAACAAAGCCGATCCGTTACAAGTCACGGGCCGTCCAAAATGGTCCCTACCTGGGCCATTCACATTTTCGGCTGAATCCCATGGAGACCGCCGGCCAACAGCCCATGAACCTTAAACAGTAAAAGGAGTATCGCCCATGCGAACTATAAGTCGCTTCGTTAATCTCTGCGTCATCTTATCTTTCGGCCTGTGTCAGCTGTCGGCACAGGACGGCGTCTGTAAAAATAATCAAACCAGCGACAGTACTGGAGTCTTGGGAGGGTACGACGGCAACCTTGACGTCAAACCATGGTTTGGGACAATTGTCCATCGCGGCCTCTACCAGGTCTTCGGTAACGTCGTTCCGGAGAACTCAGTTGCGGCAATAAGAAACGCATTCGGCAAACAGTTCTCTGGCGTCGAGATCGATATAAGACTATCGAAGGATGATGTCCCGGTTGTCATACATGACAAGATTATCAATCGCTCTGTTATTAACTGCAATTTCGTCTACCTTACGATTGATGCCACAGCTCCGAATCGCGACGATTGCCCTTCGAATTACCCTACGGGGGTTTTCGTTCCTTTGAAGCTCAACCGGTATAATGCTTCGCAGATTACCGATCATGGGAAAACAGGTGGATTGCTGCTCAATGCGTACGGTCAAAATGCGGCATTGACACGCACAAGCAGTACCCTTAAGACACTTGAATCTTTGCTGTACGACGTCGGCTGTGATCTATCCGCACATCCGCTGTACTCGATAATCCTTGACTTGCAGGATTATGCGACTGTAAGTGCAGCAGCGAAGGTAGTAGAAAAATCCAGGTTTAAGGGTCAAATATTTTTGAAAATATTCGCCACTGCTGTGAGCCCTGGCATAGTAGCAGCGGACAATGTTTCTACAACCCCATTCGAGACTCAACTTAAGGCATGGGGTACAGACTTAAATTACATTCTTCAGTTCAATAGCAGTCAACTAAATCCGACGAACGGCGTCGCATCGGTGAACGCCTTCGGCAAGACGTATGACCCGTCAAAATATGTCTGGCTTTGGCAAAACGTGTCAGAAGCCAGTGGTCACGCTAGTTTTAACTATGTTGGCGTAAGCCTTCCCCCCCCTTGCCCGCCTAGTGGATGCTCGTGGAAAGTAAATTCCCAAAACGCTGCCATTGAACAGCTGAAAAATAACTTCCCAGGTTATCTGATCGGAATTTATGGCAATCCTGACATCGGTACGACCCACGGAGATGGTGTCTGTAAGTGGTATAGATTCAATGGAACGGCACTTCCGGTTAGCAAGTTTTCTTGGAGCACGGAACAAACCAGACAACTCTTTGCAAAGTACAAGTCATTCGGTATCGTCGACGTCGTGCAAGACAACTCGCCGTCAAGCACGTGGAGCCACACGCGCTATATGGATTATTTTTGTAATGGTGCGCCCTATCAAAACGTGCCGCCCGCTTCAAAAGGCGGGAGTAGGACTCCTTCCCCTATGACAGAGGCCGCGCCTGCAACGGCCGCGCCGTCCGCCACCCTGGTAGCTGGCCCGCCGCCGACCGCGATTTTTTGCGCCGCGGAGGGTGGCACTTGCCAGATGCCGGCTTCCGCGATCCTCGACTTCGCAGCGAATGGAAACTCTGCGAGTATGCCTGTATCTCAGTCAACGGCAGGTCCAGTCTCGTGCAGTCTTTCTACAGTTGGCGGTGTCGATCCGGCGCCCGGAACGCCAAAACAATGCTTCTATGAGCCCGACGCTGAAAATTATGAAAAAGCGCAGCCGGGTTTTGTTCGCTGCGCGGTGGAGGGTGCAACCTGCAGTATTCCAACTGGGGCTACCTTCTACTACGGAGCAAACGATCTTTACTATCGGAAAGATAACGTCAGCGGGTCTGTGACCTGCAGCAACGGAGTGTGGGGCGATGACCCTTTGCCGGGAGTGGCAAAGTCTTGTTTCTTTCTACCGGGAGCTCAGGCAGCTCCTGCGCCGACTGGATGGACGCTGTGCGCAGTTGGGGATGTTGGGCAGACTTGTGATGGACAGGGTGGTCCGGTGCTGTATGGTCTCTCCGGACGCGGTTTCGTGACCCAACAAGCAGCTGGTGTGATCGACTGCTCAGTAGCCACCTTTGGTTCCGACCCAGCCGCAAGAAACGTCAAAGGCTGCTATGTTCCACAAAACGGGCTCTCGAATGGCATGTATCGTTTCTCAAACGCTTCCTCGAACCTGGTATTAGAGGGACTGAATGGCCAGGCGACGAATGGCAGTGGTGTCTCGCAGGATGCGCTGGACACTCCAACCACGCAGTTGTGGACGAACGTCGGGACAGAGGGCAGCAACCAGCTTTGGCAGGTGAAAAATCAGGGAGGTAATCTCGTTCAAATGGTGAACGTTGGCTCCGGTCTTGCGCTGGACAATGCGTGCCAGACCAATGCGGAGTCGAGCGTTTATCAATGGCAGGTCAATGGGGGAGCGTGTCAACCGTGGCTGCCCCAGTGGGACACCAATAGCAACCGAGTCGTTTTTCTAAGTCAATATGCCATGGGGAACGCTGCCGGCCTGCAACTAGCCTTGCAGGATCCGGGAAGCAACCCGAATCCGGGCGTTATTGATCAGGCTGTGAATCAAAACACAATGAACCAGGAGTGGAGTGTGACGCCGCTGTTGCTTGACGGCGTG
>JAYVZP010000093.1:0-66976 GCA_043783275.1 Rhodanobacteraceae bacterium
TTGCGTCAGCTTCCGAATCGTCTTGCACGGCGGGTCATCCGAGTAGCCCGGGCACGACATGAACGGACCCCATGGACCATTTTTCAACACCATCAACCGCCCGCAGTTATCGCAGAACTCTTCCTCCGGAGCCTCATCCGCGCCCGGCGCAGACAGGTCCGGCTTGGCCGCAAAGTTCTCCTTGGTAAAGTCGCAGCTCACTGGTTCGGCCGTGACTTTCTTGCCCTTGCCCTGAGCCAACGCGACTGCCTTTGTAAACTCCTTGGTATCTTCGACTCGAATCTCAAAATTCGTCTCGTCGAACGTGACCGCCTTTACGATCATCGGGAAGCTGAACGCGGCCTGCACCTTCTTCAACAGCGCCTTTGGATCCTTCTTCCACGGAGCCGCAGCAATCGTCAAAGCCTTCGCCCGAGAGAAGGTGCTGCAGGAAAAGAAGCTGCCAAACTTGCCCCACTTCAGCAACAGAGGCGAACCGCACTTTTCGCAGATCTCGTCCGTCGGCTTCTCCCACCGCTTGATCTCTTCCATCTCGTAAGACGCCACCTTCAGCTCATCTTCGAGATGTCCGTAGAACCCATTCAGCAAGTCTGTCCAACGCTCCTGACCGGCCTCAACCGCGTCCAGTTCGCCTTCAAGTTTGGCAGTGTAGCCCGTCTCAAAGATGTAAGGAAAGTTCTTCACCAGCAATTCGGTGACGACCATTCCAATCTCAGTTGGCACAAACTTGGCGCCAATCTTCTTCACGTAATCGCGATCCTGAATCGTGTTGATGATCGACGCATAGGTCGAAGGCCGCCCAATGCCGTTCTCTTCCAGCGTCTTCACGAGCGAAGCTTCATTGAAGCGCGGTGGTGGATCTGTAAAGCGCTGCTCTGGCAGGACCCGGTTCTTCGTCAGCGCCTGCCCATCCGATAACCCCGGCAACCGCTTCTCGCTACTCTCTTCCTCATCTGTATCTTCCGCACCAGCAACGGGAGCAGTTTCATAAACCTTCAAAAATCCATCGAACTTGAGCACTGACCCCGACACCCGGAAGTCGTACGTGCGGTCAGCGCGGGCTGCAATCTCTACCGTCGTCTGGTCGAACACCGCCGGCACCATCTGGCTTGCAACCAGCCTCTGCCAGATAAGCCTGTAAAGTTTGTACTGCTCTTCCGACAGATACTGCCGAATCTCGTCCGGCACAAACTCCACATGCGTAGGACGAATCGATTCGTGCGCGTCCTGCGCATCGTTCTTCGTCTTGTATTCGTTCGGCTTACCGGGCAGATACTGCGGCCCCAGCTTGCCGATGTACTCCCGCGCCTCCGCAATGGCATCGTCAGAAACGCGCGTCGAGTCAGTACGCATGTAGGTAATCAAACCCACTGTCTCGCCCTTGATGTCGATCCCTTCATACAATCTCTGCGCCACGCCCATGGTGCGCCTTACGTTGAAGCCCAGCCGACCAGCCGCCTCCTGCTGCAGCTTTGAAGTCGTAAACGGAGCCTTGGGATTCTGCTTGCGCTCCTTCTTCTCAACCGATTTGACGCTCCACGTTGCCCGCTCAAGCTGCGCCGCCACCGCATCGGCAGCGATCTTGTCCGGCAGCGCATTGGCGATCACCTGCGGCTTGCCCTCTTTATCCAGGCCGTTCGCAACCGTCGCACGCTTGCCATCAATGCCCGTAAAGCGAGCTTTGAACTCAGGCCCTGCACCACCACTCAGCAAGGCGTCGATCGTCCAGTTTTCGACCGGAACAAACGCATTGATGTCGCGTTCCCGCTCCACAATCATGCGCAGCGCAACCGTCTGCACACGCCCTGCGGAGAGCCCACGCCGCACCTTGTCCCAAAGCAGCGGAGAGATCTGATATCCCACCAGACGATCCAGCACGCGCCGCGTTTGCTGCGCGTCCACCAGGTTTTCGTTTACCTCGCGAGCATTTGCGAACGCCGCCTTCACGGCCTTCTGCGTGATCTCATTAAAGGTGACGCGTTGAATACTCGCGCCAGCCTTCAGTACCGGCTTCAACTGCATTGCCAGATGCGCGGCAATCGCCTCGCCTTCGCGATCCGGGTCAGGCGCCAGGAATACATGGTCCGCCTTCGCCGCCAGCTTCTGCAGACGCTCAACGATCTTTTCCTTGCCCGGCGAAACGATGAGCGTGGGCTCAAACGTCCGCCGCTTCAACTCCACGCCAATGTCATTCTTCGGCAGGTCCATGATGTGTCCAATGGAGGCTTCCACCGTGTAATCCGACCCGAGATATTTATTAATCGTCTTGGCCTTCGCCGGTGATTCAACGATTACGAGATTCTTGCTCATTGTGTCTTCCTTACCCACCGAACCCAGGACCCGCGGTCCAACCGGAATTCTGTCTGTTTCATTGCGAACCTAACACGACTTGCCGGAATCGCGCCAATGCACGACCCCGCAGCCTGCTCCAAAATCTGTGGACGTGATCTGTAGCATCCCCCACAAAATGCGCTTGGACCTGTGCCGTTTGAAAGCGTCCTATCCGCTTTATCCATCTCGATTACAAGCTGCCTGGTCTTCATCTGACCGCAGGAAAACTAGAAGCACCGCACATAATTCTTTCCCGGAAGCGCCTTCACCTTTCCGCTTAACTCCAATTCAAACAGCGCCGTAAAAATCTCCGCGGATGCCAACTCGCCTTCCATGCGCTCTATCAATTCATCGAGCTGTATTGGCTGGTCATGGCTCAGCCGGTCAAACACCAGCCGCTCATGCGTCCCCATTGGTTGCTCGGTAAATAAGGATGCTGTTCCGCCCGCTTTCGATTCAAACGGCACCCGATCCTGAAGCGCAAGCTTGATATGCGAGGGCAGATCCTCCCACACGTCCTCCCACGTGGCCGTCAGCTTGGCACCCTGCTTGATCAGCGTGTTTGGCCCCCACGCATTCTTGTTGGTTACATTCCCGGGCACGGCATACACGTCGCGATTCTGCTCCATTGCGCACCGTGCTGTGATTCGGGTTCCGGAGTACTCCGCGGCCTCGACAACCAGCACGCCCACACTCATGCCGCTCAGCACGCGATTACGGATCGGGAAGTTCTGCGGGGCCGGAAACGTTCCCATGGGATTCTCGGTAACTATCGCGCCACCGGAGATAATTATTTGCTCCGCCAGTCGCTTGTTCTCCTTTGGATAGACCACATCCAGTCCAGTGCCCCACACGGCAACCGTCAACCCACCAGCATCGAGCGCACCCTTGTGTGCCGCCGTATCCACGCCGCGCGCCATTCCGGAGAAGATCCCCAACCCACGGTTCGCCAGGTCCCTTGAGAGCATCTCTGCCATTCCCGCTCCATACGGCGAAGGCTGTCGCGTCCCTACTACGGCAATACCTGCGCGGTTCAGTACCCCGGCATTTCCACGAACCCAAAGCACTGAAGGCGGGTCATAAATTTCGCGTAGCTGGGCGGGATAGTTGTCACATTCCGGCGTGACATAACAAGCGCCCGCATCGGAAATCAGGTTCGCCTCTTTCTGTGCCGCCGCAAGAGCTCTTCCATCTGCAATAAATTGAGCCGCCTTGGCCGGCATCTTCAGGCCCTCAAGCTCAGTCAGCGACATCTCGAACACTCTACCTGCGTTGCCGATGGCGCGCATGATCCGACCAATTCGCGTGGGCCCCAGACCGGGCGTAAGTGCCAGCCCTAACCACGCAAGACGCACTGTCTCCCGATCAACCTTGTTTTGAACCAATGTCCCAGCCGCCATATACAGCTCCATTTAGCGATATGCCGAGGAGCCTATCACAGCGCTTGACCAAGGCCCTAAAACACCACGACGACGCTGCGGCGTCGTCGTGGCACAAAGGATTAAAGGATGAGAACGTTGTCACTGCTGACGTGCGCTGAACTGCCCGACGTCGGTCACACGAGATTAGTCGCCGTCGTTGTCATCGTGCAATACGCGGGGGCTGCAAATGAAAGCGTGGCTGGCTCCCTTGCTGGTCGTCCCGTAGCCTACAACCTGGTTGAACTCGTTCATCGCCAGAGCAAAGCTCTGCTCTCCACCCTTGAAAACGCCGAGATCGATAGGCTCCTGGTTCTTGAACCGAACGGCGTGGAACTTGCCGCTCTCATTCGTAGAATAACCAATGATTTTGCCCCTCTCGTTGATATCGCTGGCAAAGCTCTGAGTGCCGCCAAGAGTACCGAGATCGGCAGTCAAGCCGTACTTGCGCACAAAACCAGTGGCGGTAAGTCCGTCTGCGGACGCCGAATAGCCGACAACTACGCCGGCTTCGTTGAGACCGAAAGCTTCACTGTTGGCATCGCCCGGGGCTGTGCCGAGATCGTGCATCACGCCACGAGCAAACTTGAAGGCATGGAATTCAGTCGCAGACACGTAAGACGATCCGGCAATCTGGCCCCTCTCGTTAATCCGGTATCCGATGCTCGAAGTACCACCCGGCAGAGTGCCGAGATCGGTCATGACGCCGTGATCGTAGAGGAATGCATGAGGCTCTCCGGTCGCCGTCTGTGACTGGCCGACCACCTGGCCGCGGTTGTTGATGCCGTAAGCGTAGCTGGAGGCACCACCGAGGGTCCCGAGGTCAATCATTTTTCCGTCCTCGGTTACAAACGCATGGGTCGTACCGTCTGCCGTGTCGGCGTACCCAACTACCTGGCCGCGATCGTTGATGCCGTATGCTGCGCTGGTGGCGCCGCCAAGCGTACCGAGGTCTAGCATGCCGCCCTCTTCGTAAAGAAATGCATGCGTACCGCTGACGCCAACCACCTGTCCAGCGTTATTGATGCCGTGCGCAAGGCTGAAATCGACACCCGGGAGGTTGCCGATGTCCCGCAATTTGCAAGCCTGGGCGACAAGAGGCTGCACCGAAGCGAAGCACAGAAAAGCAGATGCGACCAAGGTCGTATAACGGACCCGGCTGGAAAGCAGGCTTGGCGATACCATGATGAAATTCCTTTCAAAGGGTAAGGGCGGTGGAAAGATTCCGCATGAGTTGTCTACACGTCTCCGACAAGTGCCTTACGGCCATTGCTTTCCAGAGCGAACCAAAAGGGATACTAGGCAAAACGAGTGTTCCTACTTATTCTCCCGACGTGATGCATGAAAGACAAAACCTGAAAGGATCCTAACTGGTTCGAAAGCGAAGTCAGCGACCCCCATTTAGGTAATGTCGTACGAGTAATTAGGCATTGACAATGGCGTCTCCGGTGACGGCTTCTGACGATTTCACGCAACATTTTCAATCGCTTTGCAGTCGCAACAGCCTTTTATACCCTGAAGACTGATCTTCAGACGATTTCCACAGGCGTACATCAGGGTTCGGCACGAGTAAGGTCGCCCAGCCTGTCCGGCTACACTCAAAAGCGTGCCCCTCCGCGTTGCTGCCATCGACTTCCTGAACCCCGCTCCCCTTATGTGGGACTTCTACCATCCTCCCCACCAGTCGATGCTGGCGGACCGGTACGACCTGCACCTCACGGTGCCATCACAGTGCGCGGCGCAGGTTCTTTCCGGCGAAGCCGACCTCGGACTCATCCCCATTGCTGTTCTCACGCCAGATCTTGCTATTATTCCGGGTTGCACCATCGCCAGTTTGCACAGCGTCCGCTCCATCCAGCTTGTAGTCAAGTGGCCGCTGAGTTTGAGCCAGGTCAGGACGGTAGCTACCGACACGGCCTCGCGTTCGTCCGCAGCCTACGCTGAAGTCCTGTTCCGCCACTTCCTCCACACCGAACCCACGTTCGTCAAAGCCGCTGCCGACCTGCCTTCCATGCTCGAAATCGCAGACGCAGCGTTGCTCATCGGTGACCCGGCCCTTCTCGCTCTCGAGCTACGGACACAGATCGAGCAGCAGACAGGTCCTTGCACATGGTATGACCTCGCCGAACTCTGGCATACGCACACTGGCCTTCCCTGGGTCGCCGCTGTCTGGGCCGTTCGCCCCGACGCCGTACAGACCAGCGCGGCGCGGCAGCAACTCATTGACGACCTGACCGGCTCCCGCGACCGTGGCCTGACCCACATTCAGGACCTCGTTGACGAGTGGACACCCCGCCTGGCCATCCCCGCTGCCACCATCCACACCTATCTGACTCAGAACATCTACTATCTTCTCGACGATCCATGCATCGAGGCCATTCAACTTTTTCGTAAACTGGCCGCGTCTACGGGCGTGCTGCGGCCACTGCCTATGCTGCCGTTTCTGAGACCCTAGAAGCATTTGAATCCAAACTAAGCAGTAACTCTCCGCGACTTCCCTTCACCCTTCCGCGTCTTAACCACTATGTACCTCTTGTTGGCTCTTCCATCGCTCGCACAGGCCCAGATCGTTGTTGCCTCCGCAGAGACGTCCGCGTGGCTGTCCAGCTGGCTCGGAGCAAGTGCTGCCAGCGGGACTTTGGTGCATCTTGTCTTTTCGCTCGGTTTGCTTGGGGTCTTCCTCGTCTCGATCGTCGATTCATCTTTTGTCCCACTCCCTCTCCCCGGACTTACGGACATTATGCTGGTCGTCTATGCCGCGCAGCACGCCAACCCCTTGCTGCTGATACTTATGGCTACGTTTGGCTCTGCGCTTGGCGGATACTTTTCTTATCAGGTCGGCCAGTCGGGAGGCATGGCATTTATCGAGAAGCGTACGCCTGCCCGCATTTTCAGGCGCGTAGCCGGCTGGATGGAATCACATGCGATTTTGGCCGTAGCGCTGCCAGCCCTTCTGCCGCCCCCGATGCCGCTCAGTCCTTTCGTGCTGGCTGCAGGCGCGCTCAGGATGTCGCGTGACAAGTTCCTGGTGACCTTTACCATCAGCCGTTTCATTCGGCACAGTGTTGCTGTGTGGCTCGGCGTTTACTACGGGAAGCACGTTCTCACCTTTTGGAAGATGTTTTCCGCGAAGTGGGGGACAACCGTCCTCATCTTCCTCTGGACGGGCATTTTGATAAGCGTCGCCTACGCTTTTTGGCAGCTCTGGAAAACCAGCCACGCGGTTGGCGTTTCCCCTCTTCGCAAGCCTCTGGAAAAAGTGAGTGTCATCTGACCGAAAGGTCCAAATACTGTGCGTGATCGGCGCAAGTTCGCCCCGCGTACCAAGGCGCCAGCACCTATGACATCGTAGTGACATCAGAATCCAAATCGTTACAGATGAACTTCTGCATCTCGACCATCGCCAGTCGCATTCCTGTAATCCAAAGATCACGGCGATTATTCCGGAGTTCTGCGCCCACGTTGACCTGAAGATGCCGAAGACAACCTCAAGGGTTGTGGTCTTCAGTCTGCGCTTCCGATTCGTACTGCTGATAAATCTGGTAGCAGTGTGTGTGTCCAGCGTTCGAGTCTTGGGGCTTGGGTCTTGGGGCTTGGGGCTTGGGGCTTGGGGCTTGGGGCTTGAATTTCGGGCCTTGGGTCTCGGGTCAGTCTGAAAAGATTTGCGGAAAGGGCTAAAACTCCCATTGGAGCAGCGTTGCCCCAACTGTGAATCCGGCTCCGACGCTAGCGAGCAGCACGACATCCCCCTTCTTGAGGCGGCCTTCGTCGAGTGCTGTCTGCATTGCCATGGGAATCGTTGCGGCCGTGGTGTTGCCGAAACGGTCGATGTTGATGACGACGCGGCTCTCGTCCATGCCCAGCCTTTCCGCTGTAGACAGGATGATGCGCTTGTTTGCCTGATGTGGAATAAAACAGGATAAGTCTCTTCCTGTCAGATGGTTACGTGTAAGCAGGGCCTCCGCGACTTCAGACATCTTGCGCACGGCAAACTTATACACGGAAGCACCGTCCTGGTGGACGTAGTGCATTTTGGCCGCAACGGTCTCGGCCGTGGATGGGTGGAGCGAACCCCCTCCCGGCATATTGAGCGAAGAGGCTCCTGACCCGTCAATTTCATGGAGAAAGTCGATGAGGCCAACCTCATCCCCGACGCAGGGTTCCAGCAACACGGCGCCTGCGCCATCGCCAAAAATTACGCATGTCGAACGGTCGGTGTAGTCGATGATGGAGCTCATCACGTCGGCTCCGATCACGAGGACTTTCGTGTGAACCCCCGATTCCACAAGCTTTGCGCCTACCTGCAATGCATAGGGAAAACCGGAGCAGGCTGCCGAAAGGTCAAAGCCCCATGCGCCCTTTGCGCCCAGCTTATCCTGCACGAGGCATGCCGTGGCCGGGAAGATCATATCCGGAGTAACGGTGGCGACGATAATGCAGTCGATCTCTGAAGGCTCAATTCCACGTGTGGCAAGGCATTTTTTCGCGGCTTCGACGGCAAGATCGCTGGTGGCTACACCTTTGTCGACGATGTGGCGCTCACGGATGCCGGTGCGCTCCATAATCCATTGGTCATTGGTTGCGACCATATTTTCCAGGTCTTTGTTCGTGAGCAGCCTGGGCGGGACAAAGGCTCCGACGGAGGTTATTTTGGCACGAACGGAGACCCTCGGCTTCAGCGTGAGACTCAAATGTTTAACCTCATCATGACGTATCTCAGCATACAAAAAATTGCTGGATGAATCACTATTCATTTTTGGAAGAAAGGGACGATGAAGAGAAAAAAGACGGGAATCGAAAGACGACACCTGACAGTTTTATGTGCGGGGAACGAAACGCAGACCCGTCGACTGCGCTTCAAGATGATGTTGCGATCGCTTTCGCTCAGGATGACAAGGTTTTTCGGGAGGGTAGATGTTCCGGGCGACCCACTGCGCCATTGCGGGGATTTGAGAAGTTTTTTGTTTGGGGGGGGAAGGTGTACCGGGCGACCCACTGCGCCCATACTAGCCCGTTACCGTTGCTTCCTTCCGGACCTGGCGGGATTGGCGGGATTACGTCGCGTAGGACCCGGCACAAGATGGAGTCTACCATCGTAAGAGGGGGACTTCCAGTCCATGGCAATTGCCGCACCGTTACCCGGTACGAATGAAGAGGTTATAGCGCGGTACAGAGAGTGGATGGCAGGTCATCAGGAGTTGGCGGATGGTTTGCGAAGCCGACGCTTGAGGGTACTCCAGGGGCTTGCAGTAGTGGTACTGGCAATTGCCTATCTGGCGCTGGGGCCTTTGCGTGCGGGTGGCAAGGCTTGGCCGCTCATGGTGGGGTTTGCAGCAGTCGCGGGGCTGGTTTGGTACGTGGTAAGGATCGCGCCGAAGCTGGTGCGACAGCAGCGCTTGCTGGTGTTTTATGACCGCAGCCTGCAGCGCGTGGATGGCAGCGAACCACAGTCGGGCAGGACGGGGATCGAAGCTGGACAGATGCTTAGGACGCCGGGGCACCTTTATGAGCGGGATCTTGATTTGCTGGGGCCGGATTCCCTGTTCGGCCTGCTGTGTACCGTGCGGACGGGCCCGGGCGAGCGGGGATTAGCGCGTTTTCTGCTGGACCCGGCGACCCACAACGAGACGCTGCTGCGGCAGGAGGCCGTGCAGGAGTTGCTGCCGCAGGTGGAGTTGAGGGAACGGATCTCGCTGCTGGGCGATTCCAGTTTTCAACAAATTTCGGCGAGCTTCTTCGATGAGTGGCTGGAAGAGCCTGCGCCGAGCTTCAGCCCTGCGTATCGGGTGGTGCTGGTTGTGACAGCGCTGGTGGCGGTGGGGTTGCTGCTGGCTGGGCTGACGCATGTGCGGACCTGGGGTGTTCTGCTGCCAAATTTACTGGCGGATCTGGCGTTGCAGGGGATCATCTGCCTGCCGCTGCGTAAACGCGTGCTGCCGCTGCTGCAAAGCGGATCGAAGCTGCAGGGGCACGTGAAGTTGCTTTCCGAGGGTCTGGCGCTGCTGCAGGCACAGAGCTTTACGAGCCCGAAGCTGGTTGCATTGCAGCGGATGGCGCGAGAGCCGGCGGGTGCCGTAAAGATGCTGGCAAAGCTGGAGGCGCAGCTTGCGATTGTGGAGCAGAGGCCGAAAGAATACTTCCTTTTGTTTTCGCTGCTGCTGGCGGCGGGCACGCAGGCGGCGATCTCGATAGCGGGATGGAAGAGCAAACATGCCGGGGCAATGAAGGTGTGGCTGGCGGCGTGGTCGGAGTTCGAAGCGCTGAATGCGGTGGCTACCTATGCGTTTGAACATCCGGAAGATGCCTGGCCGGAGTTGTTGCGCGAGGACGAAGGGGCTGTGTTTCAGGCAACTGGACTCGGGCACCCGCTGCTGGCTGGGGCGGTGACGAATGATATTTCCTTGGGAGTGGCGCAGGATTTGGGTCTTGAGCAGTCAGCTCGGGAGCTACGAGCTGCCAGTTTTTATTTGATCAGTGGGTCGAATATGGCGGGCAAGTCGACATTGTTGCGGTCGATTGGAATCAACGCTGTGCTGGCTTATGCCGGGGCTCCTGTGCGGGCAAGGGCTATGCGATTGTCGCCGTTGCGATTGGGGGCTTCGCTGGCTTTGACGGACTCGCTGGCAGAGGGCAAGAGCAAGTTTATGGCAGAAGTGCAGCGGCTTTCTGCAATTGTGCGGGAGGCTAAAGAGGCACCCGTTTTGTTTCTGGTGGATGAGATATTCAGCGGGACGAACTCGCTGGATCGTAAGACGGCAGCCGGGGCTGTGCTCGATTCCCTGCTGCGGCATGGTGCTATTGGAGCGCTTTCGACACATGATCTAGCGTTGACGGAGTTGGCGACACAGGTGAACGGCGGGGTGAATGTGCACATGGCGAGTCCGGACGTGGAGGACCCACTGGCGTTTGATTACAAGCTGAAGGCGGGGGTGAATACGAGTTCGAATGCGCTGGCGATTATTCGACTGATGGGGTTGGCGCCAGCGACCGCAGATAAGAAAGGATTATGAGCGATGGAACTTGCTTATTCTGATCCGACTTTCTCTTTCTGATCCGGAAGCAACCTTTATTTTGGATGGTTTCGATGAGAAAGTTTGATCCCGACTCTTTCACTTGCACGTCGTTCGCATCCAACGCACTGACGCCGGCGATACGCGGTACGCTGCGCACAATCAAATTGGAACGGAGTTCACGCAAATGCTTATTCTTATAATTATTTTGATTCTTGTGTTTGGATTTGGCGGATATCGGATGGGTCCCGGACTTGGCTACTACGGCGGTGGTGGTTTGTCGTTGATCCTGACGATCGTCTTGATCCTGCTTTTGCTAAAAGTTTTGTAGCAGAGTGCTTCTCGCGAAGCCATTCTTGCGACGCCTGCATTCTCGTGAGCGAAAGCCCAACGAATTTTTGGTAAAGGCCAGTCCTCTGGGAACTGGCCTTTGCTTTTTGTGTAGACTTCGAGACGCGGCGACCGACGCCCGCGCCAAGAGAGGGTCAGATGCGAGTTGGATTGATGACACGGGAGTATCCGCCGAATGTGTATGGCGGGGCTGGGGTGCATGTCGAATATCTTGCGCGAGAACTGGCGCGGAAGATTGAAGTTGAGGTGCATTGCTGGGGCACGCAGAAAGAGGATGCCGGTAATCTGCATGTGCGCGGCGACGTGCCTCCACCAGAGGTAACGGCTGGGACGGAGGCGAAGTTCAAGGCGGCGGTGGATGCGTTTGCGTTGAATCTTGTGACGATGAAATTGCTGGGTGCGATCGATATTGTGCATACGCATACCTGGTACGCGTCCATGGCGGGATTTCTGGCCAAGAAGCTTTACGGCGTGCCGTTCGTTCTAACGACGCACTCCCTGGAGCCCTTGCGGGCGTGGAAGGCGGAGCAACTGGGGTCGGGGTATGCGATGTCGTCGTGGATGGAACGGACGGCGATGCTGGATGCGGATGCGATTGTGGCGGTGTCAAACGGGACAAAGGCGGACATTCTGCGCGCGTATCCGGATGTGGATGCATCGCGAATTCATGTGATTTATAACGGCATCGATTTGAAGGAGTACCAGCAGACCGCGGCGAGGGATGCGCTGGTGAAGTATGGTGTCGATCCAGCCAGGCCCTATGTGCTGTTTGTGGGCCGGATCACGCGGCAGAAGGGTGTGACGTACCTGGTGGAGGCGATTCGGTATCTGCCAGTGGGAACGCAGGTGGTGCTATGCGCGGGCGCTCCGGACACGCCCGAGATTGCGGCGGAGATGAATGCGAAGGTTGAGATTGCGCTGAAGCAGAATCCGAACATCGTGTGGATCGAAAAGATGGTGACGAAGTCGGAGGCGATTCAGCTTTACTCGAACTGCGCGGTGTTCTGCTGCCCGAGTGTTTATGAGCCTTTCGGGATTATCAATCTGGAAGCAATGGCCTGCCGAGCGCCGGTGGTGGCTTCGGCCGTTGGCGGCATTCTGGAGGTTGTCGCAGAGGGCGAGACGGGGTATCTGGTTCCGTTTGAGGCTGACGCGGTGACATCGTTTCCGGTGGATGCAGTCAAGTTCGAGAAGGATCTGGCCGCGAAGATTGCGGACCTGCTGGCGGACCCGGACAAGGCAAAAAAGATGGGCGAGATGGGACGGAAGCGGGTAGAAGAAAAGTTTGCGTGGGAAGCGATTGCGGACCAGACGATTGCGCTGTATGAGAGCTTGCTGGCTAAGAAGAAGACGTAGAATAAAGAGTGATGCCTTCTTCTGTGATTGATGACGTTGTTGCCGTGCCAGTTCGTCCCAAGGTTGGATTCGTCTCGTTGGGCTGCCCGAAGAACCTGGTCGATAGCGAAGTGATGATGGGCCTGCTGCACCATAACGGTGCGGAGTTGACGCCGCGTGCTGAAGATGCCGAGATTATCGTCATCAATACGTGCAGCTTTATTGATTCGGCCAAGCAGGAGTCGGTGAATACGATTCTGGAGATGGTGCAGCACAAGAAGGAAAATGGCGGGAAGGCCACGAGGATTATCGTGGCGGGCTGCCTGGTGGAGAGGTACAGGGATGAGATCCGGAAGAACATTCCGGAGGTGGATGCAGTTGTAGGTACGGGCGAGTTGGAGGCGATTCTTGCGGCTGCCGGGTTGACGCCTACCGGGCAGGTCAGGAGTGATTCGCCGTTTCAGATTCTGCCGCAGGATTTTTCGCAGCCTTCGATTGACGCTCATGCGCAGAAAGATCTGGAATTGCTGACCCGTGGAATGGTTGGCGAGACAAACGTGGCGATTGACTCGCGGCAGGATGTTCCGCATCAGCAGATGGTGAGCCGGGCTGCGAGTGCGGTGAGTCAGAGGTCGCGGCCGCTGGCTGATCCGGAGACGGATATGGAGATTGCGCCGCAGTTGCAAATTGTGCAATCGCTGGCGCAGACGGGTACAACTTCGGGCGATGGCGCGCTTGCGTTCAGGCCTGAGGGTGTGGCTCGGGAAGAGGCGGGGCGGTTCTCGCGGGATGCCTGGGATGGCGCTGCGGCAGCCCTGCCGGAGTATCTGTACAACGATGCTACGCCGCGGATTCTGACGACTCCGCGGGCTAGTGCTTACATCAAGATTGCGGAGGGTTGCGACCATCCGTGCAGCTTCTGCATTATCCCGCAGTTGCGTGGGAAGTTTCGGTCGCGGCGGATGGGGTCCATCATCGCCGAGACGCAGAATTTGATTGCGCAGGGGGTTCGGGAGATCACGCTGATTGGGCAGGATACGACCTGCTATGGCGAAGATCTGGGGCTGAAGGAAGGGCTGGCACAGTTGCTGGATGCGCTTGCAGTCCTGCCGGATTTGAAGTGGCTGCGATTTCTTTATACGTACCCCAATAAAGTCTCTACGCGGTTGCTGCAGACGATGGCGAAGCATGACACGATTGCGAAGTATCTGGACGTGCCGTTGCAGCATGCCAGCGCGAGCGTGTTGAAGACGATGAAGCGTGGCGGGAATGCACAGATCTTTCTGGATCTGATTGCGAAGGCTCGACAGATTGTGCCGGGTGTGGTGATTCGGACCTCGTTTATTGTGGGGTTCCCGGGAGAGACTGAAGCTGACTTTTTGGAGCTTTGCGAGTTTGTGAAGGCTGCGAAGATCGATTGGCTTGGGGTGTTTACGTACTCGGATGAAGAGGGTGCGGCGGCTTATGGGTTTGCCGATGAAACGAAGGTGGCGAACCGGACGATCCAGGCTCGGCGACGGAAACTGATGAAACTTCAACAGAAGATTTCTACGGCTGAGAAGCTGAAGTGGGTTGGGCGGGAGATCGACTTGCTGGTTGAGGGGCCGAGTGAAGAGACAGAATTGCTGTGGGAAGGCCGTACGTCGTTGCATGCGCCGGAGATTGATGGCAAGGTACTGATCAACGACTTTGGTCCGCACGAGGAGTTGGTGGTGGGGACGTTTTATCGGGCGGAGATTACTGAGAGCCACGATTACGATGTGGTGGCGAGGATTTTGGAGTAGACGGAGAAGCACCCGGTTGTAAGGGGGACACCTTTGCGTCAAGCCGAGAGACTTCCCCTCTTCGGGCACCGCTGGCCTCATGAACATCGTCACTCGGGCGTGAGGTTCGGACTCAGCAGCGGAAAAACTCACGGCGGATAGTTGATGAGTATCTTGAGTTTCCCGGGTGGAAGGACGTTCTCCGAACAAGCCGTTCAAAGGGAGTTTTTGAATATTACTCAGGACCTGCCTACGGGGGCACGCTTCGCGGAAGAACACGAGATCAAGTTGAATGCAGTGATCGGATATAGATCGAAAGACTACCTCGCCAAGGCGAGCTAATGATGGTGTATTTATGAGTGTGCCTAAGGGTTTGTTTTGTCCTACGTGTCGGAAGGTTGTGTTGGCTACGGATGCGGATTTCCCATTTTGCTCGGATCGATGCCGGATTCTGGATCTGGGGAAGTGGGCTTCGGGTGGATATGTAATCTCGTCGCCAGTGCACGATCCGGATTTGCTGGATGAGCTGGAAGGGTTACAGCATCGGGGGAAGAGCTCGACGAATGAGGATTAGCCGCAGGGTGACGCCTGGAAGGGCTCCCGCAGATTGCTTGGCTTCCTCGCGGAATGGCAACAAGGTGCGACTGCACGGCGTTAGGTGGATGAATTGGCGAAGCAGATAGCTATGGATGTTCGGGCTTTGCCGGGGAAGAAGACTGGCTGGGCGTGGGCGGTGAGCACCTTCTTTGGGGTGGGGCTGATGCAGCCGGGGCCGGGGACGTATGGGTCCTGCGCGGCGGTGGCGCTTTGGTATGGAGCGATTCATCTTTGGCATCCCTCGTTTGCGGCACAGGTCTGCGGGACGGTTATCGCGGCGGTGGTGGCTACGGCGATCGGGATTCCGGCGGCTACCATTGTGGCTCGGGAGTCGGGCCGGGAAGATCCTGGGCACGTCGTGATTGATGAGGTGGCGGGTCAGTTGATCGCTCTCATCGCAATGCCCGCGGACTGGCAGCATGCGGTGATTGGGCTATTGCTGTTTCGGGCATTCGATATTACGAAACCGCCTCCTGTGCGCAACCTGGAGAAGCTGCGTGGAGGAGTAGGGATCATGCTGGACGATGTGGCGGCGGGGATGCTGGCGTTAGGGGTGGGGTTGGTCGTGAGGATCTGGTACTAGAAGCTGTTTCATAAAAGTGGTTGGTTTTTGACTGAGACCCACCCAGTTCTGCACTGGTCTGCCGGATTGCGGTAGGCTTGGCTTATGCCTACTTTGATGGATGTCCGGCCTGCTGCGGCGCTGCCCGGTGGAGAGATTGAACTTACTGGCGTAGGGTTGGGCCCGGAGCTTTCGGCTGAGATTGGGGACGTAGCGGCGTTAGTTACGCTGGCACGATCTTCGCGAGCAATCGTGCGGGTTCCAGAGGGTGTTCTACCGGGGGAGATTGTCGTTACGCACGATGGAGTGCGGTCAAACGGGCTGCATGTGTCGGTGGCGGTGGCGATGGCGGAGAACCTGCACCCGGTGGCGAATCCGGCCGTGGATGCGAAGGGGAATGTGTTTACGACGTTGTCTGGCTCGCGTGGGCAGGCTACTCCGATTTCAATCTTTAGAATTGCGCCAGCGCCCGAGGGCGTGGTGCATGAGCTGAGACCGTTCGCGCGGAACATCCTGAATCCCACGGGGCTGGCATTTGGCCAGGATGGGTTACTGTATTGCAGCTCGCGGGCTGAAGGTACGGTGTATCGGATAGATGCATCAGGCGATGTGGCGGTCTTTGCCGAAGGGCTGGGGATCGCTACGGGGATTGCGTTTGACCAGGCGGGTGATTTGTACGTGGGAGATCGGTCGGGGACGATCTTCAAGATTCGGATGGGCGGCGAGGCGGAGGATTTCAAGGCGGGAGAGACGTTTGTCTTTGCGACGCTCGAGCCTTCGATTGCGGCGTACCACCTGGCGTTCGATAGTAAAGGGACGCTGTATGTGACGGGACCTACGACAGCGTCGAGCCAGACGGTGCATGCGATCGATAAGGATGGGCGTGGGTCAGTGTTCTACCAAGGGCTGGGGCGAGCGCAGGGGATGGCTTTCGATTCGGCGGATAACTTGTACGTCGCGGCTTCGCTGAAGGGGGAACGCGGGATTGTGAAGATTACTCCGGGGGGTGAGGCGCAGGTTGTGGTGGCGGGCTCGAATGTAATTGGACTGGCGTTTTTGCCGGAGGGGAAGGCGGCGGTGGCAACTCGGGATGCAGTGTTCGAGGTTCAGTTGGGGTAGGCTCGCGAGGTCCGATGCGGGCCCTTCGTTTCGCTCAGGATGTTGGTGAAGGCAACAGCAAACGCGGAACTTTTAACCGTGCCACAGGGTGGCCATACCGGAGGCTGGTGCTGGGCACCCTGATTTATCTGCTGCAGACATAAGGTTTGGCGTCGGTTGATGTTTGGGCGCATCCTAAAGGCATGATTGCTGAGATTATTGCTGCGGGGTCGGAGATGCTGACGCCTTTCCGTCAGGATACGAACTCGCTTTATTTGACTGCCGGTCTGAACGATCTGGGTGTCGTCGTAGGGTTCAAGACAATTGTTGGAGATAATCTGGAACACCTTACCGGTGCGGCGCGAATTGCACTTTCGCGGGCAGATCTGGTGATCTTTTCCGGAGGGCTGGGACCCACCGAAGACGATCTGACGCGCGAGGCAGCGGCAGGGGCACTGGGGATTTCGGTTTATCCCGATCCGGCGATTATTGCGTGGTTGTACAAGCGGTTTGCAGAACGTCAGATTGCCATGCCGCCGAACAATACCAAGCAGGCCGATGTGCTGGATGGTGCGACGCTACTTGAAAACAAACATGGGAGTGCGCCGGGGCAGTACCTGGTGACGGATTTTGCGGGCAAGCGGCGGATTGTTGTGTTGCTGCCGGGGCCACCGAAGGAACTGAAGCCGATGTTTGACCTGGAGGTGAAGCCGAGGCTGGCGGCGCACCTGCCGGCACGGTTCCTGGCCAAGCGTGAGTTGCGGATGGCTCTGCTGCCGGAGTCGACGGTGGATAGCCGAACAGCTCCGATCTACAAGCAGTATCCAAATGTAGAGACGACGATCCTGGCGCATGCGGGCGAGATTCATCTGCACTTTCAGATGGCTGCTGCAACGCTGACCGCCGCGCAGGCGCAGGTGGATGAGGTTGCGGGACGAGTGGAACATGAGATGGATGAGGATATTTATTCTTCGCAGGGTGAATCGCTGGAGGAGGTTGTGCTGCTGATGCTGGGTCTGCGGCATATGACGCTGGCGGCGGCTGAGAGTTGCACGGGCGGGATGCTGGCGGAGCGTCTGACCGGAGTTGCGGGGAGCTCAAGATATTTCCTGGGTGGTGCGGTGGTGTACTCGGATGCGCTGAAGACGAGCTTTGCGGGAGTGCCGGCGGCGATGATTGAGCGCGAGGGGCCGGTGTCTGAACCGGTGGCGCGAGCACTGGCGGAGGGCATTCGGGAGCGAACAGGAGCGTCGCTGGGCGTAGGAATTACGGGGATTGCCGGGCCGGGGCCGGGAACAGGCGCGGATGAAGGCAAGCCTTTGGGGTTGGTGTATGTCGCGGTGGCGGATAGCGAAGGGACGCAGGTGAAGGAGTTGCGGCTGACGGGCGATCGAGAACGAATTCGAATGATTGCGACGCTGAATGGACTGGAGATGATTCGGCGGCAACTGATGTGAGCGTCGGCTTGCTAGACTGGTTCAGGTACGTGCACGCATATGAATCCCTGGCTCATCTCCATACCGATCGCTTATCTGCTTGGCTCCATACCGTTCGGTTACGTATTGGTGCGGACATTTCGCAATGAAGATATCCGAGCATCGGGGAGCGGCAATATCGGGGCGACCAATGTGGCGCGTTCCGGTGCCAAGGGACTGGGGATTGCGACGCTGTTGCTGGACCTGAGCAAGGGGTATGTAGCGGTCCAGATTGCGAAGTTTCTGGCGCCTGGAAACTTCGACCTTGCGGTGGTTTGTGCTGTTATGGCGATCCTGGGGCATGTGTTTCCGGTGTGGCTGGGCTTCCGCGGAGGTAAGGGCGTGGCCACGGCACTAGGCGTGTTTATCGCGCTGGTTTGGCCCGCGAGCCTATGCATCTTAGGTGTGTTTGCAGTGATATTTCTGCTGACAAAATATGTTTCGCTGGCATCGGTTCTGGCTGCGGCTTCGTTTCCGCTGTTTGGGTTCTACTTTGTCCGGCATCCGAGTCCGATTGTGATTGCGGGCTTCCTCTTCATTCCGATTCTGGTTTGCGTGAAGCATCACGCGAATATTCGCCGACTTTTAGCCGGCACCGAAAGCCGCTTTGGTTCAGGCGCACGAAAGGCTGCAGCATGAGCAGGATTGCAATACTTGGAGCGGGAGCATGGGGCACCGCACTGGCAATTTCACTGGCTCGGCGGG
Organism: Rhodanobacteraceae bacterium; assembly: GCA_043783275.1. Lineage (GTDB taxonomy): Bacteria > Acidobacteriota > Terriglobia > Terriglobales > Acidobacteriaceae > Edaphobacter. The sequence continues at coordinate 18,646 of JAYVZP010000093.1, forward strand.
GCGGGCATGACCTGACGCTGTGGGCTCACTCCCCTGCCCTGGCGGCGCACTTGATGGAGACGGGTGAGAATCTTTCCTACCTACCGGGATTTACGCTTCCGATGGATATCCACGTCACATCGGACTTGCCGGCATCCATCTTTGAGGCGGACATTCTGCTGTGTGTGACGCCTTCACAGCATCTACGGGAGACACTTACGCGGATTGCGCCTCTGCTGATCCGTGACCAGATTATTCTTTCGGCAAGCAAAGGTATCGAAGAAGTTTCATTTCTGCGGATGACGCAGGTGATTCAGTCAGTCACGGGTAATCCGTGCGGAGTACTGAGTGGGCCCTCGTTTGCGCAGGAGGTTGCGGGGGGGCTGCCGACGGCAATGGTGGTGGCGGCAAATAGCTCGGAGATTACGCAGACGATTCAACGGGAGTTTTCGTCTCCAACCATGCGTCTCTACACGAATGACGATGTGACCGGCGTAGAGCTGGGAGGTGCGCTGAAAAACGTGATTGCGTTGTCTTCCGGTGTGATTCATGGGCTGGGGTTGGGGTCGAATACATCAGCTGCCCTGATTACGCGAGGGATTGCGGAGATTACGCGTTTGGCGGTGGCTTGCGGCGGCCGACGCCAGACGCTGGCAGGGTTGGCGGGTGTCGGAGACCTGGTACTGACTTGCACGGGGACGCTGAGCCGAAACCGATCGGTAGGGATTGAGCTGGGCAAGGGACGCAAGCTGCCGGAGATTCTGGCGGGGATGAATGGCAAGGTGGCGGAGGGCGTGCGAAGCACAGCGGCGGCGCTGGGGTTGGCAGCGAGGTATGGGGTGGAGATGCCGATCACGGAACAGATGGACGCGGTGCTGCATCGGGGCAAGAGCCCGAGGGATGCGATCAAGGACTTGATGGCGCGGCCGGGGCGCGACGAGTAGGTTAGGCCAGGAACCAGCGCGTCCGCGATAGACTGGGAAGAGTATGGCCTTCTCCTTTTTTGGAAAACGTAATAACAGTAGCGATGCCGAGCGCGATGAAGCGCCGAAAGCGCTTGAAGAGGCGAAGGCTGAAGAGGCTGCGAAGGCAGTCCCGGTCGAGGAGCCTCGTCGCGGCTTTTTCGACCGCATGCGGCAGGCGGTTACTCGGACGCGCGAGAACTTCGCGGAGTCGATCGGGACGATCGTTGCGCTGACGCGAGAGGTCGATGAATCTACCCTGCAAAGTCTGGAGCCGATTTTGCTGGCGGCCGATGTGGGGAGTGCGACGTCAGCGATTGTGCTTGAAAATCTGCGACAGCGAGCGCTTCGGGTAGGAATTGAAGGTGGCGGCGAATTAAAAGTACTGCTGAAGAAAGAACTGCAGGCAGTGCTCGATGGGGTTGTGAGGCCCGTGAAGCATCCGGTTTCCGGTCCGGAAGTGATCATGATGGTAGGGGTTAACGGGACGGGTAAGACGACGACGTCCGGTAAGCTGGCGGCACACTTTACGGCGCAGCACAGGACTGTTCTGCTGTGCGCTGCGGATACGTTTCGTGCGGCGGCGATTGAGCAGCTTGAGGTCTGGGCTACTCGGTCCGGCGTGCAGATGATCAAGACGAAGCAGGGCGGGGATCCCTCGGCGGCGCTTTATGACGCGTGTACTGCGGCGAAGGCTCGTGGGATGCAGGTCCTTATTGTGGATACGGCCGGGCGGTTGCATACGAAAACCGACCTAATGAAAGAGCTGGACAAGATGCGGCGGACGGCAGAGAAGCTGATTCCGGGCTCGCCGCACCAGACGCTACTGGTAATGGATGCCACGACGGGACAGAATGGGCTGCAACAGGCTCGGCTGTTTACAGAGGCGGCACGGGTAAGCGGAATCGTGCTGACGAAGCTGGATGGGACGGCTAAAGGTGGGATCGTGTTGGCGATTGCTACGGAGTTAGGACTGCCGGTGGTTTATGCGGGTACAGGGGAAAAGATCGAGGATCTTATTCCGTTTGATAGTAAGAGCTTTATTGATTCTTTGATTGATTAGGGCGAAGAACAAAAGGGATCGCAGATTTTTCCGGTTCGCTGTGGAATGGCAACAAAAGGTGGTTCTGGGCGAGCAAGGAGAGGTTGGTGCGGGTGCTTCCCTTTTCAGACGATGATTCGATATATATGGAGCGGGCGCTTGCGCTGGCGGCAGGGACCGTGGGACTAGCGTCGCCAAATCCGCAAGTGGGATGCGTGCTGGTGCGGGATGGGCGAGTGATTGGTGAAGGGGCTCACCGGTATGAGGGGCGGGATCATGCGGAGATTGTTGCGCTGAAGCGCGCTGAAGAGGCCAGGGGGGCTACGGCTTATGTGACGCTGGAGCCATGCAGTCATCATGGCCGGACGGCGCCTTGTGCGGATGCTTTGATCGCGGCAAGAATTGCGCGGTGCGTGGTGGCGACAGCGGATGTGAACCCGAAGGTGAGTGGGCGAGGAATCGAGCGGATGCGGGCAGCGGGGATTGAGGTTTCTGTTGGCCTGCAGGAGGCACGAGCGCGAGAGTTGAATGAGGCGTTTGCGGCTTCGATGATCCTGGGGCGCCCGTTCGTGACGTTAAAAGCCGGGCTATCAGCAGATGGGCGGTTGGCACCGCTCGAGGAGAGGCGGGTGGCTGGGCAGCCGTTTTGGTTGACGGGGCCGGAGTCGCGGGCGGAGGTGCAGCGGATTCGTCATGCTTCAGACGTGGTGATGACGGGGATTGGGACGGTACTGGCGGATGATCCTCTGCTGACGGACCGAAGTGGGCTGGAGCGGCGGAGGCCCTTGATGCGGGTGGTGCTGGACGCAAAGTTGCGCATTCCGTTGGAGTGCAAGCTGGTTTTGGGGGCTGCGGAGGATATTTGGATATTCTGTTCGGAAGATGCCGATGGATTGTTGGAAACGGAACTAAAGAATCGTGGAATTCGGGTTACCAGAGTGTTTGGCGCTAAAGAATTGGATTTGGAACAGGTCCTGGGGCATCTGGATAAGGCGCACATTTTGAGTGTACTTGTGGAGGGCGGTTCGAAAGTGAATGGGGCGATGCTGAGGGCGGGGCTGGTGGATCGAGCTACGCTGTTCTATGCGGAGACCAGGTTAGGAATGGAATCACTGCCATTTGCGGCAGGCGGGCCAACTTCGTTTGAGGTGGAGGAACGAATGGGTCGGATTCAGAAGGTGAGCTTTGGGACGGATATTTGTGTGACCGGGCTGCTTAAAGATCCCTGGGCTGGGATTCCTTCGTTAGACTGAGGGCTCGTTGGTGGTGGGGCAACCGTAGATTTCTTCGCTGCGCTGCGGACGAACGCAAAACAGTGTCGATTCGGCTAAGCTTAGAGGATGTTTACGGGATTGGTTGAAGGTACTGGCACAATTCTTTCGATTGTCAGCTCGGCGCATGCGGCGGGGCCTACGCGTTTGAAGGTTTCGGCTCCGGGTTTGGCGGCGCGGTTGCGTACGGGTGACTCGATTGCGGTCTCTGGTGTTTGTTTGACAGCACTCGATATCTCCGCAGAAGAGTTCTCCGCCGATCTCGCCGAAGAGACGGTGCGGCGGACGAAGCTCGCGCGACTGCTTCCGGGAGCGGTGGTGAACCTGGAGTTACCTACGCCGGCGGGATCGCCGATGGGCGGACATGTGGTCCAAGGGCACGTTGACGGTGTAGGGGAGTTGATCTCTTTGGAGCCGATTGACGCATTGGATAGCGCCAAGAGCGACTGGCGATTGAAGGTTCGCTTACCGTCGGACATTAGCAAGTACGTGGCATCGCAGGGGTCCATCACGGTAGAAGGAATCTCACTGACAGTTGCGGATTTTGCGGCCAATATAGTGTCGATTGCGATTATTCCTCATACGTATGCGGCGACCTCCCTGCATACACTTGTGCCGGGCAGTCCGGTAAATATCGAGGTGGATGTGCTCGCGAAGTATGCGGAGAAGATGGCACAGAGTGCGGAGCGGGGTGGGTGGACTTTGACCGGAGAGTATCTATTGGCCAATGGGTATTAAACGAGGCTTCAAATCAAATATCGTCTGCTAAGTCGTTGAACGGGAGCAATAAGGGCGGCGGGTGGACACCCAAGGATGGCCGGATGCGGGGTTGGACACCGGCAGCGCCAAGCAAAACCCCATGTCTCAGAAGCGAGACATGGGGATCAGGGTTGCGATTTGGAGCCAGCTAATTAGTTGGAGCTCATGCTGTGGAGGAACTCCTGGTTGTTGCGAGTCTTCTCCAGGCGGCTGGTCAAGAGTTCCATGGCCTCGGTGGGGGAGAGCGGGTTCAATACCTTGCGGAGGATCCAGGTACGCTGTAGATCGTCCTTGGGGATGAGGAGCTCTTCCTTACGGGTGCCGGAACGCTGGATGTCGATGGCCGGGAAGACGCGCTTGTCGACTAGCTTTCGATCCAGGATGACTTCCATGTTGCCCGTTCCCTTGAACTCTTCGAAGATGACTTCGTCCATGCGGGAACCCGTGTCGACGAGCGCAGTGGCGATGATGGTGAGTGAGCCACCCTCTTCAATGTTGCGGGCGGCTCCGAAGAAGCGCTTGGGGCGCTGCAGAGCGTTGGAGTCCACACCGCCAGACAGGACCTTGCCCGACGGCGGCACGATGGTGTTGTATGCGCGGGCTAGGCGAGTGATGGAATCAAGCAAAATGACGACGTCGCGCTTATGTTCGACCAGGCGCTTGGCTTTTTCGATGACCATCTCGGCAACCTGGACGTGGCGTGCTGCTGGCTCGTCGAAGGTGCTGGAGATGACTTCGCCGCGGACGCTGCGCTGCATGTCAGTGACTTCTTCCGGACGCTCATCTATGAGCAGAACAATGAGGACCACTTCCGGGTGGTTTGCGGTGATCGAGTTAGCGATCGACTGCAGGAGCATGGTCTTACCGGTGCGCGGGGGGGCGACAATCAAGCCGCGTTGCCCCTTGCCCACGGGAGTGAGCAGGTCCATGACTCGGCCTGAGATGTGCTCGCGGACGGTCTCCATCTTGATGCGCTCCTGCGCGTAGAGAGGCGTCAGGTTATCGAAGAGAATCTTGTTGCGGGTCTCTTCCGGCGACTCGAAGTTGATGGCCTCGATCTTGACCAGGGCGAAGTATTTTTCGCCTTCGTGCGGAGATCGCACGTTGCCGGAGATGGTGTCGCCGGTCTTGAGGTCGAACTTGCGGATCTGCGAAGGGGAGACATAAATGTCATCTGGACCTGGGAGATAGTTGTAGTCGGGCGAGCGGAGAAAACCGTAGCCGTCGGGCAGGATCTCGAGAACACCTTCAGCGAAGATGTGTCCTTCTTTTTCGCTTTGGGCCTGAAGAATTTTGAAGATGAGGTCCTGCTTGCGAAGGCCGCTGGTGCCGCCTATGTCAAGACCACGCGCAAGTTTGCCTAGCTCTGCAATGTTGTGTTCTTTTAACTCTGAAATCGTCATGGGATTATCTATCTTTTCTGGGGGGTGTGGAATGCAGATTAGGTCCGCTTTGGTGGGTGGGTTTCTACGAGTGGGGCAGGTGCGTGCGAAGGCGGAGGGATGGATGCGGATCTTCTAATTGTGCGGAGGTTTTCTACGGAAAGAATACTACGATTTGCAAGAGATTCGGTAGGTATTTGCTAGATGCAAACGATGCCGAAACCTGGGTGAAACTACCGCGCGGCTAAGCCGCGCGGCGTTCCTGAGAGGGTGTGGTTTGGATTTTCTCGACCTTGGGCTCAGCAGCGCCGTCCATGGGTACGGTGTCCTTGAAGCGGTCAAGAACTTCGTTCGTCGTGTCCTGCAACCGGGTGTTGGGCTTATGCAGCTTGCGGGTCGCCTTGGCGGCCAACTGACAGAGCTGGTAACGGTTGGTTACGTGGGTAAGTGCTCCAAATATGAGGTCTGAGCGCATAGTTCGTTCTCCTTATTTTCTTGTACAACATTGCGTCTACCGCGCAATACTCGTGTATGCAAGTTCGTGCCGCGTTACAGATGAGTCCTTCGAAAGGATGGCTTAAGAAAAGAAGGATCAATCTTTTGGAAAGGAATCCGGGTGGGTTCGGAGTACTTCTCAGAAGCGGAACTCGGAGGTGGCTACGCCCCGATCACTCTATTAGACGCAAAATGCGCGGTCTGGTTGCAAGGTCTCCCGACTTTGTTTTCACTCAGGTGGAAACCCAGATCCTCTAAGCGCAATTCTGAAGCGGCGAAAAGGTGATTCTTGCAGTCAACTTCTCAAAGCAGTTGGAACAGGCATTCCTCTGTAACGTAGCTGGTTGACGGAATAGAGTCAATACTTATTTTTGGAGGAGCACCATGATAGGGCTACGGAAAAAGGGATATTTTTGCGCGTTATCAAGAAGATTCAGGACCAGTAGCTTCGGTCCAGGGTGCGGTACTGGATGGCTTCTGCGATGTGTTTCACCGCAATATCCTGAGCGGCTTCAAGGTCCGCGATCGTGCGGGCCAGTTTCAGAATGCGATCGTGGGCGCGAGCGCTGAGGCCCTGTTGTTGCATCGCGCGCTCGAGGATGCGCTCGGCATCGCTCGAGAGCTCGCAGAAGAGGCGGATCTGCTGGGTGGTCATCTGGGCGTTGGAGTAGACGCGCTGGGAGGGGCTGCGACCGGTGGGGCGAGTACGATGCTCGTCGCCAGGGATGCCATTGAATCGCGCGTCCTGGAGCTCTCGGGCGGCGAGGACGCGGGTACGGATCTCGGCTGAGCCCTCAGCGCTGGCACCGCCGCGTAACTCTTTATATTGCACCGCAGGGACTTCGATGTGAATATCGATACGGTCCAAGAGTGGCCCGGAAACCTTGGAGACGTAGCGCTGGATCATGGGCGGGGTGCACATGCACTCGCGGCTCTTGTCGTTGAAGTAGCCACATGGGCAGGGGTTCATGGCAGCAGCCAGCATGAAGCGGGCAGGAAAGCTGAGGCTCATGGCAGCGCGAGAGATCGTTACGTGTCCGTCCTCCAGTGGTTGGCGCAGGACCTCGAGTACGTTCCGGGGGAATTCGGGGAGTTCATCAAGGAACAGGAGGCCGTTGTTGGCGAGCGAGACTTCCCCCGGACGGGGGACAGCGCCGCCACCGATGAGGCCAGCGTCCGAGATGGTGTGGTGGGGAGCGCGGAAAGGCCGATGCGTGACGAGGCCGTCTTCCGGGTTGAGGACTCCTGCGACCGAGTGAATTTTGGTCGTCTCGAGCGCTTCTTCAAAACGCAATGGGGCAAGGATGGAGGGGAGACGCTTGGCGAGCATCGTCTTGCCGGAGCCCGGGGGGCCGATCATGAGGATGTTGTGGCCGCCGGCGGCTGCGACCTCTAGCGCGCGTTTGGCGACGTGCTGGCCGCGAACGTCTTTGAAGTCGTGGGGGAAGTGCTGCATTTCGTCGAGGAGGCTGGTGGTATCGACGCGCAGCGGAACGGCAGTGATAGTTCCGAAGGCGGCCGCGTTGAGGAGGTCGCGGACTTCAAGAAGGCTCTTGACGGGATAGACATTGACGCCCTCGACGACGGCGGCTTCTCGGGCGTTACCGGCAGGGATGATGAGGTTGCGGATGCCGCGGGCCTTGGCTGCGATGGCGATGGGGAGCATGCCCTGGACGGAACGGAGAGCGCCATCGAGCCCCAATTCGCCCACGAGGAGGAAGTCGGAGATGTCTTTAATATGAAGGGCACCATAGGCTCCAAGGAGACCGATGGCGATCGGCAAATCGAAGCCGGAGCCTTCTTTTTTGAGATCGGCGGGGGCTAAATTTATGGTGATGCGGGTCGGTGGGAAGTCGAAGCCGGAGTTGCGGATGGCGGAGGTAACACGGTCGCGGCTCTCGCGCACCGCTGCGTCCGGTAAGCCAACTGTATTGAAGATCGGCTTGTCGAGGACGACGCCGGAGTAGTCCACTTCGACATCGATGATGTGCGCATCGATGCCATAGACAGCTGCGCTAAGGGCCTTGAAGAGCATGGATAGCCTGATGATTCCTGTGGGGCTGAAAGTAGCAAAAGTATAGCAGTTGCACGGATCCGAAGGATTGCGTACGTAACGAAAAGGAGTAACGAACCAGAGCGAGGTACACCCATCCCTACCGAACTCCATGCTTCGATAGTTTTGCTTTGCAAGGTTCCATGATGTCCTGGTCCGTACTCTTGACCTTTGCGGCCGCCTCATTTTGCCGCTGCCTGCCAGCTGTCCTCTTTGCCACTGCTTCCCTGTTGATGCCTTCCGGTGTGCCTGCAAAGGCTTTGACTCCTGCTGATGCGCAAATGTCGAAGGCGGATAGACAGGTGGTTAGCGCGGCAGATGCGAGGCCAAAGACGCCGACTCAAATGCAAGACCAGGCATCGACCGTTCTAACCGATGCTGTGGTGAACAAGAGCCCGAATGATACAAAGACGGTTTGCAAGAGGAAGCAATGGCTAGCGAGAGCAGCGATTGGCGGCTGCGCCTACAATCGAGTGAAGGCCTTCGGGCCAAAGCCGAGACGATGAATACTAGCCTGTTTGAATTGTTCAAGATTGGGATTGGGCCATCGAGCTCGCATACGGTTGGACCGATGCGGGCTGCGCTGCGCTTTGTGCGGGAGCTTGAGAGCGCGGGATTACTGGAGCGGGTGGGAAGAGTTCGTGCTGAACTGTATGGGTCGCTTGCGCATACAGGAGCAGGTCATGGGACGGATAGAGCAGTGCTGCTGGGCTTGAGTGGTGAGGCTCCCGATACGATTGCGCCGGATGCGATTGACGGAAAGCTGCAGGTGATTCGTGGTACGCATGAGTTAGTGCTGGGTGGAGTTCGTGCGATCCCGTTTGAAGAGAGCACGGACTTGTTGTTTCGGCGGGAGATGATGTATCCGCAGGGGGCCAAGGCGGAGAGGTCGCATCCGAATGGAATGCGGTTTACGGCGTTCGACGCATCGGGTGAGACGCTGAGTCAGGGGGTGTTTTATTCGGTAGGCGGCGGCTTCATCCTTTCGTCCGAGGAGTTAGCTCCGGGTCCGCTGGAGAAGCTGGTCACGCCGAGGGCAGTTCCCTTTCCATTTTCAAGTGCGGAGAAGTTGTTGCATTGCGCCGAAGAAAACGGGCTTACGATCGCCGAATTGGTGCTTGCAAATGAGTGCGCGCTGCTGACTGATGAGAGGGCCGACAAACCCGCGAAGAATATTGGTCGACCTGGCATTTCCGAAACTTCGACGGCGCCGATTGCAGAGCAGATCAAAGGCAGCATTTTGGCGCTTTGGACGGCGATGCAAACCTCGATGGAACGTGGGATTGCGACGCACGGGGTGCTGCCGGGCGGGTTGAATGTGCGGAGACGTGCGCCTCGGTTGTATGAACGGATCAAGGGGCTGGATGATTCGGGTAAGCCGCGTGATCCGCTGGCGCCGCTGGATTGGGTGTCGTTGTTTGCGATTGCGGTGAATGAAGAGAATGCAGCCGGTGGGCGAGTAGTCACGGCTCCCACGAACGGCGCAGCGGGAGTAATTCCAGCAATCGCTCAGTACTATCTTCAATTTATCGAGACGGAGAAGACGGCTGCCAAGAAGGAAGAGGGCCTGCTGCGATTCTTTTTGACTGCGGCTGCTATCGGGGTTTTGTACAAGGAGAACGCGAGCATCTCGGGCGCGGAGGTAGGGTGCCAGGGCGAAGTGGGAGTTGCCTGCTCGATGGCTGCGGGTGGGTTGGTTGCGGCGCTGGGTGGAACAAATGCGCAGGTGGAACATGCCGCTGAGATTGCGATGGAGCATAACCTGGGGATGACGTGCGATCCGATTGGAGGGCTGGTACAGATTCCATGTATCGAGCGGAATGCGATGGGCGCGGTGAAAGCCGTGAACGCATGCCGCATGGCGATGCATGAGACTGAGGGCCACAAGCTTTCGTTGGACCAGGTGATCGAGACGATGTACCGGACGGGTTTGGATATGCAGAGTCGGTACAAGGAGACGAGCCTGGGTGGGTTGGCTTTAAATATTATTGAGTGCTAACGGGAACATGCCTGAGGTCCTTTGAGTGATGTTGTCCGTCCATGGACTGCACAAAGAATCTTGAAGACTAAACGCTTGTTCTCACTCTGCGTGAAGCAAAGCTCAAACGGGTCGTCGGGCATTTGCTCGCCGCGGGTTTGATTCTTTCAGGTTTTCAATTTCTGGAATACCGGACCACAGCGAAGATAGCCGGCGAATCTATCGGACTTCTCTTCGGCATCTTCGTCATTCTCCATCAGCAGTTCGGGACCAGCGTCCTCACTGTTCAGTGGATGCGGCATCTCTCTACGGACATATTTTCGGTCTTGGGCGGACAAGGACTTTCCCGCGCCCCGGTGTTGAGCGCCCAGGTTACAAGCCCAAAGCAAGTCAAGACGATGCTGCTGTTGCTCTGATGGTACGAACGGTAATGATGCCTACACGCTTCGCCCATGGCATAACGCCTGCCGAAGCCATGGAGATTTCTCAGCGATCGGCTCCGCCGCTTTGCTACGGAATCACAACCAGGAGGAATAGCGTGCTCTTTCGGTTCTAGCGTTCCACGGCCAACGCGACTGAATTTCCTCCTCCGAGGCAGAGGGCTGCTACGCCTTTCTTTGCGTCGCGGCGGATCATTTCGTGAATGAGGGTTACCAGGCAGCGGGCTCCGCTGGCGCCGATGGGGTGCCCGATGGCTACGGCACCGCCGTTGACGTTGACGCGGGAGAGATCGAGATCGAGTTCTTTGGTGACGCCCAAGGCCTGGACGGCAAAGGCTTCGTTGAGCTCGTAGAGATCGACTTCGTCTTTGGTCCAGCCAGCTTTCCTGAGGACGTTCTGCACGCCGAGGACGGGGGCGAGCATGACCCACCTGGGGGCTACGCCGCTCATGGCCTGCGCCCTGATGGTGACCATGGGCTCGAGGCCCAACTCCTTTGCTTTATCCGCGGACATAAGGAGCAAGGCGGCTGCGGCATCGTTGACGCCGGGAGCATTGCCGGCGGTGACGGTGCCATCTTTTTTGAAGGCGGGGCGGAGCGTGGCGAGGGCTGCGGCGGAAGCGTCCTCGCGAACACTCTCGTCGCGATCAAAGATGGTGATGCCCTTTTTGCCGGGCACTTCGAGCTTCATGACTTCGGCGTCGAAGCGGCCTTCACGCCAGGCGGCAGCCGCGCGGCGATGGGACTCAAGGGCGTAGGCGTCCTGCTGCTCGCGGGTGATGGAATGTTTGTCGGCAACGAGTTCTCCGGTCATGCCCATGTGTTGATCATCGCAAGCGCACCAGAGGCCGTCCTTGACCATGGAGTCGACAACTTTGGCGTCGCCCATGCGAAAGCCCTTGCGGCCCTGGGGAAGCAGATAGGGAGCGTTGGACATGGACTCCATACCGCCGGCGACGACGATCTCAGCGTCGCCGAGCATGATAGCCTGAGCGCCAAGCGAGATAGCCTTAAGTCCAGATCCGCAGACCATGTTGATGGTCAACGCGGCGACGGTATCGGCAAGGCCTCCGCCGAGCGCGGCCTGGCGGGCGGGGTTCTGGCCGAGGCCGGCGGGCAGGACGCAGCCCATGATGCACTCATCAACAGATTCTGGTTTGACGCCGGCGCGGCTTACCACTTCACGGACAACGGCGGCGCCAAGCTGCGTTGCAGTCATGTCATTCAACGAGCCTTGAAACTTGCCTACGGCGGTACGTACAGCACTCACAATCACTACATCGCGCATTAGTTTCTCCAGAGGCCGTAGTATACGTTCCATGTCCTACGACTCGATAGCTTCGATGGCTGAGCAACCAGACGTCTCGCCCGCACCGCCACCTCATGAAAATTCGGCACCAAGGCCGATTGCACATTGGGCGCACACGCTTGCGATCTGCTGCGTGTTGCTACTGACAACGCTATCCGGGCGGGCTCGGGCGGCTTCCATGGCGGTGGATGCTGCATCGCATTCGACGCGCTACACAACGACGATGCTGTTGGAATGGCTATTGCTAGGGTCAGTCATTGCTGGGATCTATCGGCGTCGAGAGTTTTTTCTTAAGTCGTTTCGGAATCGGGAACGCACCAATGCGGAGAGCGTAGGGCTGGGCCTGGTGGTGTATCTGCTGGGCTTCATGGCGGTCATCGGGGTGGGAGGGCTGCTTTACTTTACGCCGCTATTTCACCAGCGCAATGAAGCGGTGGTGATGGCTATGCTGCCGCACACGGTGACAGATTTTGTGTTCTGGTTCGGCGTGTCAGCTACCGCGGGCGTGTGCGAAGAGGTCATCTTTCGCGGGTACCTGCTCCAGCAGCTGACGGCATGGACACAGCAGCCGGTGGCTTCTATTTTTGTTGCGGCGCTGCTGTTTGGTAGCGTGCACTTATATGAAGGGCTGGGTGCGATCCTGCCCCTGGCTGCGCTCGCGGTAGTGTACGGCTTTGTGGTGCGGCACTTCAAGGGAGATCTGCGCGCGGTGATCGTTGCGCATACACTGCAGGATTTTTTAGTGGCGTTCATCGCTCTTGCGAAACCATTTCTTGAGCGCCACCAACCGAAGTAAAACATGTTGAAACGACCCGATGAGGTGAAAGAAATCTTCGCTGATTACGTTTTTTTCTTGACACTGTTTTTACGTGAATCTATACCTTCGTTAGCTGCAGAATCACACGCAGTGTCGAGGGCAAACTCGACAGGGAGAATAGGCAAGCGGAAGCTGTGAAGCAGCCGCAGTGAGACGAAGACAAAGCAGGCATTACAAAGGCAAACGCAAAACGGGGGACGCTTTGAGCGGCCCCCGTTTTGCGTTTGCAGCTACGGTGAAGGGCGGGGTTTAGCGATCAGTTGGAAGGAGCCGCCATGGGTTGCACGGCGCCCTTGGGTGTGGAAAGATAGCCCGAAATCTGATTTTTCGAGATGTTGTTGACGACGATCTCAAAGAGGACGGGATCCTTCCCCGTATAGAACTGCACGGGCTCATCGAGGCTCTTGTCCTTCTTCTCGATGTTCCGGTCGTCTGCACTGACGACCATCGTGTACTTCGAGCGCTTGTTGTCTACCTTCCTGGCCTGCAGTTTGATGGTGGAGAGGAGCATGGGCTTGGCACCTTTCTGGAGGGTGAACTCGTAGTAGGTGCGGTCGCCGCGGTGCTTGAGTTGTTCCAGTTCATCATGGGTGCGAGCGATGAGGCCGCTCATCACGCCGGCATCGCCCATCGTGCGCTGCAGTTGGGCCTTGGTGGTGTTGAGGTCCTGCTGGGTGTCGGCGATGCTGGCTTTGGCGCCAGTGACATCGGTCTTGACGGTGGAGACATCGGTGGCAACTGCTCCGATCTGCTTAGCGGCTACGGCCTGCTGAGCCTGCAGCTTGGCGGTTTCCTCATTTTGCGCTTTGACGGCCGCTAACTGCGAGGCCATAAGGGCATGGGTCTTGATGTCGATCTGCTTCTGGGTAAGGCCGACACTCTGGCCGAGAGTCTCGGTGGTGGCACGCAGACTGGCGCTTAGGCCTTCCTGCCTTTGGGTCAAGTCGGCGTTGCGTTGTTCGGTGGCGGCCAGCCTTTTTTCTGCGGCGGTAAGGTGATTGTTGATTCCAAAGCACCAGATTAAGGCGGCCAGCGCCAGCAGCACCGCGGCAACCAGGCCTGCTATCAACCCAGTCGATGGCCTGGACTGCACGACTTCATTTTCATTCATTGCCTAAACTCCTCTATTTCTGTTGGACGCAGTGCAACAACGACATGCACCAACTTACGCCATTAGACAAAGTAAAGTCGGTAAAATCAGGTTGTGGCTTCTCCTGATTATGTAATCGCGGGCGCGGGAATCATCGGTTTGTCGCTGGCGCTGGAGTTGGATCGACGTGGCGCGTCCGTCGTGGTTCTGGAGGCAGGGCGGGCGATGGCGCAGACTAGCACAGCCGCCGCCGGGATGCTGTCTGTAGAGGATCCTCTGAATCCACCGTCGATGCGTCCTCTCTCTGATTTGAGTGCATCGCTCTATCCGGCGTTCCTCGACAGGATTGCGGATTTGTCCGGGATGCGGGTTCCGTTTCAGACAACGGCTACTCTGGAACAAGATGACGAGTCCAACTTCGATGCGTATGCGCTGGTACCAGGACTGGCTGCGACGGCGCCACGTTTTAGTTTGTTGAATGAATGCTCGGTCGATCCACGAGCACTTGCGCCAGCGCTCCTTGCGGCAGTTCGCGCCACGCGGATAGTGTTGAAAGAGCAGACTGCGCTGATGCGGGTACAGGTGGGGGAAGATCAAGTGCGAGTGGATACGACTGGGGATTCGGTTGAGGCTGCATTTCTGGTTGACTGCATGGCGAGTTGGTCACCATCTCCGGTTTTCCCGCGCAAGGGACAGATGTTAGCGGTGCAACTTCCGAAAGGACTGGACCTGGGTGTGACGATCCGGACGCCGGAAGTATACATTGTGCCGCGAACGGTGGGACCGAATGCAGGGAGAGCGATCATCGGCGCGACGATTGAGGATGTGGGATTCGACCTGACTGTCCACGGGTTCGACATTTTGACGCTGAATGCGCGAGCGACGAGACTTTTGCCGGGGCTCGCAGAGGCTGAGTTTATTGAATCTTGGGCGGGGCTGCGTCCGGCCACTACGGATGGTCTGCCGATGCTGGGCGCGCTGGCCTCGAAGAAGAGATACGTGCTGGGGACAGGGCATTTTCGCAATGGCATTCTGCTTGCGCCAGGCACCGCGCAGGTACTGGCAGATCTGTTGACGAACGAGACTCCGGCGATCGATCTGACGCCGTTTCTACCAGGTCGCTTCTGACGCCGTGGATCTTGGATTCGCACAGCGGAGTCGATATTCGCCCAGAGTGGAATCGCTTCGTGACAACGGTTTCTTGTCTACGCTATAACCGTAAGTGCTCTAATTACTTATTTTTCGGAGATTCCGCGCTATGTCGAATGTCGTTGCACCAAAGGGCCTTGAAGGTATCGTCGCCACGACGTCTTCCATTTGTTGGATTGACGGGGATGCTGGGGTCCTTTCCTATCGCGGCATCGACATTCATGAGCTTGCGTCGAAGTCCACGTTTGAAGAGACGACTTACCTTTTGTGGAACGGCAAGTTGCCGACGAAGGCAGAGTTAGAGTCGTTCAGCAAAGAGATGGCGGACGCGCGCACAATGGACCCGGCGATTTTGAGCCTGTTGAAGTCTGTGCCGGCGTCGGCAAGCCCGATGGAAGTTCTACGGACAGCGGTGTCGTTGCTGTCGATTTATGACGCAGACGAAAAGTCTGTGACGCACGCTGGAAACCTGCGCAAGAGCTTTCGCTTGACGTCGCAGATTGCGATGATCGTGGCGCTCTTCGACCGCATCCGCAAGGGCAAGACGATTGTGGAAGCAGACCAGACGCTGACGCACGCCGGCAACTTTCTCTGGATGCTGAACGGGGAGAAGCCTTCCTCGACGGCGACACGTGCGCTGGATATCGCGTTGATTCTGCACGCCGACCACGAGTTGAATGCGAGCACCTTTGCAGCACGCGTGATCGCGGCGACCATGTCTGACATGCACTCTGCGATTACGGGCGCGATCGGCGCGTTGAAGGGACCGCTACATGGCGGAGCGAATGAAGCGACGATGAAACTGCTGTTCGCCATCGATGAGGTGGGCGAGGATCCGGTTGAGCACGTGAAGCAGATGTTTGCGACGAAGCAAAAGATCTCTGGCTTTGGCCACCGGGTTTATCACACGGAAGATCCGCGGGCGACGCATCTGCGACGCATGTCCGAGGAACTGGGCAAGGCGGCGGGTAATACGAAGTGGTTCGATATGTCGAAACAGATCGAAGGCTTCGTCAAGACAGAGAAGAAGCTGAACGCGAACGTCGATTTCTACTCCGCCAGCACTTATACGACGCTTGGGATTGATATTGATCTGTTTACACCTATTTTTGCGATCTCGCGGATTGCCGGATGGGCCGCTCATGTAATCGAACAGCACGACGACAACCGCCTGATTCGTCCGCGTGCCGACTACACGGGGCCACCGTATCCGTCTCCTTACGTGCCGCTGGACGCACGCTAACCGGCGCTTTAATGGCATGGCCTGGGTCTTTTGACCCTGGCCCGCACTCATCTCTCTTCAATCGCGTCACCTCCGCGAAATGCTTAAGTGGCAAAAGATCTCGAGCACGAGGAGAGAGTTCCCGATTCTGCGACCAAGACCACTCCGGGCCATTCCGCTTGTGCTGCTTGGCATGAGTTGGTTGGGCAGTTCTGCACAGACTCATCCTGCCGCGCAGGCGACAACGCCGATGGCGACCAGCAGCGCGACCGAGACTTCTGAGGTCCCGCAGGTGCCGGGTATCTCTGGATTGCTGCATGGGGTCAATGCGGGCCTTTCGATCTCCGGCTTGCACGATGCGCAAACCGGATGGGCCACTTTAGCGCAGCCGGCGATTGGATACAGCTTCAACGACATCTTCTCCCTCGACATTACGGTTCCGATTTTCATGTATCGATTAGCGGGGAGTCGGGAATTAAGACCGAAATTGAATGCGCTGCTGGTGAATCAACGTGCAGAGCCCGGGGATGTCATTTTCTCCCTGCATGGGCAGTTTCTGCCACCGCACTTCCAATACCAGGCGACAGTTTCTGCTACAGCGCCGACGGGCGATACCATCTACGGGCTCAGCACGGGCCGGGCGACGTTTGATTTGAGTAATCACCTCGACCACGCTTTCCGGTACGGTACGACAAGCGTTGAATTGGGAATAGGTGATTCAAGCACCCTGATCAACCCGCTGGTGACGCGCAACTTTACATCCCTTGGCCCTCTTGCGCATTTTCAGGCAGGGGTAGCTGTGCCACTCTTCTGGGGCTTGTCGTTCGACACGAATGGTTACGAGCAACTGCCGATTGGCGACCAGAAGATTTACAGGAATGTGACGCGACGGGGGCAGACGACGCTAGTTGTGTCGGGGCGCCGTGTAACCGAGGACAACGGTTTTACGGACGCATTGGATATACCGCTGGACAGCCACATTACGCTTTCCGCATACTACTCCCGCAGCCTTCGCTTTCATGATGATGTGGTTTCGTTTGGGGTCACCTACGTTTTACGTGGTCTCAAATCAGCTAAAGAAAAAGCTGCCGATGACGGCCGTCTACTGCAATCCATTCACCAGGAGATACAGACCGATGACGGGGCAGTCGTCAATCCGCAGCATGTGCCGCATCGCCCTTGATGAAAGTAATCTGTACTACTGTCATCTTTATTGACGACTTCCTCGTCTATCGCTGTGCCACATTGGAGAAAATGTGAATAAGCTTTATGCTTTCCCGGCCTCTTTAGCGTCATCGTTGTTGCTTGCACTTGTCGGCTTGGGGGCGAACGACCTTTCGGCTCAAGAGGTTTCCGCAAACACGCCTGAGAATGGACCGGCTGGATTGATTCCTTACGTCAAGAGCTTCAATGCGTCGCTGGGGACGACAACGCAGCACGACTCTTCAAACGGCTGGTCATCGCTGTTGACACCGAATCTGGCGTATCGGTTCGATAAGCATTTTTCAATCGATGTGGGCGCGCCGATCTACACCTATATCAATGTGGTGGAGACGAAGGGAACAAAGGCGAAACCGGTTTATACAACGGCGACGAAACACTTTGTAGCCGGAGACATGAATCTGAACGGGCACATTCAGTTGGCACCGGCACTGTTCGACTATGAACTGACGGCGACGGTTGGGCTACCGAGCGGCAACAGTAAATATGGACTGGGAGCGGGTCAGGTGACGTACTCAATTGTAAACAGCTTTGAGAAGTCGTTTGGGATGATTTCGCCGAATGTCGAGGTGGGGATCGGCGACTCGTCATCTCTGGAACAGAAGCGTGTGCGAAAGAGCTACGTGGCGGTTGGAACGTTGGCGCATTTTCTGACGGGATTTTCAGTTGATCTTCCCAGGCGTTCAATCTTCTCGGCGTCCGCTTATGAAGAACTTCCGCTGTCGGCGCAAACACTTTATTCCACTACCGGTCGAGGCAAGAAAAAAGTCACGACTGCGACGAGCAAGAGCGTGGGTGAAGATAACGGATTTCAGACCTCGTTGGACATCCCTGTGAGCGGACACGTCACTTTGTCAGGTTTTTATACCCGGAGCCTCAGATCACGGACCGACACGGCAGGGTTTTCACTAACGTTTCTTATGAAAGCCAATCCTCGCGATGAATCGCAGTAGTCGTTAAATCGTAGAGGCACGGCGTAAAATCGAGTCTATGAACCGGCGAATCTTCATGGACGCCAATGCCACGACACCTCTTCTGCCAGAAGTGTTCGAAACTATGCGTCCGTTCTTGTTGGAGCAGTTTGGCAATGCGAGTTCCACTCACCAGCAGGGACAACGAGCACGCTCCGCAGTGGACAAGGCGCGAGACCAGGTAGCGCAACTGCTGCGCTGTAAAGCTTCTGAGATAGTGTTTACATCGGGTGGGACGGAGAGCGACAATATGGCGCTGTTCGGCGTGCTGCACCCCGGCGACCATTTGATTACGACGGCCATCGAGCATCATGCCGTCTTACACGCTGCAGAAGCGCTGGAGAGACGCGGAGTTGAGGTGACGTTTCTGGCCTGCGACGAGGCGGGGCTGGTTTCGCCCGAGGTCATGACAGCGGCGTTACGTCCAAATACGCGGCTGGTTTCAGTTATGCTGGCGAATAATGAGACTGGAACGATGCAGCCGGTGGCGGAGTTGGCGCAGATTGCAAAGACCCACGGCTCCCTGTTCCACACGGACGCGGTGCAGGCGGCAGGCAAAGTGCCGTTGGAACTGGGGCTGACATGCTCGATCAAGGATCCGAGCGGATCGCTGAAGGATGTGGATCTGCTTTCGATTTCTGGTCACAAGATGTATGCGCCGCAAGGGACGGGAATTTTGTATGTACGGCGAAACGTCAGACTCACCCCGTTATTGCACGGCGGAATGCACGAGCGGCAAAGACGGGCAGGGACTGAGAATGTCGCGGGGATCGTGGCGCTGGGTAAGGCTGCGGAGATGGCCCGGGAGTGGCTTGCGGGTGGAGAGAAAGCCGAGCATCTCGCTGGGTTGCGGGATCGTCTGGAGCGGACCTTGCTGGCGCAGATCTCAGACTCTGGAGTGAACGGAGCGGGGACAGAACGGACGCCGAACACGACAAATGTGTACTTCGATGGAGTGGATGCGGACTCATTGCTGATTGCACTGGACCTGAAGGGGTTGTCGGTATCGGCGGGGAGTGCCTGCTCGTCCGGAGCGACAGAGCCCTCGCATGTTCTGACGGCGATGGGATTGAAGAGGGACAGAGCGCGGGCGAGCATTCGGTTTTCGCTGACACGGATGACCACAGCGGAAGAGGTGGACGAGGCACTCGAGATCATTCCAGCAGCCGTGGCGCGATTGCGGAGCTTGGTGGCGGTCTAACTTTGTGGAGCCATGCGTCGAGCTGGGGTTCAGGATCATCTGATCGGTGTGAGTCTTCTTCGTCTTTCTGTTCTTGATCAGTCGCCAGTGTCTGCGGGTTCCACGCCAGCGCAGGCGCTGAAGAATTCCATCGAGTTGGCGCAGCATGTGGAGTCGCTCGGCTTTAACCGGTTCTGGATGTCTGAGCATCATTCAATGAACCTGCTGGCGTGCACTGCGCCAGAGATCATGCTGGCACGGATTGGTGGCGAAACGAGCAGGATTCGCATTGGGTCGGGTGGCATTTTGCTGCCGCACTACACGGCTCTGAAAATTGCGGAAACTTTCCGGACGCTGCATGCGCTGTATCCAGGGAGAGTTGATCTCGGAATTGGCCGCGCGCCGGGTGGTGGTCCGATTGAAGCGATGGCGCTGCGGCGGTACCGCGATGCTCCAAGGAATGGATCGCAGGTGGATGATTTTCCGGATCAGCTTTCAGAGTTGATCGCGTTTCTGCACAACGGCTTTCCACCGGATCATCCGTTCTCGCGGGTGCAGGTATCGCCGGATTCACCGGGAGCGCCGACGATCTGGCTGCTGGGTTCCAGCCTTTGGAGCGCAAGGGCGGCGGCCGAGTACGGGTTGCCGTACACATTCGCGCACTTCTTTTCGCCAGACCCCACGCGTGAGGCAATTGAGCACTACCGCGCAGCCTTTGTCACGAATGCTGGACTAGGTTCTGAGCGTCTTACGAAACCCGAAGCGATGGCTGCCGTCGGTGTCATCTGCGCGGAGACGCAAGCAGAAGCGGAACGGCTGTTTCAGAGCGTTCGATTGCTGCAGTACCGTATTCGCCAGAACGACCGACGACCGGTGGCAAGTCCGGAAGATGCGGCTCGCGAGTTGAGCCAGTACGGTCCGATCCAGCCGGAGCCTACAGAGTTTCCGCGTAATTTTGTGGGGACGCCCAACATCGTGCGGGAAAGCCTGCTGGCGATGGCAAAGCAGTTGCATCTGGGCGAATTGGTAGTGAACACGATTGCGTATGACCATGCGGCGCGTTTGCGAAGCTACAGCCTGCTGGCCGAGGAGTTTGCGCTCAACGATTGAAGAGCGCATGAACGCTATACTTGCGCAAGGCCTGTCTCCACTTCTCACCCGCGAGGAATCACGAATAAATGCAACAGCTGGATATCTACGCTCAGTTGACCGGGATCTTTCACGATGTCTTTGACGACGACACGCTGGTGTTGGCACCCGAGCTTACAGCGGCGAGCGTTCCGGAGTGGGACTCCTTCAACCACATCAATCTGATCGTGGCGGTCGAGTCAATCTTCAAGATCAAGTTCCAGACGGCGGAGTTGGAATCAATGAACACGGTGGGTCATCTGGTGGAGTTGATCGAGAAGAAATTGACCGTTCAGGGCCGTTAGACCCCAAGAAAACCAAGTTCGTTTTCCAGGAGGCGGAAGCTCCAGAGTTAAGGTATTGACTCTTTAGGGTGATAGCGCTTGCCACTTCAGATATGTGTCGAACGCCTTCGTGGAATACTTTTGATGCAGGAATCAGGAGATTCTCGATCAGTCAGGAAGGCCTCAGCCTTTCGACAGAAAAGAGAACGATCTCCCCGTGCATAATTTTCTTGCAGCTGCCGCGTTTCTACTCATGGTGGTTCTCCCTTGCATCGTGGCGATGGACCCGGACTTTTCTGAGGATAGCGAAGAGGCGTAGTGCAGCTTCCCGTGGCAGCCTACTCGTAGATCTTGCGTGCTGCGGCTAGCGCAGACGGTGTGTCGATATCCAGCTCGCCTCCCACCAAGGGGATAGCGTACGACGACGCGAGCAGATGTCGGCCACCGATATCACGAGCAAGTTCGAGTAGTTCAGTGAAGCGGGTGCCGGGAAAGTATGCCGGCACTCCGCGCATTTCTGCGTAGCTCGACCCAACAACCTGGTTCAATTCCCGACCCGCCTGAATGAGAGCTTTAATGTGCTCGACTGTGACTGCGGGCTGGTCGCAAGTCATGAGGATGGATGCGTCTGCGTCCTGACCAATAGCGGCGATACCGGCGCGAATGGAGGAGCCCATGCCCTC
Source organism: Rhodanobacteraceae bacterium (assembly GCA_043783275.1). GTDB lineage: Bacteria > Acidobacteriota > Terriglobia > Terriglobales > Acidobacteriaceae > Edaphobacter. Next base: position 40,061 of record JAYVZP010000093.1, read on the forward strand.
TTGCCAGGTGTCGTTGATCACGATTTGAGCCCGCGCCAGATCGCATTTCGCGAGGATTGCTTCTGCCGAGGCACCAAGGACAACGATGACGGGATCACAGGCGGACTGCAGGGCAATCCGGGCGGCGCGTTCGAGGAGTGTCTCTCCGACTAGTTTGACCAGTTGTTTCGGCTGACCCAGACGTGTGGACGCACCGGCTGCCAGGATGACGCAGGCGCTGCGCATCAGTTGGCGTTGAGGGCGCATTGTGCGCTGACGTAACGGGAGGTGCCGCCTTTGGCCAGTTGACGTTCGATCTCCTCTGGAGTGAGGCGGCGGATCACAGGCGATCGTTTTTCGCAGACGCTCTGGACCTCCGCGACGATGGCGAGAGCGATGGATTCGGGGCCGTCCCCTCCCAGATCCATACCGATGGGTGCAAAGAGGCGGTCACAGCACGAGTCCACGGAGCGACCAGTGATGGAGGCGGCCTCGCTGACCAGCAGGCTGCTGCGGTGACGTGAGCCGAGGAGTCCCAGATAGCGGGGGGCGAGGGGGAGGATCCGGACCAGCAGATCGCGATCCTGATCATAGCTGTGTGTCATGAGGACGACAGCGTCGGTGGGTCGGATATCGAGGATGGTTTCATGCTCTAGCGCAATGACCTGTTCGGCTTCGGGAAAGCGTTCTGGACGGGCAAGCTGGGTTCGGCCATCGGCGACGATGACGGACCATCCCTGGAGTGTGGCCATTTTGACCAGAGGCCGGGCATCGTCCCCGGCACCGAAGATGACGAGACGTTGAGGAGCGCTGAGACGTTCTACAAAGCGGCCTTGGTACGGATGGCAAGGTTCGAGCGCACGGGCGCAGGAGATCTTCTCCGCGCTGAGGCCGGGGCTGGCGAAGACGATGTCACCATTGGCATCGAGGATGAGACGGCGCAGAGGGCGGCTGCCGTCGGGGAGGAAGGTGATGATGGTGGATTCACGACCGGCTAGCGAAGCAGCCAGAGCACGCATGAGTTCGGTGCCTTCCGGGGTGACGAGGGACTCGAAGAGCAGGTCGACGGTGCCGCCGCAGCCAAGGCCGAAGGGGATTTCCGCGGTGTCGTCGAAGGACATGGAATAGCGCTCGACGACAGCGCCTGCACGGGTTCGCCATGCAGCTTTTTTGACCACGTCCGCCTCCAGACAGCCGCCGCTGATAGTGCCGGCGTAGGCGTTTGTGGTCGCTCCGGCGAGAAGGCGCGCACCGGGCCTGCGGTAGGACGAGCCCTCTACGTAAACCAGTGTAACGAGTAGCCCAGCAGGTTCTTTGGCCCAGAAGTCGACGATCTGTCGGCGATCCATCATGCCTTCATTTTCTCCTAACGCAGGATAGATGCGCTGCTGGTTAGGGAGGATTCAGGGCGTGTTTCTGTTGAAGGTAATCTCTGGTAAACTTGAGAAGTCGAAAGCGCGAGCCTGCAGGCCTCTCCTTGGCCTGTGTAACCCGGTGAGCACCGCCCCATTGCGACAGTGTCATCGTAATATTCGGAATGTAGCGCAGCCTGGTAGCGCACCTGCTTCGGGAGCAGGGGGTCGAGAGTTCGAATCTCTCCATTCCGACCATCTAATTCTAGTGCGCTGCTTGTGCGCTGCTCAAGATCGGGCAGCGGGGCCGGAGCGGGCCAAGGGTCTGATTCTCAGATGGTTCCGCTGCAGCAACGTTCGCTCGCCCTTATGCCTACGCCTGCACACCACATTTCTAATAGCCGCCTGCTTTCAGTAAATCCCCAAGAGGAACTTTTAGTTAATCTGCAGCACCCATTCTGGGGTGACGTGTCACCTTTATTCCGGTGCAGGGCACCGTGCTTTTTCTTCCGGTCGGCAAGACTCTCAGATAAAGGCCCTGGACGTAGCGAAGCCGCCCCCGAAGAGACGGTCTGCTGGCCGTCTCTTGTGAGCAGTCAAGGTGCAGAGACATCCCGAGAATGGCTGCCTTCATGAACTGAAACACCGTTACTTGGAAAAATATCTTTCTGTAGAGATGCTTTTGCCACTGGCACTTGCTCATTAAAGAAGTCCAGCTCCGTAGTTGGTCCTGGCCCTAAAGACGGCTTACTCACGTCAAGAATGAACTTTATGCGCATGAACCAGTCGGGACTTACGTGGTCTCTCGGGACGCTAAACAGTAGGCTCTGGCCCGGAAGGACCCTAGTGACGAACAACAGTTCGGCGGAGTAGCCGTGGGGCATCGTGGGCTGGGTCTCTTCTCTGGAACCTGAGTCCTGCTTACCCTTCTCCTCTTGAGCTGGCTTCTGCTTGCCGGACTGGTCGCCGATCAAGCCTTCTTCGTCTGCAGGCACCGTCGGGATTTCACCGTAATCGGCATGAACAGTAAGACCCTTTCCGATCCGGAGGACCTCGTCGAAAACAACAACACCCGAGCCAGCCGAGTCTCTTTTATAGGTGTTTATGGCGATGGGAACTTTGCAGTTGTTAATGATTCGGAGCCACATCCCCTGCGTGTCTTCACCTTGCTCAATTGGCTTACGTGACCCGACATGATCAAACGCCAGATATACATATGGCTTTGAACTGTCCAAAACGAAGTTTGTGTCTGCAGTCTGTGCAGGTGCGCTCCTCACCACAAGGAGGATAGCGAAGAGGATGATCTTCATCACTTCTGCCCACCTTTCGTATTGTCAGTGAAGGCCTTCAGATCTGACACCGTATATAGCGCCTTGATCATGTTTGTTCGTAGAACGTTGTTCAGAGCATCAGGATAGTTTATTCCCCAGAATAGGTGAGAGTCCCCTCCGCTTGTAAGCGTTTCGGACATAGAGCTGTAGCCTTGTGTTGCGCCCAAGATTGAGATTACTCCGTAAGCATGAACTTCAGTCTCAAATCGGGTTGGCCTTGCGGCATCGGTGTAGCGTGCTTTTGATCCACGTCGGCACCGCTCTCGATGGTAACCCCAGATGCAGCACAGACGGCCCCCAGCGCGCCCCGTCATTAATGGACGGCTAGATCATCTTCGTACAACGATACGAAGCTGGATGGCTTCCTGAAGCGAGAGGAGGTCTTCAAGGCGAACCGAAACGGTACTTCTACATGCCAGGTTTTTGAGACGTGATCGCGAGGCAGGCTAAAGTAGATCGAGTGGCCTGGACTGAGTGTTATGGAAGAAGAAACAGGATACCTATAACCATGAGGCATCAGCGATGGCTGTAGGTTGGGTGAATGGGACGACCCGTGCGACGCTGATCCGAGCTCCCCTGGCAGCGCGCTGCCTCCCATGCCAGCCAGCTGAGGCAGCTTATAGGAGATACTCCCGTCGCCCACGGCTGATTCTGGATTGGCCACGACATTGTCAAGCACTCCAATTTCGTGCAGCTTAGCTCCCTGAGGAACACCGAACGTGCGAATAACTATTGGCAGCCTACAGTTGTTGTGTAGATAGAGCCAGATGCCGACCTTCAGTTCGTCATCGCCTCTTGGTTGTCTTGGACCCTCCGCTTCGACTGTTAGATAGACGTAAGGTTTTGTGGCATCAAGAAGGAACGCCTGGCTGGAGGAGGATGGACTGGATTGTCCCATGACGGACAGACCGTGGTGAGTCGCTGACAGAATCAAAAGTATGAGCCTCTTCATCGCGGCACCACACTCCCTTTTCCGAAAGCCGCAGTCTTGTCCTTGAAGGTGAATCCGTATGCTGGGTTGTTCTGCAGCACCTGTTGGACCGCTGGCAAAGAGTTTTTGTATGGCAGAGCCAAATCTACCGGCGCGGTGCCCATCGTCGGATTCATCAAGAGGCCAACTCCCGGGGTAGCTGAAAAGATATTGAATTGCACGCGGTAGGCGTTGATCTCTGATTTGTAGCGCATGGGGTTCATGCTGGGGGAGAAGCCTGAAGCGACCCATGCCGATCCATCGGCAACATGCGATCCTTCATGTGCGACTAAGCTTCCGTCATAGTTGCCGCCAACGGAATTAGGATTGAAGGTCACACTAATATTTTGCCCATTCGGGTTATCAGCGCTCTTCTCCCCATTTGCAGTCCCACTGACTTCGGTCGCGCCGCCTTGAACATTGCTGTCAAAACGAACATTTACGCCATTGTCCACATCTTGTCCTCCGTATGAGTCGATTGCTTTTTGGGCCTCCATCTGGTTCGCGCCAGTGAGCTTGTTAGCAGCCGTCTGAGCGTCTGCAAGGCTCTTCGCGAACGCCTGATCATTCTTAGAGTCACACTTCGTGCTGTCCTCACAGACATACAGGCCGGTGGGGTCGGTGAATCTCAACGGATTATTGAGGCTACAACCGTACATATTCCAGCTCTGGGGATTGGCAGGATTCGCTCCGAGATTGCCCGGATCAGCACTCATCATGCGCACCATTGCACTGGTGTAGTACCTGGCCCCGAAGTAGTCGAGACCTGATTCTGCGTCTCTTTCTTTGCCGGTGAATTTGTAGTGATTGGCGGTTGGTTGTGTGTCAAGTTCCTAGCCGAAGGGCGCGAATTGCCCCTGCCACAGTGGCCAGCCTCCTGAGCTAAACTCCATCTGCGCCGTGCCCAGGTGATTGCTTACGAAAAAGTGGGTTGCGGCAAGGGATCCCATCGTCGCAGCCGGGATGAGTTGGCCTGGCGCACTCGCGTTCTCATAGGCATAGTCACCGTTGAAATACGGTGTCGGATCGATAGTTGGGTTCGACCTAACTATCTGCGTCACGGTACCGTCTGCCGACGTGATGGACATATCCGCATAATAAATGTCCCAAGGGCCAGCCGGTGTAGGAGAGTGGCGCAGAACGCCCAGTATGACCGTTGAGCCGGTTGTCTGGCCGCCACCCGATAAGTCCATGCAGCGAGACGCCCATTGGTTCTGCGGGGAAGCCATGTGATTAAGCCGTTGCCCATCACTCGCATTCCAACTCCAAGTAGTCGACATGCCATTGGAAAACCAGACGATTGGCCCCCCAATAAGCGTGATTGGCATATTGCCGGAAGCAAAGTTTGTCCCCAGCCTTGACCGTGTAGGCATCCCCTCCGGTGTTTTGGGATGTAGGAAGATTCCAGCGCAGGAGGGCCCAATTCCCACTTGCCGGCCCGTTCGTGTGGACTACTGCATCCTTCTCGGGAAACATTGCAATCTTTTCACCGTTGGCGTAGGTTTAGCCCGTTGCAAGGGCCGGTGGAGTGAAGACTTGGCGAGGGATAGAAGGCTGGACGCTGGCTACGACTCCGGAGCGGGACATCCACAAAAGCCGGCCACATAAATCCAGGCGTTACCTGCCCTGTGAGGCAGTGCAAGTTGGGGCTCGATACGCATACAGAGAGCAGTCGAGTGGATTTGTGTATGACCGCACTTATAAAATCCTGCTACTTTCCAAGAGTCCCCAGTACAAAACTGGAGGTTATCGGTCACGCTCTCAGGGATGAGCAAATGGTCAGATTTCGAAAATCGTCCATCAGACCCAACCAATCTCCAAATTGAATGCTTTTGAATTCCCTACTGATCTCCTGACGGCGGAGCCAGCCGTCATGCCCACGGATGAACTCGCTACAATACTGGTAAGTTATGCCGGTTGGAAAACTTACGCTCGAGCTGTCTATCGCGCACGCGCAGTCGCTAAAGGATCGTCGGCAGGTCGTACGTTCGCTCAAGGACAAGCTTCGCCATGCGTTCAATCTTTCGATCGCGGAGGCGAATGAAGGCGGGACAATCTGGAACCAGGCAACGATTGAAGTTGCAGTTATTTCCAGCTCGATGCAGTCGCTTACACAGCACCTGGAGACGATCGATAAGGCGGCTCAGCGGATATGTGTATCCCTTGGCGCGGAGATCGCGGACTCTTACGCAGAAATTCTGGCAGATTAGCCTGATATTCTTGTAGCTGCAGGAAAGATCCTGCTGCAGCAAGGAAAGAAGCAGACCGCCATGCCTGAACCCCGCGCCAGAACATACCACCGCAACCGAGTTGCCAACTCTTTTTCTGAAGAGATTGGCACAATGCTCGAAGGCGAACTGTCCGATCCGAGAATCTTTCCCTCTGTCGTCACGGAGGTTGTACTTGCACCCGGCGGTAAGTCTGCACGGGTCTTTGTGGCGGTGCATGGCGGCGCAGAGGAAGAGGCTTCGACGTTGGCGGCCCTCACGACGGCCCGCGGCTTTATCCGGGCGCAGATTCGTGATCGTATGGGCGTCCGACATGTGCCCGAGCTTTCCTTCGCGATTGACCGCTCGGAGAAGATGACAGGACGAATGGATGAACTGCTCGGACGCATGCGAAAGCGCGATAAGAAGCGCGCCGACGCCCCCGGCGCATCCACCCCCACACCCACCGAACAGGCTTAGGGAGGGTTTCCTGCCGCTGAACTCTGATAGCCTTGGGACGCTCAACCTGAGAAACGCTTGACTGAACCAATTCAATCCGCCTCCGCCGGCGCGCCAAAGGCTCACGCGATCTTGACGTGGCTCCGGGCCCTTACCCGGAATCCCGCCTTTGCTGCACCGTGGGAACTTGTCGTCCTTTTTTGTATTGGTGGGTTTCTGCTGCTGTACGGGCTGATGCCTTACTTCGGCGGTGATCAGCTTGGTCTTGTCGGGGCGGACGAACCCCGTTATGCGCAGATTGCCCGCGAGATGCTGGCGGTGCATGACAAAGCCTGCGGCGACCTACATGCTTCGTTGATCCCGCATAGCCTGGCTCCGAAGGCGCTTAACGACTCTTTGCAATGCCTGCTTTCGGGCACGGTGACTCCGATTTTGTATGGCCAACCGTGGCTGGAGAAGCCTGCGCTTTACTACTGGCGCGCTATGGGTTTCTTTCGGGAGTTCGGCGTTTCCGATTGGTCCGCGCGCCTTCCCTCAACCTCCGGCGCTGCTTTTCTGATTCTGCTTATTTTTTTGCATATGCGACGGTTTCGACCAGGCGGTCATTTGGATGCAGCACTGATTACGGTCTCTGCGGTGGCAATTTTTTCGTTCTCTCGCGGAGCTTCAACCGACATGCAGCTTGCCGCTCCATTTTGTATCGGTATGCTGGGCTGGTACGCCTGGTACGAGACGGGCAGAAAATTCTGGCTCTTCGATCTTTACTTCTTTGGTGCGGCCGCCACGCTCGCCAAAGGGCCAATTGCACCCTTTCTTGCGCTTTGCACCATATTTTTATTCGTAGCGCTGCGGCGAGAATGGTCTCTGCTGCGCCGCACAATCTGGTGGCCGGGCGTTACGCTTTATCTGGTGATGGTTTTGCCTTGGTACATTGCCGTCCAGCGCCGAAACCCGACGTTCGTCAACGAATTCTTTCTCAATCACAACCTGAAGCGATTTGCTACGAACCAGTATCAGCACCATCAGCCAGCGTGGTATTACCTGATCGTTCTGATCCTGGGGCTGATGCCGTGGACTGCGGTTGCCTTTCGCGCGCTTGTAGATGCGATTCAGATTGCAGTAGCTGAGTGGAGAGTACGCGGCAAAGGTGTTTGCTATCTGGGTCACTCCCGGGCTGGCGACGCCTTCCCGGAGTTTCTTGTGCTGTGGGCACTCTTCCCGATCCTCTTCTTTTCCTTCTCCGGATCAAAGCTGCCGGGATATATTCTTCCGTCGATTCCACCGCTTACGATTCTTACCGGCGATTACTTGTACCGCATACGTCGCACTGGGCTGGCACCATGGCTGCTGTGGACCCATGCCGCTTTGTGCGCGATGCTTGTCTTTGTTCTGACGTTGGCACCGCAGCACATGAAGTACGAGACGCTGGTTCCATCAGCGGGCTGGCTTACGATTGCTGGCACCGCAGCCGTGTTGACGGCGCTGCTCGTAGCATTCGGCATCCGCCGGCTTGGGATCTCCCAGGTGCGCAATGTCACACTGGTTCCGGTCGTAGCAATCCTTATTTTTCTGCTTGGCTTTCACGGGCGCGAGCTGGACCTGAACTATTCTTCCCGTCCACTGGCACAGGAGATTGCAAGGCAAGCACCGAATGATCGGCTGATCGCGCTCCAATCCGTAAAGCGTGACATGGATTACGGGTTGGCCTTCTACCGCAATCAGCCCATAATCCACTACGATCACGATGGGGTTCCTGCCGAGGAGCACATTCTGGTCTTACCCTCAAACGACCAGGCCGACCTGGACCGCTACCTTGCTGGCCGGATCTACATGCCCCTTTTCCTTTACGAAACGCAGGGGCTGGAGATATATCGGGTTCTCGCCAAAAGCGATTCGCCGACGCTCCCGATCCGGGCAGATATAGCTGCGACGACCCCGGCCGGCATGACACTTCGATAACTCAACGATGCATAAACGCTTCCAGGCCCTGCCCATGACCTCCCCGCAACAGCTCGAGATACTCGACCTCCGGCACTTTGGTGCGGGCCAGCTTCGGCCGCTGCTCGAAAGGGAGGCGGACGTCTGGGAGCGACGCCTGCGCTGGGACTATCGCAGCTCCACTGAGCTGCTTCTGCAGTATTTGGACTCGCGCATTCTGCCAGGCTTTGTCGCGCTGCACGAAGGACGCATTTGCGGGTTTTCCTTTTGCGTCTACGAAGGGCAAAAAGCGGTCATCGGCGATATTTACGCAGATCCCACGCATCCTGAACCGCTCTCAGTTGTCAACACCCTCACCCGTCATTTACTCGAGACGCTGAATGCCTCGCCCGATGTCCACCGGATCGAAGCGCAGCTTCTACTCTTCGACTCGGGCGCGCTGGTCTCCGCATTTTCCAAGCCTGATAGGCGAACGCTGGCGGTCTATCCACGGCTGTTCCTGGAGCAGGAGCTCACGCCGAACAGCAACAATCCGACCGTCTTTCCACCACAGCTTGAGCTTTGCCGCTGGGCCCCGGCCTACTACCAACCCGCGGCGGAGTTGATTCACGCCTCCTACGTCGGGCATATCGACGCGGAGATCAACGATCAATATCGAAGCCTGGCCGGCTCCATGCGCTTTCTGCATAACATCGTTCGCTTCCCTGGTTGCGGTACCTTCGATGCCCAGTCTTCCTGGCTGCTGCGCGAGCGAAACCCCCGTGCCTGCAATCCGATTGTTGCGGTAGTGCTGTGCTCGCGCGTGGCGTCAGATGTTGCGCATGTGACTCAACTTTGCGTCGCACCGGCATGGCGCGGGCGCGGCCTGGGGAAACTTTTGCTCGGTGAGTGCCTTCGACGCCTCCCCGGTGCCGGATACCGTGCCCTGACCCTGACAGTCACAGAAGCAAATACGCCCGCCGTGACTCTTTACAAGGGCGCGGGTTTCAGCATGCGGCAGCGCTTCGACGCGCTGGTGTGCGATCAGATTCAACACCCTCAGCCGATCTAGCGCCTTACAACCCCGTTTAAACAGTGAATGCGTGGCCAGGCGGACGTGATCTAAACACATTCGCGCGGAATGAACGTCGAGTAGGACAAGCATGACGACGGCAGCCGCGATCGCGATAAAGATAGGGACACAGATAGAGACGCAGACATTCACGAAAGACTAGATTCAACGATCAACCGCAATCACTGCCGTAGCGTTGCAATAGCAACGCTGCTGAGTAGAAGCTGGTCGATGAGAAACTACGTTGCCCGAGAGAGAGACTGCTCACGCCGGTCAGAAGCAACGCTGCGACCTCGCCAGAGGATGAGCCAGACGGCCGCACACATCAGGATGGCCCCCAACGAATCAATGCCGACGTCGGAGATGGCGCCGGTGCGGCTGGGCAAAAAGGTCTGGTGCCACTCATCCATGCTGGCCACTACCGCCGTCGAAAGTATCGACGACGCGCAGGACTGGATCTGCCACCCCGCAGTGCTGACTCCAAGACGACGCGAAAGCGTGTATAGCCAGGACCGCAGAAACGTCAGCCCCACGAGACCATAGCCGGCGAGGTGTCCCGTCTTGCGGAAGACATAGTGGCCAATCTGCCAGTGCGAGTCCGTGATCGGACCGAGCCAGTGCTCAAAGACAGGACGCAGCCAACTGCTGGTGTTGCCGGCGGAGAACTTTGCCGTAGACTCCATCGCGATGATGCCCATTGCAAAGAGCGTCGGCAACCATACGGCGACCCAGTAGAGACCCGACTCCCGCCGACGCACCTTCAGCAGGTCCGGACGGTTGAAGAAGACTGATGTCATGACCATAGGATACAAATGCACGGTTACTCGACGTGGTAATTGGGAGCCTCGCGTGTGATGACGACGTCATGCACATGGCTTTCTTTTAGCCCGGCGTTCGAGATACGCACAAACCTTGCGTTCTGTTGAAGTTCTTCAATCGTGCCACAGCCAAGATAGCCCATGCCGGAGCGAAGGCCACCGACTAACTGATAAACCATTGCTTCAAGCGGTCCGCGATGGGGCACGCGACCTTCGATTCCTTCGGGCACAAACTTCGCCAAACGGTTGCCGCCAGAACTCTCTCGCGCGGTGAGCGACGGCCGTTCGCCGGCAGAGATCTCGTTCATATCGTCTTTGCCCTGGAAGTAGCGCTCGCCGGAGCCCTGGGCCATGGCGCTGAGGCTGCCCATGCCGCGGTAAGCCTTGAAGGAGCGTCCCTGGTAGAGAATCGTCTCGCCCGGACTTTCGTCTACGCCGGCAAAGAGTGACCCCATCATGACGACGCTGGCTCCGGCTGCGATTGCCTTGGTGACGTCGCCTGAATACTTGATACCGCCATCCGCGATGACAGGGATGCCTCTGGGTGCGGCAGCGCGTGCAGCCTCAGAGATCGCGGTGATCTGCGGCATTCCGGCACCGGTGACCATGCGCGTCGTGCAGATGGAACCGGGCCCAATGCCGACCTTGATAGCATCCGCGCCGGCATCAATCAGGGCCATAGCGCCTTCATAGGTGGCGATATTACCGGCTAGCAGGCAGACGTTGGGGAACGCCTTCTTTACCTCAGCTACTGCCTCCAGCACGCGCGAGCTATGACCGTGTGCCGAATCGATCGCAAGTGCATCAACGCGCATCTCCACCAGCGCTGCGGCACGTTCAAGGAAGTCGCCCGTTGCACCGATCGCGCCGGCTACGCGCAATCTGCCCTGCGAGTCCTTGCTGGCATTTGGATACTTCAGCTTCTTCTGGATATCTTTGACAGTGATAAGGCCCTTGAGTTCGTAGGCGTCGTTGACGACCAGCAGCTTTTCCACCCGATGCTGATGCAGGATGTGTTCGGCCTCTTCGAGCGTCGTCCCGACCGGGACCGTGATGAGATTTTCCTTGGTCATCACGTCACTGATCGGCAGGTGCGTTTGTGAAACGAAGCGTAGATCGCGATTGGTCAAAATGCCCACGAGTCTTCGATTTTCCGTCACCGGGACGCCGCTGATCTTGAATCTCCGCATCATGTCGAGGGCAGCCGAGATGGGCTGATCGGGCGAGATCGTAACCGGATCAACGATCATGCCGCTTTCACTCCGCTTGACCTTATCGATCTCGCCGGCCTGCTGCTCGATGGTCAGATTGCGATGCACTACCCCAAGGCCGCCCTGCTGCGCCATTGCGATGGCGAGGCGGCTTTCCGTGACGGTATCCATCGCCGCAGACATGAGCGGAGTATTCAACACAATCCGGCTGGTCAGACGTGTCTGAGTGCTGACCTGGGTGGGAACTACATCGCTGTATGCGGGGACGAGGAGGACATCGTCAAACGTAAGGGCTTCAGGAATCGGCGTGATAATCATAAGTTTTGGCCCCGCGCATTGCCGGAAGCCACCCTGGTTAGAAAAAGTGCCGCCGTTATCGCAAGTTGTTAGATTGTAGGGTCGGAGGGTCCCTGGAGCAAAATTGCACACTTTTCGTGACCACCTAACATCACGTCCAGGCGATCTCCCTCAACCCTAAGTATTCAACCGAGGATTCGACTTGCGCGTTCCTCGTCGGAAAATTGGGCGATAAAAATACGCCGTCCCCTTGGGTACAGAAGAGATTACCCCGCATGAGATCGACCCCGAGAGAAGACAACATTGAAAACTCCTGCAAGGTTGAGACCCCCTCAGCTAGGATCCGGATATCGAGCAGGCAACAGGTCGCAACGAGTCCCTCGATAACCTTCTGTCGTCTCGGGCTTTCTTGAATGCTCCGGATAAGACTCTCCGTGAGCTTTAGAAACTCCGAGCCGCGGTTGGGAGGCATGTCCTCTCCAGGGCTCACCTCATCGAAATCGCGGAGCACCGCGCCAAACCCGGCTTTGCGGCTCGCAGAAATTAAGTTCCCAAGCGATTGCGGATCTATGTCCCGATCTCCGCCGATTTCCAGCAGTATTTGGCCTGGCTCCAGGCCAAAACGCTCGGCCATCCCGGAAACATGCCTCAGGGATTCTTCTGCGTCAGTCGCGTCCGGCGTTAAATCGATCGCGAGCTTCGAACCGCTCCAGCTAGCTGGGCTACTGCTTGCCATGTGAAATGTCTTCGCGATCACAAATCGTTCCAAGACGATTTGCTCCCCGAGCGTCATCTCGGATGCAACTGCCTCAAAGTCCTGGCCCGATGGCCCGGTCACAACGGCTTTGTATGCAAAAACCTCTCGAACTCGAGTTTGGAGGATTGGTTGGAGTGCAATAGAAATTTCTGAAAGTTGGATCCGACGTAAATTAGCGGCAGTCCAACCGAGCGGCGATGTCGACATTTAGCCTCTGATGATGAAAAAAGATGAGCCTGAGTGCAAGGCGCTAGACTATCACCTAGGTAACCACTTTGTCGGTACTATTTACCCATTATTAGGTAACCTTTTTCTTAGTGGTAATTTTGCTCTAACTTCAAACATCAAACCAGGGCCGGCGAAGTATCGGCGAAACAGATTTAGAGCAGTCGTGATGCCTTATTGAATCTGGGGTGCAGCCGATGTATTATTGTGGTTGCAGACGAAGTTGTTCCGTTGCTTTGCAAATTCCGTGCACGCACCGGACATTGACGGAAACGATGAGTGGGCGAGAGCCCACTTTTTATTTGCTCTAAACGAATTTCGGAAATTCGCTCCCAATGGCCCTCCAACTTGACCAAATCCGCACCCTCGCCGATCGCATCGCGGCCTCGCATTCGCTTGAAGTAGTCGATCTGGACTTCTCGGGCGGTGTCAAGTTTCGTACGCTGCGCATCTTCATTGAAAAAAATGCTGAAACCCGTGCCCGGCTTGCGGGCGAAGCAGCCGCTGCTGACGGCGAGAACCCGCTGCCTAAAGATGTGCCTACAGAGCTTCTTTCTTTCACCACTCATGAAGATTGTGCAGCTTTCGCGCAGGATTTCGGGACTGTCGTCGATGTCGAAGACCTGATCCCTGGCGCGGACTATACGCTTGAAGTGTCCTCGCCTGGCCTCGATCGCAAACTTGCCAAAACCGCCGACTTTACACGCTTTGTCGGTTCGCTTATCAAGGTCCAAACCTTCACCGCCATCGAAGGGAACCGCCATTTTCAGGGGCGACTCACAGCTTTTGAGGACAACATCCTCACGCTTGACCTCGCCGCCATCAAAAAGAAAGGCAAAACTAAAAAGGGCTTCGGTAAAGCCGAAAACAACATGGCCACCATTCCGTTTGCCAATGTAGAAAAGGCAAACCTCATTGCTGAAATCTAGTCGCAGATATAAAGAGCAAACAGCTTAGAAGGGCGTGTATTTATGGCAAGTAGTGTTCTTTATCAATCGATTGAGACGTTGAGCCGGGAAAAGGGCATTGAGCCCGAGATTGTCGTCGCCGCCATTGAGGACGCTATCGCCCTGGCGACCCGTAAGTACTACAAAACGCAGGAAAACATGCGTGCCGAGATGGACCGTGAAACCGGCGAGATTCGCGCCTACGTCTACAAGACCGTGGTCGATACACCCGAACTCGTTACCGATGAGACCAATGAGCTTACCCTGGACGCAGCGCGCGAGCTTGCTCCGGAAGTTGAGGTCGGCGGTGAACTCCGCTTCTACAAAGACACTAGTCCTCTTGGCCGCATTGCCGCGCAGATGGCCAAGCAGGTCATCTTCCAGAAAGTCCGCGAAGCTGAGCGCGACACCGTTTTCAATGAGTACAACCACCGTGCCGGTGAGGTCCTCAACGCCACGGTAAAGCGTCTCGAACCCATGGATGTCATCTTCGATCTCGGCAAGGCAGAAGCCCGCATGCCCAAGCGCGAGCAGTCACGGCTGGAGCAGTTCGCCGTCGGCGAGCGCGTCCGCGTGGTACTGCTGCGCGTTGATCGCGCCGCCAAGGGCCCGCAGGTCATCGTCTCCCGCGCTGCCCCGGCACTGGTGCAGAACCTGTTTCAGTCGGAAGTTCCCGAGATTTACGACGGCACCGTCAGCATCCGCGCCATAGCACGCGAAGCCGGTGAGCGTACCAAGATTGCCGTCATGAGCCGCGACAAGGACGTCGATCCAGTCGGTGCCTGCGTGGGCATGAAGGGCATGCGCGTTCAATCGATCATCCGTGAACTGCGCGGCGAAAAGATCGACATTATTGAATTTTCCGAAGAGATCACGACTTTCGCCGAGAAAGCTCTGCAGCCCGCAAAGGTTTCGCGCGTCTCCATTGTCGATCTGGATGACAAGCAAATCGAAGTCATCGTGGACGATACGCAGCTTTCACTTGCGATCGGCAAGAAGGGCCAGAATGTGCGGCTTGCTGCAAAACTTCTTAACTGGAAGATCGACATCAAATCAGAGGAAGAGAAGCGTCAGGAGGTCGAGCAGCAGATATCGGCCATGTCGGGCGGCCCCTCCACTCCGATTGAGCTGGTTACAGAACTTGGCGAGCATGTCCTCGAAAAACTCATCGCAGCCGGTATTACAACTGTCGAAGCACTAGCCGACATGACCGCGGAGGAGCTCGGAGAGGTCCCGGGTATCGGCGAAAAGTCCGTGGAGAAGATCTCGGTCGCGGTTCGCCATTACTTCGGCCAGTATGAGGAAGGCGAAGAGCGCCCGGTTCCCATGGCCGCGATTGAAACCCTAACGAACACCCCGGAGACAAGTTCTATGTCCAAGACCCCCGAAGAAATCCTTGCTGAAGCTGCTGCTCTGGGCGAGCCACCGGTCGAGTTACACGGCTTCTCCACGGAAGACATCGTTGAAGCCGAGGATCGTGAATCCGCCTCCGACGCATACACCGATGCAGACCGCCGCGAAGAGCAGATTGAACTCGATAACGACTCCATAGACACGCTGGTGGATGAGTCACAGGAAGTCTCCGAGGAGACCATCGATACCGACGGAAACGACCGTGGCTAGGGCAGGCTTTCTGAGCCTCTCGCCATCATTTTCTCGAACAATTACAGTATTTTTACAGCTTTCAGCCATAATAAGTACAACGCGACTTCCACTTCGAACGAGGCTCGTATGAACGGCTAAACGGCGCAGAAGGAAGCGATAAAAGGGACGGATGAGCAAAGTTAGAATCAACGATCTGGCACGTGAACTCGAAGTAAAGAGCCGCCCCATTCTGGACGCGCTCGAAGCCATTGGCGTGTCCGGCAAGACCCACTCCTCCTCTATTGAGGAGGACCAGGCCGAACGCGTTCGGGCCTACTTCAAGGGCGACCGCAGCGGGACCACCCCCAAGACCCAACCCGCCTCCAACCGGCCGCAGTTCGACCTCTCCAAGGTGTCCAAACCCGGTGATGCCATGCGCGCGATCCTGGAGCGCAAGAACGCCGAGGCCGCAGCGAAGAATGCTCCGTACCAGCGCCCTGCCGCAGCTGTAGCTCCGTCCGTGACTGTAATGCCCCCAGTTACAGGACGTCCCGTCGCCGTGCTTGCTCCCCTACCCGCGCGACCCGTAGTGGCTGTCGCACCGCCGCCGCCGACTCCTGCTCCAGTTGTGGTGGAAGCCTCTGTGGCTGCGTCTGCATCAGTTGTAGCTACTGCGCCAGTTGAAGCCCCGGCACCAATCGTCGCGGCACCTGTTGCGGTACAGGCTGCGGTCTCTGCACCGGCCGCGCGCCCGACGCCCCCCGCCGTCCCGGCCCCGCGCCGCATTGTTCCCTTGCCGAACCAGGGTGCGCGCATAGTAGCTCCCCCACCTCCTCCAGCCCAGCCTTCCGGTGCTCGCGCACCGGGGACCAAGCCGGCGATCGCAAGCCGTCCGCCAACCGGCGCAGTTGTCGCACGTCCGCCGCTCGGCACGGCGCCTGGTGTGCTCGGCAAACCAATGTCTTCCGCTCCTGTGGTGGTTGCCGCACCGCCGAAGCCGGTTATGGCAACCGCACCCGCTGCTCCGGTAGTGGCAGTGCATGTTCCCGCCCCGGAGTCCGTTGTTGCGGCTCCTGAAGAGTCTGTGGCTGCAACACCTCCGGCGCCGCCAGCACCGCCTGCACCTCCGGCCCGCCGCGTGGTCATGCCTCAGACCGGCCCGCGCCCCATCTATACCGCACCCCCACCGGTTCCCGGAGCGGCACCGCGCGGTCGTCCTATCTTTGAGCGTCCCCGTACTGGACCGGGTTCGGCTCCCGGGGTCTTCGCACCTGGTCAGCGACCAGGATTTACCTCCAGCGCACCTGGTATGGCTCCCGGCGCACGCCGACCAATGCACCCAACGCGCACTTTTCCGGGCGGTCCTGGTGGTCCTGGCGGACCTCCGCGCCCTGGCTTCACTCCTGGCGCGCGTCCTGGCTTCCCTGCCCGTCCCGGATTTCCGCCGCGTCCAGGCGGAGCCCCGGGCGCGCCTGAAGGCAGTGCCCCGCCGACCGGTCTTCGTCCCGCACGGCCCGGCCAGCGCCGTGGCGGCCAGCGCTACGAGAAGGTGAAGGAAGGCCCGATGAAGGGCTTCCAACCGCCACCACGTTACGGTGGCATGCAGATGTCCCGCGAGCCGGTGCCGATCACTAAAACCATTACGGTCACGGAAGGCATCTCGGTCAAGGATCTTGCAGAGAAGCTCGACGTTCGCGGTAAGGATCTTATCGCCGTCCTGCTGATGAAGGGCGTTCTCGTCACGGTCAACCAGTCGCTGGAAGGCGAATTGGTCAAGGATGTCGCCCGCCAGTTCGGCGCCGATGCCCAGGTCATCACGGTAGAAGAGCAGCTCGAGAACGAAGCCATTGAAGGCTTCCTCGAAGACACCACCGGAATGGTCGAGGTCGTTCGCTCGCCGGTCGTTACAGTCATGGGTCACGTCGACCACGGTAAGACTTCGCTGCTCGACGCGATTCGCTCCACCGACGTCGCCGGTGGCGAAGCCGGAGGCATCACCCAGCATATCGGCGCATACAAGGTCAAAATCACCAAACCAGATAGCCCTGCGTTTGGTCGCGAAATCGTATTCCTCGATACCCCGGGTCACGAAGCCTTTACCCGTATGCGTGCTCGCGGAGCAAAAGTCACTGACATCGTCGTCATCGTGGTTGCAGCAGACGACGGCGTCATGCCTCAGACGCTTGAGGCGATCGACCACGCCCGCGCCGCGAACGTGCCGATCATCGTGGCCGTCAACAAGATCGACAAACCAGACGCTAACCCGGCCAAAGTCATCCAGCAGCTTGCCGCACGTGGTCTGCAGCCCTCCAACCAGGGCGGCGACACGGAGTTCGTCGAAGTATCGGCGAAGAAGCGTCTAAACCTGGATAAGCTTGAGGAGATGATCTGCCTCGTCGCCGACGTCAACGAGCAGAAGGCTCAGCCTGACCGTCCTGCAGTTGGTACTGTTATCGAAGCCAAGCTGGATCGCGGTCGCGGTGCGGTTGCCAGTGTCCTGGTGCAGAACGGTACGCTTCGCACCGGCGACACCTACATCGTCGGCAACACCTTCGGCAAGATTCGCGCCATGTTTGATGATCGTGGACGCCCGATTACAGAGGCTGGTCCGTCGACCCCTGTCGAGATCCTGGGGCTGGAAGGCATGCCGGACGCCGGCGATACCTTCCTGGTAATGGCGGATCGCGACAAGGCCAAGGGCATCGCAAGCTACCGCAAGATGAAGGAGCGCGAGGCGCAGCTAGCCAAGTCCTCCCGCGTCTCGCTGGAAGGCCTGGCCGAACAGATCAAACAGGCTGGCGTCAAGGACCTGAACGTCATCGTCAAGGGCGATGTTCAGGGTTCGGTTGAAGTCATCGCAGAAGACCTTAACCACATGTCCACCGAGAAGGTTCGGGTCCGCGTGCTGCACAGCGGAGTCGGTGCCATTACGGAATCGGATGTGCTCCTGGCCTCCGCGTCCAATGCCATCATCATTGGCTTCAACGTCCGTCCGGATCGCAATTCGGCAGAGGTCGCCGCTCGCGAAAACGTCGAAATTCGCCTTCACAGCATCATCTACGAGCTCCGCGACGAGATTACCAAGGCCATGTATGGCTTGCTCGAACCGGTCTTCAAGGAAAACTACGCTGGACGCGCCGAAGTTCTCAACGTTTTCAAGATCACCAAAGTTGGCCAGATCGCTGGCTGCCGCGTCACCGACGGCCTCATCAAGCGCTCTGCACAAGCACGTCTTATGCGCGAAGGCGTCGAGGTCTGGAAGGGCAAGATCTCGTCTCTCAAGCGCTTCAAGGAAGACGTCTCCGAAGTCCGCGACGGCGTCGAGTGCGGTATCGATCTTGCCGGCCACAAGGACATCCGCGTGGGCGACATTATCGAGACCTACACCACAGAGCAGCTTGCCGATGAATTGGGTCGGAACGCCGCTGAAGTCCGAAAGGAAGCGAAGGTCGAGAAGGAAAGAGCAGCGGCCGCAGCAGCGGTCGAAGCAACCGCCAACGCATAAGCTACCAAAGGCCAAGCAGAAAGACCGGGACAATTCGTCCTGGTCTTTTTGCTTGGCTACAGACTGCGGATGAGGGTTTTATGAGTCGGAATAGAGTTGCAACGCAGCCGGATTAAGTACCGTCAGAACCACCCCGTGGAGTGCGATGATTTTATCCCGGCGCAATTGGCTGAGGGCGCGGGTCATCGTCTCACGGGAAGTCCCCGTCATCCCAGCAAGTTCATCGTGAGTCAGCGACATCTTGAGGAATGGGGAGGGACTGGGGAGTCGTTCATTGGTCACGGCCCACTTCAGGATCAGGGTTGCAAGCCTTCCTTTCGCGGACCCGGACAATGCGATCATCCGAACTTCGTCGAAGGCGGCCTGATATTCGGTAGCAAGAGCTTTAGCGATCGCTAGACTCACCCCTCCATAGTTCTGGAGCATGTGACTCAGGTCCGCCCTACTCAAGAGAGAGACGCGGCAAGTGTCAATGGCCTCGGCTGTTATCTCGAAATCACCGTTCGCCAGCGCAGCGGTTATTCCAAGTACATCTGCGGGCTGCGCAACCCGCAGGATAAGGGTGCGACCCTCAATTGATGTCGTTGATAGCTTTACGCTGCCAGAACAGATCACATATACGGCGTGGCCCTTCTCACCTTCACGAAAAAGAACGCCGCCTCGTGGGTATTCAACTCCGACGACAGACTGATCAAAGAAAGCCTTAGCGCTGGCACTCAAGTTGCAGAACGGATGTGTACCCGTCTCAGAGCAAGAGTCGCAGTTAGACATAACTTTCCTCCAGACCATTTCTATCGTTCAGGAAGGCCTGACTTGCATGAATTCAATAAATCGAAAACAGCGGAGCCTATGCGGCGAAGAGCTAGACTCATTTGCAGGGGACGGGTCCAATTGAAGCACAGCAACAAACCCTGCCATTATTTGTAACCCTGCGAGAGTTGTAGTCTTTTAGTTGTGAAAAAGCAAGGTCTAATCGGACAGTCCTAACTGATTTCCACGCAGGCAAACTATTTGACAGCGCCCCACGATCCTCATTTTCGAGATCCCTATTTTTAGCATTCTTGGGTGTTGCCCCTTGCGGAACTACAATTTTCTGTACTTCGGGTGCGATGATTAGCTAACTCTCGGGGACGCCAAAACGCACTGGATTTTTGCAGGATCCTAGTCTTTGCGTCCACAAGCAGACAGTATCTACCGAAAGATGACACAACCCATAAGGTGGCAAAGTGAAACTCGAAGCAATCCAGTCTGCCTTACGTGATGCAAAGTTCGATGGTTGGCTCTTTTACGACCATCACCATCGAGATCCGCTTGCCTATCGCATCTTGGGCCTGAATGAAGATGCCTTTGTGTCGCGACGCTGGTTCTACTTCATTCCGGCGAGCGGCGAACCCAAGAAACTGAATCACCGCATTGAATCCGGCAAGCTCGATTCCCTCCCCGGGAGCAGGCGCGAGTACAGCTCGTGGCAAGAGCTTGAGGGCCAACTGCAATCGATGCTTCAGGGCTCGACAAAGATCGCCATGCAGTACAGCCCGCGGAACGCAATCATGTACGTATCAATGGTCGACGCCGGCACAATTGAGCTGATTCGTGGGTTTGGCAAGGATATCGTGAGTTCGGCGGACCTGATCAGCCAATTCGAAGCTGTGCTAACGGAAGCTCAGATTGCCACCCACTTCACCGCTCAGCAGAAGCTGGACGAAGTCCTTAAGGCTGGCTGGAACCGCATCAGCGACGCAACCAAAGGCAGCGGAACCGACGAGTTTTCAATTGTCAACTTCCTTAGAGAGAGTATCGAGCGGGCTGGACTCTTCACAGACCATGGGCCAAACGTGAGTGTCGGAGCGAACTCGGCGGACTCACACTATGAACCCAGCGCAGTGACATCCCGTTCGATACGCCAGGGTGACTTCGTCCTCATCGACATATGGGCAAAGCTGGCTAATCGATCGGAAGCCGTCTGGTACGACATTACGTGGACAGGCGTCATCGGCCGTACACCGACCGAGCGCGAACGACTCGTTTTCAACACAGTCCGTGATGCGCGAGACGCCTCTATCCGCGCCGTGCAACAGGCATTCGCAACGGATCATCCCATCGCCGGCTGGCAAGCCGATGATGCCGCACGCAACGTTATTGCGGCCGCCGGCTTCGGCTCCTCGTTTACGCACCGCACAGGCCACAACATTGCCACTGATCTTCATGGCCCAGGCGCGCATCTTGACAACCTGGAGACGCATGACGAGCGCTTGATTCTTCCAAACACTTGTTTTTCGGTTGAGCCGGGCATCTACTTTCCGGGAGAATTTGGTATTCGGAGCGAGGTCGATATGATCGCTCTGCCTGGCCGTGCAGTCGTTACTGGTCCTGCTCAAACTGAACTTTTACGGCTCTGAGCACGTACTCCAAACTGCTATGATTGGAGCTAAATGACGACCCAAGTTCAAGTTGCTGCCCGCTCCGGAGCCAGCGCCTCCGTCCATCCCACTCTTTGCCTAATCGCCGGATGGATTGTGCCCGGCGCGGGACATTTCCTGCTGAAGAAGCCCATCCGCGGGGGACTCTTGATGATTTCCATCATCGGCATGTTCGCCGTCGGCGTTGCACTCCAGGGTAAGGTGTACAGTCCGAACACTGGCGACCTGCTCGACATTCTGGGCTTCGCGGGCCAGCTTGGCTCAGGCATTCTTTATGTCCTGGCGCGGACATTTGACTGGGGCCACTCAAGCGTCCTCCTTGCAACCGCGGACTACGGTACGAAGTTCATCGTCGTCGCCGGCTTGCTGAACATCATCTCAGCGGTGGATGCGCACTCGCTGGCAAACGGAAGGAAGGCGTCCTGATGCTTAGTCATTTCAGCGCAGTTCTTGTGTTTGCGCTCTTTACATCGATCGTCTTCGGCATCACGCAGCGCGCGGAGCCGAGGATGATGATCCGCTTCGGAGCATTCTGCTTCGCGGTCTTCGTTGGCGGAACGATTGCCGCGAGCTGGGTGATGTTTCTAATCAAGCGCTAAACCTGCAGAAACACAAATCCCCACATCCCGTGTGCGGTTGTGGGGGTTTGTATTTCTGACGAAGTGTTAGACCTCTGCGTTCGGGTCCCCGGCTTCACCCGGGTTCTGCTCTGCCAGTTGCTTCTCAAGCTCTTCGCGTTTCTTGGTACGGGCTTCTGCGCGCTTGATTGCCTTCTCATTCAGCTCGGTCTCGGCTCCGAGGAGCTCGATGACGGCCATCTCGGCCGCGTCACCCTTGCGGGTGTAAGTACGGACGATGCGGAGATAACCACCAGGGCGACTGCTGTAACGCGGCGCCACAACTGAAAATAGCCGAGTTACGGACGCGTCAGTCATCAAATAGGCAAGAGCCTGACGGCGAGCATGAACGTCACCGCGCTTGCCCAGCGTGATCATCTTCTCGACGATAGGGCGAGAAGCTTTGCACTTCGTAATGGTCGTCTCGACACGGTCGTGCTCAATGATCGAGGTAACGAGGTTGCGCAGCATCGCGCGACGGTGGGATGTATTGCGGCCAAGCTTGAAGCCGCCATTACGATGACGCATGGTATAGTCTCCTTCGATTCCTGCTTCTGCAGGACTCGGATGGTACAGGGTCGCTGCAAAAGCAGCGAAGTAGTTCCGAGGTCCAGGAACTAGCCCTGACCTCGGACAACTCAGTTAGAAGTTTTCTGGCTCGTTAGCGGGGTTGATTTCATCCTCTTCGTCCTCATCTTCATCCTCGTCGTCATCATCGAAGCTGCCGTAGCTGGCTGCAAGGGTAGCGGCGGGAAGAACAGACGTGGGTCCGGGGACAGGGTTGCCGTTCTCGTCGATCTTCATGCCGAGCGACAAGCCCATCTGCGCCAGTATTTCCTTGATCTCGTTCAGGGACTTACGGCCGAAGTTCTTGGTCTTTAACATCTCGGCTTCAGTCTTCTGGATGAGTTCGCCAATCGTAGCAATATTAGCGTTCTTGAGGCAGTTGTAGCTGCGCACAGAAAGCTCAAGCTCTTCGACCGACCGGTTAAGATTCTCGTTGCGGATCGAAGGACCATCCAGACCGCCGTCGTGACCGGCCTCCATCTCCTCTTCAAAGTTGATGAAGATGGTCATATGATCCTTCAAAAGCTTGGCCGAAAGGCCAAGAGCGTCTGCCGGAAGCACGGTGCCGTTGGTCCAGATCTCAATGGAAAGCTTATCGTAGTCGGTGATCTGCCCAAGACGAGCTGCCTCAACAATGTAATTCACCTTGCGGACCGGTGAGTGAACCGAGTCCACGGGGATGAAACCAAGTCCGAGGTCGCCGTCAAAATTTTTGTCCGCAGAAATATAGCCACGGCCACGCTTGAGGCGCATCTCCATGTCGATCTTTCCACCCTCGGAGATAGTGCAGACGTACACGTTCGGGTCCAGGATCTCGACGTCACCGTCGGCCTCGATCATGCCGGATGTAATGATGCCGGCTACGTCCGAGCGCAGGTAGAGGGCTTTTGGACCGTCTCCATTGAGCTTGAATGGGATCTGCTTGAGATTCAGGATGATATCGGTCGCGTCTTCGACAACGCCGGTGATGGACTGAAACTCATGCAGGACGCCTTCAATGCGAACGGCGGTAACGGCAGCTCCCTCGATGGACGAAAGCAACGTGCGGCGGAGCGCGTTGCCAATCGTGGTACCAAAGCCGCGCTCAAAGGGCTGTGCGCTGAACTTGCCGTATTTGGGGGTAAGGGTGTCGTTCTCGACGGCGAGACGCTTGGGCTTTTGAAAACCTCTCCAAAGCATAGGGTGTTTCTCCTTTTCCATTGCAGTCGCGATGCATTTTGCGGCTGGTGGATGATGCGGTTAGGCTGCAAAGTTGGTACTAAGCGGGTAATCGCCCACACCTAAGACTCAAGACGTGGGGCACCCAAACTTGAAATTACTTGCTGTAAAGTTCGACGATCAGTTGCTCGTTGACTGGCAACTGGATGTCTTCACGCTTTGGCAGGGAGATAATTTTGCCAGACAGCGTGTCGCGGTTGATGTCAATCCAGGTGACCGCCTGCAGACCACCGGCAAAGTCCTTAGCGGTTTCCAGAATGCCCAGCGCCTTGGAACCTTCGCGGACCATGATCTCGTCGCCTACCTTGCATTGGAAGGACGGAATGTTCACCTTACGACCGTTGACCTGAACGTGGCCGTGGCGAACAATCTGGCGGGCCTGGCGGCGGCTTGTGGCGAGGCCCATGCGGTAGCAGACGTTGTCCAGACGCGTCTCAAGCTGCTGCAGGAGCAAATCGCCGGTTACACCGTTTTTATTAGAAGCTTTCTGATAGTAGGCGCGGAACTGAGTCTCAAGCGTGAAGTAAATGCGCTTGGCTTTCTGCTTCTCACGGAGTTGAAGACCATAGCCCACAACCTTCTTGACCTTGCGCGACTGCCCATGCTGGCCTGGAGGGAAGTTCCGCTTTTCAACGGGGCACTTCTCGGTAAAACATTTTGGTCCTTTGAGAAACAGCTTGACGCCGTCACGGCGGCACATGCGGCAGACGGGTCCTGTATAACGTGCCATTGAATATCTCCTGATTCGAGTGTCGATCCGTTTACACGCAGGCTTCGCGCTTCGTCGGGATCCGTGGAAGATGAGCTCAAGTGCAACCCAGACTCCAGCATCGAGACATGGGTTGCACGCATGAGAAAGCAATCAAACGCGGCGGCGCTTGGGAGGACGGCAGCCGTTGTGAGGCATGGGCGTAACGTCACGGATAGACCGAACGTCAATGCCAGCCGTCGCAAGGGCGCGGATGGCGGACTCACGACCCGAGCCGGGACCCGATACGCGCACGTCGACCGAGCGAAGACCGTGTTCGCGCGCGCCGTTAGCTGCACCGACTGCTGCCTGCTGCGCGGCAAAGGGTGTTCCCTTGCGCGAACCGCGGAAGCCTAGTGAACCAGAGGACTTCCAGCTGATCGTGTTGCCGGTCTGGTCCGTGATGGTAACAATGGTGTTGTTGAAAGAAGCCTGGATGAATACGAGACCGTACGGGACGTTCTTGCGTTCGCGCTTCTTGAACTTCTTCCCTTTGCCGGATGCGCTTTTACCGCTTTTCTGCTGATTTTGCGTCTTCGCCATTTACTTGGTCGCTTTCTTCTTGCCGGCAACCGTTCCCTTACGGGGACCCTTGCGCGTGCGAGCGTTAGTGTGGGTGCGCTGGCCGCGAACGGGCAGCGAGCGGCGATGACGGAGACCACGGTAAGACTGAATCTCGATTAGGCGCTTAATGTTGAGCGAAATCTCCTTCCGGAGGTCGCCTTCGATCTGGCCCTGCTTTTCGATGATCTGACGGATAGTGTTGAGTTGATCCTCATCAAGCGTACCGACTTTGACGACGGGATCTATGTCGGCTTCGGTGAGGATCTTCGCTGCGCGAGAATCTCCGATGCCAAAGATATAAGTGAGGCCGATGCGTACCTGCTTGTTATTGGGTACGTCGACTCCGGCAATACGTGCCATGTGAAGTCCTTTTCGGTTTGGTTCGCGGGCTGGCCGGGAACGAAGTGAACGGGTTGCGGGGTGGACGCCGAGGTTCAACGCAAGCCTTTATTTCGGCTAACTAGCCTGGGCGGGGCCGATAATTCCAGAGGCCACAATTAGCCTTGGCGCTGCTTGTGCTTAGCATTCTCACAGATGACGCGAACAACGCCACGGCGATGAATTACTTTGCACTTGTCACAGATCTTCTTTACGGACGCGCGAACCTTCATCTATGAATCCCTTCAATGTTACTGTTTTTTGCACATAGCGAGCCTGAACGCGCACATTTACAAACATTTGGGTGGGCTCAGAATGGCTGTAAACTACCGGCGACGCTCGCTTTACTTGTAGCGGTATACAATCCGGCCGCGGTTTAGGTCATACGGACTTAGTTCAATTGCGACTCGATCGCCGGGCAGAATGCGGATGAAGTTCTTGCGCATGCGCCCCGAGACGTGCGCAAGAGCCTGATGCTTGTTCTCGAGCTCCACTTTGAACATGGCATTTGGCAACGTCTCGACGACCACTGCCATCACTTCAATTGCATCTTCCTTCGACAAACGGATCTCCTTATGATTGCGTTGGGACTTACTGCCACTCTTTATACTAGCCTACACGTGAGAGGTTGTCACGTGAGACCACCTTCCTAACGGGTAAGAATCTTGGGTCCTTCTACGGTTATGGCGACCGTATGCTCAAAATGCGCACTGTAACTGCCGTCCACCGTTACCGCGGTCCAGCCATCCTTCAACACTTTCACCTCAGGTTTACCGATATTGATCATCGGTTCAATGGCGAGAACCATTCCAGCTTTGAGCCGGGGTCCTTTACCCCGAACGCCGTAGTTAGGGACCTGGGGCTCTTCGTGCATGGCCTTGCCGATCCCGTGGCCGACGAATTCGCGGACGACACCGAAACCCTCCGCCTCGCAAATTTCCTGTACAGCGGCGGAAATATCGAAGAGACGGTTGCCTACATGGGCCTGCTCTATCGCCGCCTCAAGGGAATGCTGGGTGACCTCTAGAAGCCGTCTAACCGTCGGTATGGGAGTTCCGATTGCGTAGGTCACGGCAGCGTCAGAGTAAAAACCGTCCATAATGACCCCACAATCGATCGACAGAATATCGCCTTCCTTGAGGATCGTCTTGTCGTTAGGCATGCCGTGGACGACCTGTTCATTGAGCGAGGTGCAGAGCGCGGCTGGAAATCCGTGGTAACCCTTAAAAGCTGCTTTCGCACCGAAGAAGTCAATCTTTTCGTTGGCGGCAATCTCCAGGTCCAAAGTGGATGCACCGGCAACGACCAAGGGCCGAATGTGCTCGTGAACCTGACGCAGAATCTGGCCCGAGCGATACATTTTCTCGATCTCCTGCGGAGTCTTGATTATGATCGGCATATCTAAACGACCTGCTTTGTGGCTGCACGAAGGGCCACAAGTTCTCTACGAATGGCGTCAGCGACTTCGGAAACTGATCGGGTGCCGTCAACTTCGGCGAATCGACCGTGGCCCCAGTAATGGGCAATCACAGCAGCAGTCTGATTCTTGTAAGCCTCCATGCGCTCTACGAAGGCCGCTTCGGTGTCATCGGAACGCTGAACCAGAGCACTGCCGTCGAAGTCACATATGTTTTTGACTTTAGACGGATGCGAGTACGTGTTGTAGACCCGTTTGCAAGTTGGGCAAGAACGCCGACCGGCGATACGCCTTTGCGATTCGCCCGGGTCAACCCGTATGTTGACGGCGATGAGGTCAAGGTGCAATGTATCGCT
>JAYVZP010000094.1:0-22559 GCA_043783275.1 Rhodanobacteraceae bacterium
AACATCGCGCGAGAAGTCGTTGGGCACGCCAGTCCCCGTCTGAAATGCCGGCTTCACGAAAAACGCGCTGGCACCGCCACCACTCGCTGCCAGCGAAGCGCTCGATGAGGTGTTTTCATTCCATACTGTCTCCGGAATGTACGAGATGGCCGATCCCGAGTAGTTGCCATTCGTGGCGTTGAAGTAAGTTCCGGACCCCTCATTGAACATCGTTCCACCGACACCCGTGACGTTGGGCGAACTAGCCGGATAGTCGACCGCAAGTCCGCCAACCGCGGACGTGACTTTATAGTCGCAGTCCGTAGCTCCGGAGTCGCCAGACGGAGCGACGATTGTCTGCCCCTGCGCATTCGCCTGGCGAAACAACGCATTGTAGATTGACAGGTTGGACGCGCCGAAACCCGTTTCACAATTTCCATAAGAGATCGTAATAATTGGCGCAAGGTTGTCGTCGATTGCGTGTGTCAGCGATCCGGCGACCACGTCAGTTGAGTTGACATACAAAATCGATGCCGCCGGCGCAGTTGCACCGGACCACTCGACGTCGAGCAGTGCTTCATCAAGATCGCTTGTAGAAACTCCTGGATCTTTCCCATAAAGCTTCACGGTGGGTGCATTAGCCGGTAGCCCAGAGACTGACCGAAACGCCGCGGCACTGGTAAGCGAGATATCGGTCTGGCCCATGACCGCGATTGTTACGCCTGTACCGTTGACCGAATTCGTTAGCAACGGGTTGATGTCGTAAATCGTGTAGATGTCCCCGGGGACCAGGAAGTGATTGCCGGAAGTGGAAGACGTGTAGCTTGGGGCCAGAACCTGGTGGGCTTTAACCCGCGGTTTGAGCCGGAAATCGTTAAGGCCCGTGATCCCGCGCGTCACTCCCGCAATGGGAGCCGGCAGCCGCGGGTCGTTCAGGTTGGCGATATGCGGCTCACCATTGAACAAAACATTGTGCAGACTGGTGCCGAAGGCTTTGCCGATCTGTGCTGCAGTCCCCGAGACCGTCACAAAGCTACGGCTCCTTGCAACCGACGTTACGGTCAGGCCCTGCGAATGCAGATATGCCGTCACCGCTGCAAGGTCCGCCTCACTCAAGCCAAATTGGGTCGCATACGTCTCCGGCGTGAGCCACTGATGGTAGCGGAGAGACTTCGGATTTTGCAGGTCACTCAGAAGCTGATCCAATGCCCCAGATTGCGCCTCCGTCATATTGAAACGGAGAGTGACCGAGTTGAAAGCAGTGTCTCCGGGAATCACGCCGAGATCCGTCGCCAGACGAGCACGCGGGTCCACCGTGTTCGGAATATCGACCGGAGCGCTGTTCGCGACACCCATTTGCGTGATGCGATTTTGTGCGCTGGCGGTCAGCGTCGCAAGAAAGATAACTGCCGCAGCGAGGAAGGATGCGAGGCGCTTTGACATTGGGCTAGGTCCTGAATGACGTAGTTCGGGTGGAAGAAGATCGATACTCAACCTGTGAGTAGACGAATCTTCCCCCGCGACGACACTACTCTAAACGGGATCTTTCAGGATTAGTTGCGGCTTACCAAGAAGCGCGGAACCCTGCTCTCATCACTGCATGTTCACTTGAAACGAGTAATTGTGACGAACAGAATGTGTGTTGTCGGATCCGGCAGTGCTGAGAGTCAGGATCGTGCTACCGAGCGGGGTGCCATCGGCGTTAGGCAAACCAAACGGAGTATTCCCTGCCATGCAACCGATCGCCGAAGTCAGTCCAAGGCTCAGCAAGAGCAAAAGGATTGCCGGTAAGCGAAGCCGATGCTTCCGTGGAACAAACAGACAGAAAAGTCCGGCAAGTGTAAGCCCTCCGGCCACTCCCTCAGGCAGACGCCCAAATGGACTCGAACCTCTCACAGCTACCTTTGGTGCCGTGCTATTGACGGTCAGGATGGAGGTCCCACCGCTCGTCACGATTGTCGGACTGAAGGAGCAGGTCATCAACATATTGGGTGCAGGCGTGCAGCCGAGGCTGGTGGTCCCGATAAAACCACCAACCAGGCCCACCGTTACGGTCGACTGACCGCTTTGACCCCGCGTAAGCGTCAGGCTTGGCGGATTAAAATTGAGGTTGTAATCCGCAATCGTGAGCGATATGAGGTTGGAAGAAGCGGAAGCAAAGCTCGCATCGCCACTATAAAAAGCGTAGACGGTCAGGAATCCACCTGGAAGACCAGTGGTCGAGAGAACAGCTTGTGACAAACCCTGACCAGCCGCTCCAACCTGCACAGTCCCAAGCAGTCGAGGCGTCACCCCGGTCGCGTAAAACGAGACGCTTCCCCCAGGAGTGATTCCAGCGCCGTTGGACCCCGCAACCAGCGCCGTCAGCACCACATCCTGACCCGCCAGAGCATTTGGTACGCTCGACGTAAGGGTGACGCTGGAGGTCGGCCCGGAACCCACCATAACTGTGAGTCCACTAGACGAACTGGCAGCAAAGACCGCATCGCCCAAATACCCTACCGTGATCGTGTGACTGCCCAGCGACGTTAGGCTCGAGGTCGTCAGGAAAGCGGCATTCCCAGTCACCGCTGCCGAACCCAGGATAGAGGTTCCATCGAAGAACTGAAAAGTCCCCATGGGAATGGCTGGAACGGTGCCGGATGGGATCAGCGTTGCCCTGAACGTGATAATCTCCCCCGCACTGATGCCGATGGCTGATGAGGTCAGTATTACGGTCGTTGGCACAAGCGCAACGGCCTTCCCTATGACTACAGCAGGTGAGGTGCTCCCGCTGAAGTTCGCATCTCCGGAGTAGACCGCCGTAATAATGTGACTGACAGTCCCCGAGAGGAGAGTGGTGGAGTAGGCCGCCAGGTTTGAAGACACGCCTACCGTCCCTAGAGCAGTAGTGCCATCAAGGAACTGGACCGTACCCGTCAGGCTAAATGTAGAAGCACTCCCGGGAACAACGTTCGCGCTCAAGGTGATGCTCTGCCCCACTACAACAACCGTAGCCGACGACGTCAACGCAGTCGTCGTCGCGACCTGCACCGGCGTTTTGCCCACCGTGATCGTTGACGACGTGCTGGGAGAGTAGTAGGAGTCCCCGGAGTAGACGGCCGTTATCGAATGGCTGACCGTACCGGAAAGAGCAGAAGTCGACAAGGTTGCGTTGCTCGAAACCACGCTCGCAGTCCCAAGAAGAACTGTCCCGTCGAAGAACTGCACGTAGCCGCTCACGCCTCCGGGACCCGTGCGCGTCGGCGTTACCGCGGAACTGAGAGTGATGCTCTGGCCAGGAGTGATCACGTTTGCAGACGAATTGATCGAAGTCGAAGTCCCGATCGGACTGCTCGTGCTGGACCCGGCAGTGGTGCTGACGCTGAGATAGTAGCTATCACCGTCATAAGTTGCAGTTATCGAGTGGCTGTTCGTATTCGGCGCGGTTGCAGTCGCGGTCGTGCTGCCATTGGTCAGCGCCGAAGTGCTTAGCAGCGTGCCATTGTCGAAGAATCGAACCGTGCCGGATGGCGTCGGCGTAACCCCCGCTCCACTCACGACAGCGTTCAGGATGATGCTGCCACCAGAAATTGCGGGATTCGGTGAATAAGAGATAGCGAGCGTCGGGGTCGCTTTCGAGATCGTTACGGTCGTCGTGTACGGCGTCAGGCAGCTATAGTTGGCGTTACTCATGCAGGTGATCGCAAGGTTGATGGTGCCGGGCGCACCCGCCGGAATATTGAGTGTCGCACTTGAACTCGTGCTGCTGAGCGGGCTTAGAGTCCCCAGATAATTCGATCCCGTACCCGTAATGGAAGCATTGATCTGACCTGTGGGAGCTCCATAGTTTACCGAGTCCGTGACAACCACATTGAACGTACTCCCCACTGCCTTTTGGCCACCGACCGATACGCTCAATACCGATGGCTCCGGCTGCACGGACAGCTGCGTGGCTGCGCTTTGCGATGACGCATATGTGCTGTCGCCCGAGTAAACCGCGACGATGTTGTAGATGCCGCCATCAAAAGCATTCGTCGTGTAGACAGCCGAGTTTGCCACCAGTGCGATATTTGCAAGAGTCTTACCGCTCGTTGTTGTGAACGAGATCGTGCCCGTCGGCGTTGCGCCTGCCGTGCCAGCTGTAACGCTTGCAGTGAGGCTTACGGGCTGCCCGTGGATAGACACGTTGCTTGAGACAGACAAAGCAACAGTGCTCGATCCAGATCCACGTGGATAAGCAGACGCAAGCCTCTCGGGGTTCACCAGTCCTAGTCCGGTAGCGGACTCCCAAGTCCCAGCCGGTGCAGAATCAGGTTGGCGGAAAAGATCAGGAGTGGGAGCCAACCTGTAAAGAGTTGAATTAATGTTTCCAAGTCGATTACCACCGGCGATGATAGCAAGCGTCCTGGCCAACTGTTCCATGGATGAGGCGGTCAAATCCGGTGTCACTCGCAAGTCATTGTCGGGAAGCCCTGGCGCCATCTGCCAGTCAGGTCGCACGCCTACCAAAGCTGCCTTCGATACTGCATCGCCCGGAAGCACGACTGCCGTAACCCACCCAAGCGCTCCGGGAAAGTTACCAGCCGTGGTCGAAACCAGCGTCGTGATCCCCTGAGCGGCGGCCTGGCGAAACAGCAAGGAATACTCGGCCAGTTGACTTGCAGAAAGACCATCCGTCGTTGACGTCCCCGTCAAGCTCAAAATCGGCATTGCGTTAGCATCGACCATTCCCACCAACGCCGGAAAGTTCATAGCGGTACTTTTAGCTATTCCCCTGGAATCGACAAGCATTGTTGCAACGACGGAGTTTGCCGGCAGATTATCGAGTCCGTCGATTGCGGAGAACAGCGGCGCGACGCCGATGGGAAGCGAAGGTTGACTCGCGTTCGCAAAATAAAGAGCCCCACCCACTTGATACAGATGCAGCTCGATTGCGAGCGCGGCTTCCCACTGAGAAGCTGAACCTGAGACGCTGATTCTTGTGCCCGAACCGGAAACGCCGTCAATAGACAAGCCTTGCCCCTGGGCCCAGGCAACAGCGCCAGACATCTGATCCCGAGTGGCGCCGTACCGATCGGCAAACTCCCTTGGACTTATCCACTTATGGAACCTTGGAGACTCCGGCTGCCCAAGTTCCGCCAAAAATATATCCAGCAAAGCCTCGCGCGCCGCGTCTGGAGTCAGCGTTAGCGTAACCGACAGCCTCTGCGATGAAGGAATCTGACCAGCGTCTAGTGTCGAAGCAAGCGACTCAAGAGATCGCGTAGCAAGGGCGACACGCGATTGAGCCAGGGCAGGTACAGCAAGCAGGCTGACCGCAAGCGTGGCAACGGCGAGCAGGGAGAGTTCCAGCCTGCGGAGCAAAAGCAGCATTTGTGTCATCTTAATAAAATGGTCGCATCGGGGTTTGTGAAAGGCAATAGAAAAGACCCCCGCCTTTTGGGTAAGGGGGTCTATCTTTTGGTGCACACCTTTCAGGGCAGTGGAAATGGGAGTACGGAATTACCGTAATCCTGAAGCCAACCCTACAACGTGTACTTCCCGGCTTTGATCTGGTGTGTCGCCACCTGCCGGCGCAACGCAATCGTATCGGCAGGCTCATGCTTACCGAGGCGCCGAAGAATCGCGAACTGCGTCCGTGCCATATCCCCCTCCGCGACGGCTGCAATAACCATGCGCGCAGACTTTTCGATCGTCTCCATCGCCTGCACAGCGTATATGCGAGCCATGGCAACCGGAATCGCCGAAGCACTGCTTCCCTGCTTTGTTGCAATCTTGTCAGCTCGCAGAATAGTGGACTCCAGTGTAAATACCGCCATGATCATGTCCGCCAGCGCCCCCATAACTTCCTGTTCGTCGGCGATCTTCTGCATGTACTTCTGCGTCGCAGAGCCAGCGACAAACAGCGTCAGTTTCTTGGCAGCGGCCAGTAGATCGTGTTCCGCAGCCAGTGGTCCCATCCGCTCTTCCTTCTCACTGGGACCACTCATCACCTCATCCATGATCGACTTGATAGCTGGCATCAACGCCAGCTTTCCGGACATCGCCGACTTCATCAGCCAGCCCGTAATAATAAGCCGATTGATCTCGTTCGTCCCCTCAAAGATGCGATTGATGCGCGCATCCCGATACGCACGTTCAGCCGGATATTCCTCGACATATCCATAGCCGGCAAAGATCTGCAGCGACTCGTCGACGACCATGTCCAGCATCTCGGAGGCCCACACCTTCACAATCGAGCATTCCACGGCATACGACTCGATCTGCTTCTGGATCTCCTTCGTGTCGTTCTTATCCACGCCAGTCAAAGCCTGGTCGATCAACCCCACGGTCCGGTAGCACAAGGCCTCTCCGACGAAGATTCCTGTCGCCATGTTCGCTATCTTTTCCTGAATCAGCCCGAACTCGCAGATCGCCTTTCCAAATGCCTTCCGCTCCTTCGAATACCTGAGTCCGTTGTTAAAGGCCATGCGCGCCCCGCCGACTGCTGCATTGCCCAGCTTGTAGCGACCCACGTTCAAAATGTTGAATGCAATATGGTGTCCCTTGCCGACCTCGCCCAGCAGGTTCTCGGCAGGAATCTTGCAGTCAGTCAGAACCAGCGGCGTAGTTGACGACCCGCGGATGCCCAGCTTGTGCTCTTCATTCCCTGAGCGGAATCCCGGTGTACCTTTCTCAACCAGGAATGCCGTAAGCCGTTCCTTTCCCGCATCCTTGCCTTCTGTAACCAGGCACTTCGCAAAGATCGTAAACAGATCGGCGAACCCACCGTTCGTGATCCACATCTTTTCGCCATTTAGCGTGTAGGTCTTTCCGTCCTCGGAAAGCACTGCACGCGTATTGGCATTGACAGCGTCAGATCCTGAACTTGACTCCGAGAGCGCATACGCTCCGACCATTGTGCCATCAGCAATCTTCGGCAGATACTTTCGCTTCTGTGCCTCGGTGCCATACCAGACCAGCGGCAGTGTGCCGATGCCCGTGTGCGCGGAGAACACCACCGAAAAGCTGCCCTGCTTGGAAATGTTCTCGGCGATAATAGCGCTCGTCGCCTTGTCCATCTCCAACCCGCCGTACTCCTCAGGAATATCGACAGCGGTCAGCCCAAGGTCGGCCGCCTCTTTCAGCAAGCGCCGCGTCACGGCAAAGTCCTTATGCTCGATGGCATCGGAGTTGGGAACGACTTCATTGGTGGCAAAATCAGCTGTCGTCTGGGCGATTTGGCGATGCTCGTCGGTGAAGTCCTCCGGAAAGAAGCAGGAATCCGACGTGGGGTTCGTAATAAGGAAGGCTCCGCCAGAGGTACGGGTTGCAGCGGGATTTGCAGTCATTGTGGCCATGAGATTACTCCTTCATAAAACGGTGTAACGGTTTCCAAAAACTAGTTGACGGACTCGAAGATCCCCGCAGCGCCCATGCCACCGCCGACACACATCGTCACCATTCCATACCTGGCCTGACGCCGCGACATCTCGCGCAGAATCGTTGCGGTCAATTTGGCTCCGGTGCACCCAAGCGGGTGACCCAGGGCAATGGCTCCACCATTCGGATTCAACTTTGCAGGGTCGATGCCCAGCACCTTGATGACGGCAAGTGACTGTGCGGCAAATGCTTCGTTCAGCTCAAACACGTCAATGTCCTCAAGCGATAGCCCGGCCATCTTCAACACCTTCGGGATGGCATGAATAGGCCCGATGCCCATCTCTTCCGGATCACACCCCGCGTACGCAAAAGCGATAAAGCGAGCCATCGGCCTAATCCCAAGTGCATCCGCTCGCGAGCGACTCATCACGACCGCAGCGGCAGCACCGTCTGAAGTCTGCGAAGAATTTCCGGCCGTGACCGTCCCCTTGGCATGGAACACAGTTTTCAACTTGGCCAGGGCCTCAAGAGATGTGTCGGCCCGCGGCCCTTCATCTTTCGAAAATATATTGGCAGTCAACGTGATCTTTGACTTCGGCCCAGGAACAGCGGACTTCACCTCAACCGGCACAATCTCGTCGTCAAAGTTGCCATTCACTTGCGCGGCAAGTGCCTTCTGGTGCGACTCGTAAGAAAACTGATCCATTGCCTCGCGGGTGATGCCGTAGTGACTCGCAACCCGCTCAGCAGTAAGCCCCATCGACATATAACTACCGGGATAGTTTTCCACCAGCCACGGGTTCACTGAAATCTTGTTCCCGCCAAACGGCACATACGACATGCTCTCCGTACCCCCCGCCAGAATTACATCCGCAGAACCGCCCCGAATCCGATCCGCCGCGATCGCAATCGACTGCAGTCCGGAGGCACAGTACCGATTGATCGTCATGCCGGACGTCGTGATCGGCAAACCGGCCCGAAAGCTCGCGACCCGCGCAACGTTCATTCCCTGCTCGGCCTCGGGCATCGCACAGCCCAGGATGACGTCTTCAACTTCCCGCTTATCTAGCTGCGGAATCCGCTCTAGCGCACCGGTAATGGCAGCGGCGGCAAGGTCGTCCGGACGTGTGGTGCGGAGCGTTCCCCGCGGAGCCTTGCCAACGGCGGTGCGAACTGCAGAAGCGATGATGACCTCGTTCATTGCTAAAACCTCGATAGTTCAACGGCTAAGTAAAGCGGGCTTTAAAAACGGCGGTTGCTAGTTCCGCAGCGGCTTGCCTGTTTTCAAAGTGAAAGCGATACGTTCCTGCGTCTTTTTCTCTCCGCAAAGATTGAGGAAGGCCTCCCGCTCAAGATCCAAAAGATACTGTTCGCTGACAAGAGTTCCCGGTGTAACCTTGCCCCCGCACAATACATAAGCAACCCAATTGGCGACCTTCGAATCGTGGTCGGAGATAAACTCGCCTTGCCGCATCGTCCATACCGCAAGCTTGAGCGTGGCCAGGGCATTCTCCCCCGGAGCCGGAATGTCCGTCCTCGGCATCGGCGCAGTGTAACCCGCCTCAGCAAGCGCGGCCGCCCGCATAGCGGCGTCCATCAGCAGCCGTTCCCGATTCATCGTGATCGCATCCGAAGCCTTCAAAAAGCCCAGTCCCCGAGCTTCAACCGCTGACATCGACACCGTCGCCTTCGCTATGGTCTCGAAGTTCTTCTTCAGCGCCTCAAAGATCTCTGCCCCCTCCCCGCGAGCATCCGGACGAATTGAAGACCCTGCCTCAATCGTCTTCAAAACCATTTCCTTACAGCCTCCGCCGCCCGGAATCAGGCCTACCCCGGCCTCCACCAATCCCATGTAGAGCTCGGCATGAGGCTGGCGAGCCGCGGCATGAAGCGAAATCTCAACTCCCCCGCCCAAACACATCCCGTAGGGCGCAACCACCACTGGACGCGGACAGAACTTGATGGCCTGCGTCATATTCTGAAACTGTCGCACGGCCATTTCGACCTCGTCCCACTCCTCCTCCTGCACGGACAGAAGCAGTTGCATCAGGTTGGCACCAACCGAAAAATTGGACGAATCACCCGTAATAACGAAAGACGAAAAGTCTCGAACAGCATCAGACGACGGCTTGAGCGTTTGAGCAATCAGCGAGACAATATCCCCGCCCAGAGCGTTCATCTTGGAGTGCAACTCAATGCCCCCCACACCGTTCCCAAGATCAACCACCGACGCCCCGGGATTCTTCTTATAAACGCCCTTGGCCTTCTTCACTGTCGCGAAGGACGAAACACCCTCAGCCACGGGCACGGGCTTATAACTGCCAACCAACGGATCAAAGAACTGCCGCCCGCCAGGAGTGAGAGAGTCATCCCGGTACCATCTCTCGCCACCCGCTTTAAGCAGTTCCTCCACGTTCGGCGATACGAGCTTACCCTGTGCCAGCATCTTCTCCGTAGTCTCGCGAACGCCCGCCGCGTCCATCATCTCGAAGGGTCCAAGCTCCCAGTTGAAGCCCGTCTTCATTGCCGTGTCGATCGCAACAATATCCTGGGCAGGTTGCGACCCATCCGACGAAATCCGGTTTGCCGCATAAGTAAACAATTCAGTCAGCAGCGGCCAATAAAACGCAGCAGCCTTATCCTTCGCAGGATCAGCGTGCAATAGCTGCCTGATTCGATCCGCAGTCGACTCAACCGGCTTCGCCATCTCCAACGCAGGAAACTTTGGCCGGGTTGAGGGGTTGTAATCCAGCGTCTGCCAATCAAGCACATGGCGCAGGTCACGGCCCTCTTGATCCGTGCCCTCTTTTTTGTAAAACCCCTGCTTGACCTTATCGCCGAGCCACTTGTTCTCGAGCATTTTGCCGATAAAGCCCGCAAGCTGAACATCCTGACGCTCGTCCTTGATCTTTGCCGCCTGCGCTGAAAAATTTGTGGCCACATGCGCCAACACATCCACCCCAACCAGGTCGCCTAGCCGGAACGTGCCGGTCTTTGGCCAGCCAAGCGGCGAGCCTGTCAGCGCATCGACTTCTTCAATCGTCAATCCCTGCGCCATCATCAGACGGATTGCATTGCCCATCGAGAAGGTCCCAATCCGGTTTGCGATAAAGTTCGGCTGGTCGTAAGAATGCACAATCGCCTTGCCCAGGCGCTGATCGCAGAAGTGACTGACAGCTGCAATATCTTCCGCAGAAGATGCCGGCGTCGGAATAATCTCCAGCAAACGCATGTAACGTGGCGGATTGAAGAAGTGTGTTCCAAACCAGTGTGTCTGCAGGTCCCCGTCAAGCCCGGCAACGATATCCGCAATCGGCAGGCCTGAAGTGTTGGTCGTCGTAATGGTCCCTGGCCTCCGATGTTGCAAAACCTTGGCCAGCAGTGCGCGCTTGATCTCGAGATTCTCTGCAACCACCTCGATGATCCAATCGCATCCGGCGACCAGAGCCATGTCGTCATCAAAATTTCCAAGCGCAATCAGCCGTGCAGAGTCCGCCGAAAAGAAGGCCGCGGGCTTCGATTTCCTGAGCGCATCCATCGCCGACAGGACAAACTTGTTGCGCTCCACCGGGCTCGCATCCGCGGGCAATCCGGGCGGCACCATGTCCAGCAGCACAACAGGAACTCCTGCGTTGGCGACGTGAGCGGCAATGCGAGAACCCATTGTCCCGGCTCCCAGAACTGCAACTTTATTGATCTGACGATACGTCTGCGACGAACTCCGCATACTGGTTGAACTCCGGTTTGCCGGGTTGGTCCCGACGGACGTGAGATTACTGAATGGTCATTCATTTCGTCAAGCAGAGATTTTCCAAACCCTCGATTCACACGGTTCAGATGTTAGGCTGTGGGAATCATGGCGTCCTATCTTGAGCAATCGCTTGCAAAGCTGGAGGAGTTTGAGGGGTCTATCCCCTGGATGTATCTGGATACTGTCGGCAGGGTGACAGTCGGCGTCGGTCTCATGCTTCCTCATGCCGCCGCGGCCGCGCAGCTCCCGTTTTGTTTCGGCGAGCGCAGCGCCACGGAAGAGGAAATTACAGCCGAGTTCTCACGCGTTGACGCGCTGCCGATGGGCCGGGCAGCTCTCTTCTACCGCCGCAAGGGTGGGCCGGAACTGGGAAAGCCTGAGATCGATTCCCTCTTGCTAACCGTCCTGAGGGGCTTCGAAGACGATTTACGCGCACATCTGACCGGATACGACAGCTATCCTGACGGCGTGAAAATGGCATTGCTCGACATGGTCTACAACCTCGGCCCGGCTGGACTTCTAAACGGCTATCCGCGGCTTTTGAAGGCAGTCGAGTCCGGCGCCTGGGCCCAGGCTGCCGCCGTGAGCTTCCGTCACGGTCCTGGGGCGACCCGCAACCAGTGGACACGAACCATGTTCCTCCAAAATGTCGTAGGCTCCGTAACTGCCGTCGCTGAAAGCGGCCTGAAGCGCTTTGGTTACGGATTGATCGGCCTCGGAGCCGATCTTTGGAGCATTGCCACTCGGAGGAGGTAGACAGGCAGGACCATTGCGCCTTCACAACGTAGAAACGCGAGATACTGGTATCGTAAAGCTTCGAACGAAGCACCAAAAGGGAGAGTTCGCTTGCATAAAGTATGGATACGAATGGTCGCAATTTGCTCAGCGGCGGTCATTTTCGCTGCAGGCTCGAGTGCTCAGGATATGGCCAGCTTTGAAAAGCGCACAACTGTCAAAGTGTTGCCGAACGGCCTGACCCTCATCGTGTGCGAGCGGCCGGAAGCTCCCGTCTTCAGCTATTACACCCTCGTCAACGCAGGCTCTGCGGACGACCCCCAGGGTCAAAGCGGGCTCGCTCACATGTTCGAACACATGGCGTTCAAGGGTACGGACGAGATCGGCACTATCAACTATCCTGCCGAGAAACTCGCCCTGGCGAAGGTTGAGGAAACCTACGCCGCCTACGATAACGAGTTCCGAAAGAGGGTCGGCCAAGATTCTACAAAGCTAGCAACGCTCAAGAAAAGCTTTGAAGACGCGCAGATCACTGCGGAGAAGTACGTCGTACCCAACGCCTTCGCGCAACTGGCAGAGCAAAACGGTGCTGAGGGCCTGAACGCATCCACGGCCGAAGATTCAACGCAGTATTTCTGGAGCATGCCCTCCAACCGCCTTGAGCTCTGGGCCTACATGGAAAGCGGCCGCATCGGGCACCCCGTTGAGCGCGAGTTTTATAAAGAGCGCGACGTAGTCCAGGAGGAGCGCCGCATGCGCATTGATTCCGCCCCCATCGGCCGCATGGTCGAGCAACTTCTCGCAACCGCCTACGTCGCACATCCCTATGGTCGCAGCGGCGTCGGCTGGGAAAGCGAAATCTCCCAGGTCACCGCGACCGAGGCAGACGCTTTTCACAAAAAGTATTACGTTCCGTCCAACATCGTTATTGCTGTCGTCGGCGACGTCAAAGCGTCCACCACAATGGCTATCCTCGAGCGTTACTTTGACAAGATCCCCGCCGGCCCCAAGCCCGCACCGATGACAACCCAGGAGCCGACACAATTCGCGGAAAAGAGCGTCATCATTCGCGAGCAGTCGCAGCCCTTCTACATCGAGGGCTACCACCGCCCGGACTACCGCGACCCGGACGACGCCGTCTATGACGCGATCTCCGATATTTTCTCAAACGGCCGCACCGCCCGTCTTTACCGCAGCCTTGTTCGTGACGGCAAAATTGCCGTCGCGGCCGAGGGCTTCAGTGGATTTCCCGGCTCCAAGTACCCCAGCCTCTACGCCGTGCTCGGCGTACCTCTCCCCGGCCACACCGACGAGGAGGTTCGCGAAGCTATCCACAAGGAACTCGAGCGGCTGAAGGTGGAAGACGTAACCGACGCCGAACTGGAGCAGTATAAGACCCGCACCAAAGCCGACAAGCTGCGCGGCCTAGCCGATAATCAGGGTTTGGCAAACCAGCTCGCCACTTACCAGACCATGTACGGCGACTGGCGTGTGATGTTTAAAGAGATTGCCAAGATCGATGCCGTGACCAAAGCAGACGTTCGTCGCGTCGCTAACAAGACCTTCGTCGAAAGCAACCGGACCAGCGCGCGAATTGAGTTTGCCGCACCCACTGCGCCCACACCGACGCCCGCGGGCAAGTCTGTCACGAAGGGTGGCGAATAATGAGGAAGCCAATGGGAATGCTGAAATTCTTGGGGACTCCGGTGCTTTTAGCCGGATTGTTAGGACAGTTCGTCGCAGCTCAGAACACCACGGTGCCGGTCAAGCACACTGCCACGTCTGCAACCACTGAGCCGTGGAAGAAGATCCCCATCCCTGCCCTCCACGACTTCAAGCCCGTTCAGCCGAAGAGGATTGCGCTGTCTAACGGTATGGTCGTCTTCCTGCAGGAAGACCACGAGCTCCCCTTCATCAATGGGTCAATCCTGATCCGTGGAGGAAGCCGCGATGAGCCGGCGGACAAGGTAGGCCTTGTAAGTCTCTACGGCCAGACGTGGCGGACAAGCGGGACCACTACGCAAAGCGGTGATGCCCTCGATGAAGTTCTTGCTCTGAAAGCCGCTGACGTAGAAACAGGTGGCGGCCTCGCCACAACCTCTGTCACCTGGTCCGGCTTCAAGACCGACTTCGATCAGCTCTTCAAAGTCACACGCGACGTTCTGCTGCATCCCGATTTCAAGCAGGAGAAGCTGCAGCTTGCCAAGCGTCAGATGGAAGCCGGCATCGCCCGCCGCAACGATGATGCGTCCGGAATTGCACGTCGACAAGCGTCTGAAGTCGTCTACGGCAAGGACAGTCCGTATGCCCGCAAAGTCGAGTACTCGACCCTCGCTGCCGTCCAACTCAGCGATCTCGCCGCATGGCACGACCGCACCGTCGTCCCCAACAACATGATCGTTGCAGTCTATGGCGACTTCGACTCTGCCGCCATGGAAGCGAAGCTGCGCAGGGCATTCGAAGGTCTTGCCCAAGGCACGCCAATTAGCCCACTATCCACAACTTTTTCTGACCCCAAGGTTGGCGTTTACTTCGTCAACAAGACTGATGTAAACCAGTCGAACGTATTTATAGTTGGCCTGGGAACGGAACGTAACAACCCCGATTACTACGCGCTCAGCGTCATGAATGAGATCTTCTCCGGCGGCTTTGGTTCGCGCGTCTT
The DNA here is from genome assembly GCA_043783275.1 of Rhodanobacteraceae bacterium. Lineage (GTDB taxonomy): Bacteria > Acidobacteriota > Terriglobia > Terriglobales > Acidobacteriaceae > Edaphobacter. The sequence goes on from JAYVZP010000094.1 coordinate 14,475, forward strand.
CCAAAACGTGCGTACCAAGCTCGGCCTTGCTTACAGCGTTGGCGGAAGCTTCGGCGCATCCTACGATCATCCGGGCACCTTCACCGTCGGTGCCGCTACCAAGAGCGCCAGCACCGTGGCTGCAACCAAAGCCATGCTGGATGAGATCAGCCGCCTGAAGACTGATCCGCCAACCGAGACCGAATTGCACAACGCCAAAGATCAGGTCCTCAACTCCTTCATCTTCAACTACGACTCCCGCGAGAAAACCCTCAACGAGCAAGTCGTGCTCTCCCTTTATGGCTACTCCTCCGATTTTCTTGAGAAGTACAAAACTGGTATCGAGCACGTCACCGCAGCCGACGTAACCCGCGTCGCAAACAAGTACATTGACGTGTCAAAGCTAGCCATCGTCGTCGTCGGCAACGGCGACCAGTTCGGAACCCCGCTGGCCGGCCTTGGCACCGTCTCGAACGTCGACATTACGATTCCGCCACCCCCTGCCGCCGCACCTCCATCGAAATAGAGGATTGCAACAATGTTGAATGGATTTGCCATCGCGATCATGGCAGCGGGCAAGGGAACGCGGCTCAAATCAAAAAGACCGAAGGTGCTGCACGAGATCGGCGGACGCGCCCTTCTGCTCCACGTCATCGCCGCTGCCAAGACCATCGTTCCGCCAAACCGGATTTACTGCATCGTGGGCCATGAGTCCGAGCGTGTTACCGCAGCCGTCAAGCACACCGACGTCAAGTTCGTCCTGCAAGCCGAGCAGCGCGGAACCGGCCACGCTCTTCAGATGGTCATGGCATGGTTCGCCCTCTCCGGTGAGCCAGTCCCCGAGAACCTGCTCGTTCTCAGTGGCGACGTCCCGCTGATCCGCTCGGAGACCATTCGCAACCTCTGCGAACTGCATGTCGCCGAGCAAGCAGCCATGACCATTTTAACTGCGGTCCCACCCAACCCAACCGGATATGGTCGCGTCCTCCGAACTCAGCCGAATGCACCCGAGGTGACGGCAATTATTGAGCAGAAGTCCCTTAGCCCGGACCAACTGCTGGCGCCGGAGATCAACTCGGGCATCTACTGCTTCCGCACTCAATCCCTCTTCGCCAAGCTCGATTCCCTTTCCACCAACAACGCGCATGGCGAGTTTTATCTGACTGACGTCGCGGCCATGCTGGTCGCAGGTGGCGAGCGAGTCGTCGCCATAAAAGCTGATAGCGTGGACGAAGTGCTCGGCGCTAACACCATCGCAGAGATGATGCACCTCGACGAGGCCATGCGCGCCGCCACTACGCGCAGACTCATGGCCCAAGGGGTCACCATCTTCCGGCCAGAGACCTGCATCATCGATCCCGAAGTCGACGTGGCTGCAGACACCATCATCGAGCCATACGTCCAACTGCTCGGCGCAACCTCCATCGGCGGTGACTGCCGCATCCGTTCCTACTCGGTCATTCAGAACTCGTCGCTCGGCAGCGGCATTCTGGTACGCAACGGCTGCATTCTCGATGGCGCAGAGGTGAGCGACGGCGCCATCCTCGGCCCCTACGCTCACTTGCGGCCTGAGAGCCGCATCGGCGAAGGAGCGCACGTCGGCAATTTCGTTGAAACCAAGAAAGTCACTCTCGGCAAGGGCTCGAAGGCTAACCACCTGAACTACCTCGGCGACGCAGAGATCGGTGCCGGAGTCAACATCGGTGCCGGCGCCATCACTTGCAATTACGACGGCATCGAAAAACACCTCACTCGCATTGGCGACGGCGCATTCATCGGCTCTGACTCCACCCTGGTCGCTCCGGTCACCATTGGCGAAGGAGCTTACATCGCCGCAGGCTCCTGCATCACTCAGGACGTTCCCGCTGGGTCCCTCGCCCTTGGTCGCTCTCGTCAGGTCGTCAAGGAAGGCTGGGCCACGCAGAAAAAGAGCCGTGAGGTTGGAGAGGATAGTTGATGAAGAACATCTCAAGCCAGACAGGGTCCTGCCGATAAAGACTCCGTGGCGCTGCTGCGCTTGGGTGGTTCGCAATGCCGCAGGAATGCATTCTTATAGTCGATGATGAACCGGCCGTACGTAATATTGTTTCAGTTCTCCTTGAACGCAGCGGATACGCGACTCGCACTGCCGATGGGGGCGAACAGGCCCTGAGCCGCCTGAAAGAAGACCCTGCTTACGACCTCATTCTCTCCGACATCATGATGCCCGGAATCGACGGCTTCAGCCTGCTGGATCGTATCGGCATCGACTTCCCGTCCACACCAGTCGTTATGGTTACCGCCGTCCATGACATTCACGTTGCCACCAACGCCTTCCGCCGCGGCGCAACGGACCTCCTGCTAAAGCCTTTTGACCGAAGCCAACTGCTTGCAGTCGTTGCCCGTGCCATCGAGCATGGAAGATTGCGCAGGCAAAGCGCTATCTATCGCCACAATCTGGAAGATATTGTCAGTACCCGGACCTGTCGATTGCGGGCTGCGATGCAGGATCTGGAGCGGAGCTACGACATTACCCTAGAGGCCATGGGCGACGCACTCGATCTACGTGATCATTACACCGAAGGCCATTCCCGCCGAGTCACCGCGTACACCATCGTTCTCGCCCGCCATATGGGTTTGAACGCCGAGGAGCTTCGCGTTCTCGCCCGCGGGGCCTTCCTGCACGACATAGGCAAAATCGCCACTCCCGACGCTATCCTGCTCAAGCCTGCCAGGCTTGATTCAGACGAAACCGCGATCATGCGCCAACATTGCGAATACGGATACGAGATGATTCGCAAGATTCCTTTTCTCCGTGAGTCCAGCAAGATCGTCTTTGCCCATCAGGAAAGCTTTGATGGAAAGGGTTATCCCCGCGGACTTAAGGGTAGCGAGATTCCCCAGGGGGCACGTATCTTTGCCATCGCCGACACCCTGGACGCCATCACCTCTGACCGTCCCTACCGCACCGGAACCTCCTTCGTCGAGGCCACCCAGGAGATCGCCCGTTGCAGGGGCAGCCAGTTCGACCCGGAGATCGTGGACGTCTTCCTCAGTATTCCGGAGCAGCGCTGGACAGAACTGCGGGATGATTTAAGGGCGTCTCCCACCATCGCCGGCCTCTGCCACCCAATTCCGGCTTGCGATTGATGTCATGGTGGTCTAGCATCCCGGCATGAGAGCTTTGACCGACACTGAAATCACCAAATTCTGTCAAGAAAACCCAGCCTGGAAGCTGGCGGACGGGAAATTAGTCCGCGACTGGATCTTTCCGGACTTTGCGGCAGCGATGGCCTTTGTCAACCAAGTCGCTGTGATTGCAGAGGTTGCAGGTCATCACCCGGATATTGACATCCGCTATAACAAGGTAAGTCTGGGGCTGGTAACCCACGATGCCGGTGGAATCACGGCACACGATCTAGACATGGCCACCCGACTGAACACCACCTTTTTCAAATAATAGGCCTAGAGCTACGCAACTATTTTGGTGAAAAAGGGTATATCCGATTGGTAGAAATATGAATTGAAGTAGATTTTTACTTTAGAAGAGTGATATGCTTTGCGAAGTCGAGAGAGTTTTCATCTCCTCGCACAAATTCTCGGCAGCCTGAAATCTGGGTTTGTAACCCGCCGATCTAAGTTGCGTCACTGGCCTCCCGGCATGGACAAAGTACCGTTCATGCCGCCTTTTTTTTGTTGACGCCTCTCATTTGACGCTCGGAGATTGGCTTTGGTACCCGCTCAAGAGATCACTGCCGCAAAGAACCCGCCACTTTCCTCCCATCCCCGCCGCCTCGCAAGACGTCTGCTTGCCGGATTGATCGGCTTTTACCTTGCGATCGTGGTTGCCCAATCGTCCCTTAAGCTCCTCTGGGTAGATGAACTCATCACCTTCTTCGTCGCACGCCAATCCGGACCTTTCGGCATCTGGCTGGCCCTGACCGCCGGCGCCGACCCCAATCCCCCGCTGATGCACCTTTTGGTCCAACTTTCAACATCAGCGCTTGGAAACAGCGGTCTGGCAATCCGTCTCCCGGCGATCCTCGCTGTCCTTCTGGCAATCGTGGCCATGTGGTGGATGCTCCGTCGGTGGGTCCGGCCCTCCTTCGCAGCCGCCGGCATCCTCGCTTTCATGGCGACGCGCGGTTTCGATTACGCCTACGACGCCCGATCTTATGCGCTCTTGATGGGCTTCAGCATGGGAGCTCTCGCCCTCTGGATAAGTTGCGGAGAGCTCACTGCATGGCGGCGATTCAGCGCCTTGAGCGGTATGTCTCTTATGTTGGCAGCCAGTTTATCTTCCAATTACTACGGAGTCCTCGCCTTCTTCCCCCTGGCCGCAGGTGAGGCCGTCCGCACCCTGAACTCTCGGCGCCTGCGTCCAGGAGTCTGGATTGCTATGGCCATTGCATCGCTTCCTCTCCTGGCGTACCTGCCACTGATCCGTCACAACATCGCAGAGTTTGGCCCGCATGCCTGGAATCGACCCCACCTCACCATGGTCGCCCGCAGCTATCTCGAACTGGTCGAAGGCATCTTCTGGCCCGTCCTCGGCATGGCCCTCTGGAAACTCTGGAAACGCCGCCCGGCCGACTTGATCCCTGCCCCGGAACTCGCCGCAATCGTGGTCTTTCTGCTCTACCCAATCCTCGGCTACGCAATAGCGATTGGCGGCGCCGGCATGATCTCCCCGCGCTGCGTGGTTCCTGTTTGTTGCGCGTTCGGACTAGCAGCAGGAGTTTTGGGACAACATGTCTTCGGCCGCCTTCGCCACGGAGCCCTTCGAACCGTCCTCTTTTTGGTATTTTGGGTATTTGTCCGAGAAGGCGTCTGCGCCAGCCTGTTACTGGAGCAGAGGAAAGCATTCTTCGCGCTTCGCGACGACATCGCACGCAGAAAATCCCTACACATTCTCGTGGCGGATTCGTCCTTCGTTCTGCCCCTGTGGTTCTACTCAAGCCTCCAGATTCGCAACGCCATCATCGTTCCCATCGACTTCGACGCGATCCACCTCTACGAAACCGACGACTCCGGCGAGCAAAACCTCTGGAGCGGTCGTCAGGGCATCTTCCCTCTGGCCATCACTTTGTTCTCAGACTTACCCCCCTTGAACCCCGGTGACCTCATCATCGCGAGACCCGAAGGCTGGCTGAGAAAATCTCTCGAAGCCGAGGCTACCGTGGTCGAACCCCTTTCGGAAAACACACAGTGGGTTCAGCTAGGCGGCGTCTCCACCCCCTTGGGACACTTCGAAACTCGTCTTATGACCACAATGCCCAAGCACCGATGAGGGCATAAAATAGTTTTATGAAGAAGCTGATTGGCATTTTCGCCTTAGGTGCGGTTGCAATCGCAGCCTCCGCCCAGTGGAGCAATCCTGCTGAAGATATTCCGGCCTACAACGTCCTCGCGCCTACCCGCCCGCTTCCCCCAATCATGAGCGGACAACAGTTGACCGGCCCCTACTTTGCCCATCCCTACCAGGTTACGGCGTACAAAATGGCTGCCAAAATTCCTGGAGTTCTCCACCAGCAGCCCTGTTACTGCCACTGCGACCGTGAGATGGGCCACAATAGTCTTCATTCCTGCTTTGAAGGCACACACGGCGCCGCCTGCTCCACCTGCATGAGGGAAGCGATCTTCAGTTACCAGCAGACCAGGCTGGGCCGCACTCCAGCTCAAATCCGCGCCTCCATTGAACATGGCGAATGGACCAAGGTGCAAGTTGAAGATGCGTCCATGTAAGACTCTCGTCTATCTACATATAACGCAGCGTAAAACCTTCAGCTCTACGAGGCATGAAGAATGACATGGCTGGGATGGGCACTCCTTTCCGCAGTATTTGCCGCGGCAACAGCGCTACTGGCAAAAGTGGGCATCGCCGGTATCGACTCCAATCTGGCCACTGCAATCCGAACGACGGTCGTACTTGTTTTTGCGTGGGCCGTGGCGATTGGCTTTGAAAAACACGGTGGGATTGTTGACATAGGGCGCAAAAGCTGGATGTTCCTTATCTTGAGTGGCATCGCTACGGGTTTGTCCTGGCTCTGTTACTTCCGCGCCCTGCAAATGGGGCCAGCCTCCAGTGTTGCCCCCGTAGACAAATTAAGCGTCGTAATAGTCATTGTCTTCGCATGGCTCTTTCTTGGCGAAACACTGACTCCCATCAAGATCGCAGGCGGAGGTCTCATCACAGCTGGCGCCGTCCTCCTGGCCTTCTCCTAACAAGCGCTATAATTGAAGGAGTTCTTTGAGTGCCCAATGCAATGTTGGTGCCAGCCTCAACAATGGGGGCGTCACGGCTTCGACGGGATTGCTTGCGGCAGAGAGGCATGCCGGGGTGTGGACACCCGTAATCGCTCACAAAATCATAAGTGCCGAACCTCAGTTCGCTCTTGCTGCTTAATTAAATAAGTGGCCGATCGCTCAAGCTTCGCCTACGGGCCTGTACCGATCGTCGCACAGTAGGCTGGTCTTCCCTGCTCCGTCTGAGCGGGTCGGACGAGATCAATCAGGCTGGTCGGTGTCGCGTCTTTGCCCGTTCTAAGCGCCACTGACGAGACAAAGATGAACGTGGAAAAGCATGAATGCTCTCTGTTGACGGTAGTTTCGGACGTGGGTTCGACTCCCACCGCCTCCACCATTTAAAAATCCCTGGAATGAGCCACCTTAGCGGGTGGCTTTTATTTTTGTGTCAAAAACGGATTTCCTGTGTCTCGTCGCAGCAATCAGACAGCAGGACGCAATGACCACTACGCCGACCATCACAATTCTTGTCCGGTATATATGAACGCCTGCTTGATGCCGTTTGTGTCGTCGTCAAGGCACCCCAGAATCACATGGTGGGAAGTACGTCCGCTAACAGCCGCATTCTCCTCACCTCGCCGCTTACGCCCGTTGCTCCCATCTGCTAAGCGGAACGATGGCGCGGTGTGCTGCATTGTCCTTCGAATTTACGACTTTGCCCCGTCCAAACAACTGAGGGTCTACTTCCGCTCCTTTGAATACGACGGTGGCCGCGGCGTTCAGGATCCACTCCATCCCGCATCATCAGGTGCAATTCGACCGAAGAGCGGGCAAGGTAGTCTCCACGCGTAGCCTCCCTTCCTTTATAAATCTGCCGGCTAAGCATTCACTGGGCTTGATAGAAAAACTGATTCACACGTCGCATTCACAGCGGAATTGGCTTGACTTACTCTTCTCGCCTAACTATTATCTCGCCGTTCGACCGCAGGGCTTTCCCCTGGTTCACAAACCTGATCCTCAATCGAGCGATTGGCAAGAGTCGTATGGCACCCGAAAACCCTTAGCGGTAATTCAGCCATTTCGTCGCAGACGAAACAACCCGTGCACCGAAAGGAATCCATCATGAAACGAAGGGACTTTCTCAAGACTTCTGCTGCACTTACTGGAAGCAGCCTAATGAGCGGCCTTGGTCTCACCAGGTTGTCGGCTCAAAGTACTTCCTCTAACGAAAGCCTGGGCGGGAAGAAACCTAACATCCTGTTCATCCTCGTCGACGAGCTGCGTTACCCAAGTGTCTTCCCGAAGGGCATCAAGGACGCGGGCAAATTCTTCCAGAAATTCATGCCCAACGTATACGACCTTTGGAAACGGGGCGTGAAGTTCAGCAACTACCACACCGCCGCGAATGCATGCACGCCTTCCCGCGGTGGCATTATCACTGGACTGTATTCGCAGCAAAGCTGGCTCATCACCACCATCGTCGCGCCGCCGTATCCCAAGCCGCGCCAACTGATCCAGCCGGTGCTTAACCCGGCCTATCCCACCTACGGCAAACTCCTGGGCAACCTGGGTTACTGTACGCCGTATCGCGGCAAGTGGCACGTCTCAATCCCCCAGGAAGACAAGGACGGACTGGAAGCGTATGGCTTCGACTACACCACCTATCCCGATGGCGCCGGCGCCAACCTTCAGGGAACATACGGAGACGAGAGTCTCGGCTTCCACAACGACGCCTACACGGCCCAACAGGCCGTCGATTACCTCCACAAGGTCAAGCCAGAGGATAAGCCGTTCTGCCTGACTGTCAGCTTTATCAATCCTCACGACCGGGAGTTCTTTCCCATGGGCACGGAGTTTCAGACTTTCACCGATCTTTTTGCA
>JAYVZP010000095.1:0-22519 GCA_043783275.1 Rhodanobacteraceae bacterium
ATTGCTCGAAGCCGGCGTACACTTCGGCCACCAGACCAAGCGTTGGAACCCCAAGATGAAGGAATACATCTTCGGCGAGCGCAACGGCATTTACATCATCGATCTCCAGAAGACCCTCAAGATGTTCAAAGAGGCTTCCAAGTTCGTTACCGATCTGACCTCCACCGGCAAGCTCATCCTGTTCGTCGGCACCAAGCGCCAGGCCCAGGATGCTATCGCTGAAGAAGCGACCCGCGCCGGCATGCCCTACATCAACAGCCGCTGGCTCGGTGGGTTGCTCACAAACTGGGTCACCGTGCAGAAGTCCGTCAAGCGCCTCGCGGAACTCGACGACATGTCGACCGACGGCCGTTACGAGCTTCTCACCAAGAAGGAAGTCATCAAGCTCGAGCGCGAACGCAAGCACCTCTCGACCAACCTGTCGGGTATCAAGGCCATGAAACGCCTGCCGGATGCACTCTTCATCGTCGACTCGAACAACGAGGCCATCGCCGTTGCCGAAGCCCGCAAGCTCGGCATCCCGGTCGTCGCTGTCGTCGACACCAACTGCGACCCGACCGTCGTTGACTACGTCATCCCCGGCAACGACGACGCACTGCGCGCCATCCGCCTCTTCACCATGAAGATGGCTGACTCGGCTGCAGAAGGCGTCCAGATGGTCTCCGAGCGTGCCTTCGCGACCGAAGCCTCCGACGTTCGCGAGATGCAGGTCGACTCCCACATGATCGGCGAGGAAGGCGAAGTCGCCACCTCCGACCCGATGCAGGAGTCAAACAATGCGGCCGAAGTATCCGTTGAAGATGCCGAGGCCGACAACAATATCGATCTCGAAGCAGCACTTGGCGGCGGCATCAAGAAGGCCCCCGCGGCTGCTACCGAACCGGAACCCGAAGCAGAGGTTGCTCCGGCCGAAGCCACCGCCTAAGCGACACGAACCTCATCGAGAGAGCGTGGCGCCGGCATAAAAAACCGCACCACGCTCTTGCTGTATCTGAAACAAAACGAAGCGTAGGTTCACATCAGAACCCGCCGCTAACAAGAATCGGCCGCTAACAAGAAAAGGATCCGCAATCATGTCCACCGAAACTCCCGTAAAGATCGACGCAAAACTGGTCAAGGAACTCCGTGAGAAGTCCGGCGCGCCCATGGGCGACTGCCTCAAGGCTCTGCAGGAAGCCAAGGGCAATATGGAAGACGCATTCGTCGTCCTGCGCAAACGCGGCATGGCGTCCGCGGCCAAGAAGGCTTCGCGCACCACCAACGAGGGCGCAGTCGGCACCTACATCCACGCCGGAGGCAAGATCGGCGTGCTCATCGAGCTCAACTGCGAATCCGACTTCGTAGCCCGCACCGAAGACTTCCAGGAGCTTCTGCGCGACATCGCCATGCACATTGCCGCGACTGATCCGCGGTTCGTAGGCCGTGAAGAAGTAGCCCAGGCCGATCTCGACCGCGAGAAGGAAGTCTTCCTCGCCCAGCCCGCAATGAAGGGCAAGCCCGAGGCCGTCATCGGCAAGATCCTCGAAGGCAAAATGGCCAAATTCTATGAAGAGGTCTGCCTCCTCGATCAACCGTTCATCAAGGAAGCCAGCCAGACGATCCAGCAGCTCATCGCCAGCAAGGTCGCCAAACTCGGCGAAAACATCTCGGTTCGCCGCTTCGCCCGCTTCAAGGTAGGCGCCGCCGACTGGACCGTAGCCCAAACCCAGCCAGCCGCCGCGGACGAAGCGCAGGCGTAGTCGGGATAGTTACCACTATGGCCCGCCAACATAGTTGGCGGGCCATTCTTTTTCGCAATCTCGTTGTAAATCATTGAGATAAAGCCAAGAGGACGTCCTTCACCAGGCGCTCGCCAGTTCCACCCCGCCCTGAAATCCGTATTCTCGCTCCAGGACATGGGATGACCCATCCGCAACCCCTCACCCCTGATGACAAAAAACCGCCTCCAAGAGTATCGTTCTCCCGAGGAAAAAACTCCATGAACAGAAAATCTATTCTGACCGCAGCCCTCTTCCTGACCGTCGCCGCTACCAGCGCCTTTGCTGAAGACTGGAAGGGAACCATCTCCGACGCCATGTGCGCCGGCAAGCACGTCAACGCCACCCCGGAAGACATGGCCTGCGCCAAGAAATGCGTCAAGGGCGGTTCTCCCGCAGTGCTCGTCGTCGGCGAAAAGGTCTACAAGATCGACAATCAGGACTCCGTCAAAGACCATATTGGCCACAAGGTGAACGTCTCCGGCACCATGACCGGCGACACCATTCATATCGATAAAGTAACCATGTAATAACTCGAAATACTCAGCCATCGTAAAGCCGCTACCAATCATCCAGCAAAAAGCCCGAGCCATGAGCCCGGGCTTTGCTATGTCGATCTCTCATAACCAGGCAGCTACATCGCTCCATGCATCGCGGCGCAATCGACCGGCACTGTGGTCAGGGCACCATGCTGCCCAGCCGACTTCGGGCGTGTACTTATCGACACCTTCATCGATTTACCTTCCATCGACCGTAACTTCAGCTCGCGAACCAGCCGCGCAAAGCCTTCATCAAACGCCGTCTTATCCGCGGGCTTTGCGTCCGGAGCCTGACCGCCGCGCATGAATCCATGGCCCGCACCCTCGTACGTCACAGGCTGATACATCTTGCCCGCAGCCTTCATATCCGTCACAGCCTGCGGAACGGTCGCCCCGATACGCGCGTCGTTGCCACCGTAAAAGCCGTAAATCGGCGCATTGATCTTCGCCATCTCCGCCGCTGGAGGAGGAGGCCCATAGAATACGAACGCCGCGCTTAGATCCGCACGATGCGTAGCAAAGGCGAAGCTCTTACCACCCCCCCAGCAAAATCCTGCGACAAAGAGCTTCCCATTCGCGCTGGGCAGCTTCTTTCCGTAATCGGACACGGCATCCAGATCCGCCGTAACCTGGCCCTCTGGAAGCGTGGTTACGCCTTTGACAACTGCATCCTGCCCACCGGACGCAAACAGCGCATCGGTCCCGCCACCGTTAGGCCCCACTCCACTAGTAAGGTCCGGAGCCACGACGATATAACCCTCAGCAGCCAACTCATCGGCCTGCAGCTTGAACCAGTCGCTGGCGCCAAAGATCTCGTGGATCAGCACGATGACCGGTGCTTTGCCCTTTGTCTCCGGGTAGACGACCAGCGTATTCACCTTGCGGCCATCGTGCGTGATGGTCACATATTCGCGGTGGCGCGGGCTCTTCTCCAGTATCGGTTTGGCCCAATCCTGGGCGCTGGTCAACGGAGGGAGAACCAGAGAAAGAATAATCGGAAGGATGCGCAGGTGTCGGTTCATGCCCGCAAGTGTACGTTGCCGATCCCCCTACCGGCAATGCATACCCTGCGGGCCGCTACGAGCGAATCAATTCAGCTAATTATTCCGGAAGCGCCTTCTTGCAATCAATCGCAGCAGGACCGTCAGTATCACTGCCCCGACGCCCGCCACGACGACGGAGTAAAAGAGGTCGCCAGGACCCTCGCCAAAAAAGTGAGACATCATAAATCCACCGGCAAGCGCGCCCACAAGGCCGGCCACGAAATCCATAATCGGCCCGTAGCCTCGGCCAGCCATCAGCCTGCTCGTAAGCCAGCTGGCAACTAATCCGGCGAAGACCCAGAAGATAATTTTTTGTCCCATACCGCCTTTATTTATATGCCCTCAGTTCCTCGGACACTTACCCCACTCATAAGATGTCTAACCGCGATTGATTCCGTCAAGAATTGATCCAACGACGCCCCCGACAACACCGGCTCCAATCCTGTCGCCACGCTGCTCCCCCGGCGCGTATTCCAGAATCTGGTGGGCCAGCCGTGCGATCGGCAGCGTCTGCAACCACACCCGGCCTGGTCCGGTCAGTGCTGCCAGAAAGATTCCATCGCCGCCAAAGATCATATTCTTGATGCCCGGCACCCGGGTGATTGTGAAAGAAACGCTCCCCGTAAATGCTCCCACGTGCCCCGGATGCACCCGCAACGTCTCTCCCGGACGCAGATCCTTTACGATCACCTCTCCCGAAAGCTCCAGCCAGGCCGTCCCCTGCCCAGACACTTTCTGTAGCAAAAATCCATTCCCGCCAAACACTCCCGCACCCAGCGATTGCTGGAAACCCAGTCCAAGCTGCACATTTGCAGTGGCACATAAAAATCCATGCCGATGAATCAGGTACTCCTGCCCGCCTCCAACTTCGATCGGCAGAATGTGACCCGGCACCTTCGTCGCAAACGCAATCTCGCCCGGCATTCCCGCCGCCATGTACTCCGTCATGAAGATCGTGCCGCCGCCCGCGACTCGTTTGAAGACTCCTAAAAATCCGCCTCCGCCCGCCATCTGCGTATGCGTCGTCATCTGGATTGTGCTCGTCATCCAGCTCAGTTCGCCCGCCTCCGAGATAATCGCCTCACCCGGCTGCAGAAGTACTTCCAGCACTGGCATCGTCGTTCCAAGAATCCTGCTCTGCATTTGCAATCCCTCCATACCGGCGCACCGGTCTGATTCGTTCCAGACAAATCAACCCAGCTAGCTACGCTGTTTATCCCAAAAAGTTCAATCGCCCGCCATCTGCTGCACCAATCCGCAGACCTTTCACACCCTCTCCAACCTGCGGCAATGCCGTGCAATCTGAAGCTCCTCCTCGCTCATCAGCACCTCCACCTTCACTTTCAAAAACTCCAACCGTCCACAAATCCCCATCCGAGTCCGTTCGCTATGCTCTCCAATCCCACCCGTAAATACCAGCAGATCCACCCCACCCAGCACACTCACATACCCCGCAATCGTCTTCGCAACCGTCCGGTCGAACACGTCCAGCGCCAGCGCGGCACGCGCATCTCCAGCCCCCGCGGCCTTCTCGATCTCCCGCATATCGCCGCTGGTACCGGTTAGCCCGATCAGCCCACAGTCATGGTTCAGCATCGCCTCCAGCGCATCGGCATCCATACCTTTAACCCGCATCATGTACAGCATTACCCCAGGGTCCAGATCCCCCGTCCGCGTAGCCATCGTCACGCCCCCGGTAGGTGTCAGCCCCATGCTCGTATCGACCGATACCCCATCGCGAATCGCCGTCACGCTGCATCCATTTCCAAGGTGAGCCACGATTAATCGCCCGGGCAACCTATCCCCAAGCTCATGCACAATCGACTCATACGACAATCCATGAAACCCGTACCGCCGCACGCCTTCATCCCACAGCTCCTGCGGTAGCGGCAGGTGGCTCGCACACTCCGGCATCGTCCGGTGAAATGTCGTGTCGAAGCACGCATACTGCGGCATCCCCGGATACATCTTCTCCACCGCATCAATCAGCTTCAGAGAAGCCGGAATATGCAGTGGCGCAAAGTGTACGGAATTCTCCAACGTCTTCCGAACCGCAGGCGTAATCAGTTGATGCTCCATCAGCTTCGGCCCTCCATGCACGACGCGATGCCCAATCGCCACGGGCTCCGGAAGCCCCAGCTCCTTCATCCTCTTCAGCCCCGCCTCCAGCGCCTCTCCCTGCGACTGAAACGTCACCGCCTCGGAGTGCATCTCCCTACCGTCGGCACCCTTCAGCACCTGCATCCCATTGGCATGTCCAATGCCACTCGCCACGCCATCCAGCAGCATGGATTCATCCCCATCCTGCGCCTGAACAAACAGCCCGAACTTCAGCGAAGATGATCCACTATTGATGACCAGCACCGGCTTTGACTCTCGCATCTGCACGTCCCTTCTTCTCCCAGAGAATACCCCGGCCCGCATTACAGCATCACATCGTCAACGGGATTGTCTAACATTCAATCGCAGCGCCTAAGCTCTTCGCACGGTTCCCGGCTATCCGTATCCGAAAGCCAGGCCTCACACAGAAAGCAGGCGCCATGCCGCTCGATGCCACCGCAGCAACCCAGCCGACTCTCTCCCCTACCGAACTCAGCGCTATTCACCGCTACTGGAACGCCTGCAACTACATCTCGGCCTGCATGATCTATCTGCGTGCCAACCCCATCCTGCGCGAGCCCCTTGCCATGGATCACGTCAAGCGCCGCCTCCTTGGCCACTGGGGCTCAGATCCAGGGCAGTCGCTCATCTGGGTCCACATGAACCGACTGATCAAAAAGTACGACCTCAACGCCATCTACATCTCCGGCCCCGGCCACGGCGCACCCGCCACCCTTTCAAACGCCTACCTTGAAGGTACCTACTCCGAGATCTATCCGGACAAGTCTCGGGATGAAGCCGGCCTCCTCAAGTTCTTCCGGCAGTTCTCCTTTCCCGGCGGCATCGGCAGCCATTGCACGCCGGAGACACCCGGCAGCATTCACGAGGGCGGCGAACTCGGCTACTCCCTCTCCCACGCCTATGGCGCCGCATTCGACAATCCTTCGCTTATCGTCACCTGCTGCATCGGCGATGGCGAAGCCGAAACCGGTCCACTCGCCACCTCCTGGCACTCTAACAAGTTCCTGAACCCCATCCGCGACGGTGCTGTACTCCCCATCCTGCACCTCAACGGCTACAAGATCGCCAACCCCACCATCCTCGCCCGCATCTCGCATGAAGATCTCGAAGCCCTGATGCGCGGCTACGGCTACAACCCATATTTCGTTGAAGGCAACGACCCCCAGGTCGTTCACCAGCAGATGGCCGCCACCCTAGATGCCGTCGTTCTGGAGATCCGTCGCATCCAGACCCACGCCCGCGACAACAACGACCCCACCCGGCCCCGCTGGCCCATGATCGTGCTTCGCACCCCCAAGGGCTGGACAGGCCCAAAGACGGTCGATGGCCACAAGGTCGAAGACTTCTGGCGCTCTCACCAGGTTCCCATCGCCGCCATCGACAACCCGACCCACCTTGCCGACCTCGACGCCTGGCTCCGCAGCTACGAGCCGGAGACTCTCTTCGACGCCAAGGGTACCCTCATCCCTGAGCTGCAAGCCCTCTCCCCCACCGGCCTCAGCCGTATCTCTGCCAACCCCCACGCCAATGGCGGACTCCTGCGAAAGCCGCTGAATCTCCCCGACTTCCGCACCTTCGCTTACGACCTGAAAGGTCATGGCAAAGCAGAGGCGGCCCCCACCGATATTCTCGCCCACTACCTTGCAGAGGTCATGCGCCGGAACATGACCACCTTCCGCGTCTTCGGCCCGGATGAAACCGCCTCCAACCGTCTGCAGGCTATCTACGCCGCAAGCAAAAAGACCTGGAACGGAGAGTACAAGCCCGAGGACGCCGACGGAGGGGAACTGGCACTCGACGGCCGCGTCATGGAGATGCTCTCGGAGCACACCCTCGAAGGCTGGTTCGAAGGCTACGTCCTTACCGGTCGCCACGGCTTCTTCTCCACCTACGAGGCCTTCGTCCACGTCATCGACTCCATGTTCAACCAGCACGCCAAGTGGCTGGAGGCCAGCAAGAAAGAGGCCAGGTGGCGCGCGCCCATCTCCTCCATCAACCTCCTCATCACCTCGCTCGTCTGGCGTCAGGATCACAACGGCTTCACCCACCAGGACCCCGGCTTCCTTGACCTCGTAACCAACAAATCCGCCGCCGTCTGCCGCATCTATCTCCCACCGGACGCCAACTGTCTTCTCTCCGTAGGCGATCACTGCCTGCGCTCCGTCGACTACATCAACGTCATCGTCGCCGACAAGCAGACCCATCTCCAATACCTCGACATGCCCGCCGCGATCAATCACTGCACCAAAGGCATCGGCATCTGGGACTGGGCCTCCACGGATGATTGCGTCGAGCCCGACGTCGTCATGGCCTGCGCCGGCGATATCGCCACCCAGGAGTCGCTCGCCGCCACCGCCATCTTGCGGCAGCACTTCCCGGACCTTAAAATCCGCTTCGTCAACGTAGTCGATCTCTACCGCCTCCAGCCCAACACCGAGCACCCCCACGGCCTTACCGACCGCGACTTCACCTCACTTTTCACCGCCGACAAGCCCATCATCTTCAACTTCCACGCCTATCCCTCGCTCATCCACAAACTGGCCTACAAGCGCCCCAATCACGACAATATGCACGTCCGCGGCTACAAGGAGAAGGGCAACATCAACACCCCGCTCGAGCTGGCGATTGAAAACCAGGTTGACCGCTTCAACCTCGCCATCGACGTCATCGACCGCGTCCCCCGTCTCCAGGTCATAGGCTCCCACGTCAAAGGCTGGCTCAAAGATCAGATCATCGACTCCATCGCCTACGCCCACGAGAACGGCATCGACAAAGCCGAAATCACCAACTGGCGCTGGCCCTTCTAACTCAGCAGCAAGTCGGGTGCCCCAGGTCCGCCTCTGAGACCTGGGCCACCCGAACCTCCATGCACAGCCCACCAGCCCGAACCCACAAAGTTTTCATCCTGAGCGAGATCCTCATAGCCCCATCCCAAAGTCTTCAATTCTCACCCCTGGGCACTTCCCATCACGCAACGCAGAAAAGGGCCCCCCGGGCCCAGACCTAAAGTCTCCAGACTCAAGACTTTACCCGATCCCAATACCTCTGGTCCGGACCTAACTCCAACCGTTTGAAGACTTTACACAAAAAAAGAGGGGGAGAGGGGGGTCTTACCCTCTCCATGCGATACTTAGACCTGACATGTACAAGAGAGTCCTGCTCAAGATCTCGGGCGAAGCCTTGGCCGCAGGTTCCGGCTTCGGCATCGACGCCATTTTTATCCATAAAGTAGCCGAAGAAATCGCCGATTGCCACGCGCTCGGATGCCAGATCGCCATCGTCGTCGGCGGCGGCAACTTCTTTCGTGGAGTTGCCCAGCAGGCCATCGACATGGACCGCGTCGCCGCCGATCACATGGGCATGCTCTCAACCGTCATCAACTCCATAGCCTTACAGGACGCCATTGAGAAGCGTGGGCTCTTCTGCCGCGTCATGTCCGCCATTGAGATGCACCAGGTCGCCGAGCCTTATATCCGTCGCCGCGCCATGCGCCACCTGGAAAAGGGCCGCATCGTCATCTTCGCCGCCGGCACCGGAAACCCCTACTTCTCCACCGATACCGCCGCAAGCCTCCGCGCCATGGAGATCAAGGCCGATATCCTGCTCAAGGCCACCAGCGTTGACGGCATCTACTCCGCGGACCCCAAGCGCGACCCCGCCGCCGTCCGCTACGAAACCATCTCCTACGACCAGATCCTCACCCAGAACCTGAAGGTAATGGATACGACCGCGGTCTCGCTCTGCCGTGACAACCACATGCCTATGATGGTGTTCTCCATGCGCGAGCAGGGCAATATCACCCGCGTCGTTGCCGGCGAAGCCCTCGGTACCCTGGTCACCCCATAGCCTCCAGTTTTTAAAAGAAACTGTCCCGTCAATTTCGGCGTCTAGCCATATAAGTGATTCTGACCGCCCAAGTCCCTGAGACGGATGCTCCCGCTCCGTCGGCCCCACACGCGCGCAAGCCCGCGCTCCCTGCGCTTTCCGGCTTGCGCACGGTGCTTGCGGTTAACGTGATGTTCTTTCACTTCACGCCGCCGCATCCTGCGTTTCTATCGCCGCTTATTGATAACGCGTATGTGTTTGTCGGCTTCTTCTTTCTGATTTCAGGTTTCGTGCTTGGTTACAACTATGCCGAGCGCCCTGTGCTCTCGAAGCGGACCTTTTACCTGGCACGTATCTCTCGCGTTTATCCGGTCTACCTGCTCGTCCTGGTGCTCTCCTTTCCGTTTTTGATGATTGAGTGGCGCGCGCACTCTCATGCGGACTTCTTCGTGGGCCTGGCGCTCACCCCCCTCGCACTGCAGGGCTGGAGCCCATCGCTCGCTACGTTCTGGAATACCGTGGGATGGACGGTCCCGGCAGAATTCCTGCTTTACGCCCTGTTTCCGTACCTTCTGCTGTTCTTCGCGTCGCACTCGCATCGTCTCGCGACACCGACAAAGCTGGCGCTCGCTATCGCAGCGTTGTGGGCAGTCGGAATCCTGCCGCACATTGCCTACCTGGTCTTCAATCCGGATCACCTGACTGCTCCGGCGACTCGCTACACTTACGGGGTCTGGCTCAGGATCATTAAATACAGTCCGGCACTCTATATCTGCACGTTTTCAGCAGGGGTGTTGCTTGCCAGGCTGCATGGATTGTTAGTTCTAACTCCGATGCGGCGAGGCCTGATGGCGTTCTTTGCCCTGGCTGCCCTAGTCGTCTTTTTCATGTTTGGAGTGGAGCGCATTCCTTACGTGTTGGTGCACGGATCCATGCTGCTTCCCTTGTTCTCCCTTCTGCTCATCGGGCTGGCCGGGCCAAACCCGGTTGCGGCCATCTTTTCCTGGAAGCCGATCATGTGGCTTGGAGAGACGACGCTGGCGCTGTATCTGCTGCACTTCAACGCGTTCATTCTGATCCATCTTTACAAATTGCCGGAGCGCCTGCACGTTGAGCGGTTTGATCCATGGATCTCATTCGCGTTTATCATCCTGATGGCAATCGTTGTTCTCAAGTTCTACGAGCGTCCCGCGCGCAACGCCTTCATGAGCCTGTTTACACCCGCTGGTTAGGGCGTGGCCTCGTTCCAGGGCGTGGCCTCGATATTGTTTAGGGGCTGGCTTTTAGCCGTGCCTGAAGCGAGCTGCTTACCATTGCCTCGTCATCCTCCACAAGCTGCGGCACGGGCCGATTAGAGCCTGGTCATCCTCTGACCGCTGTTTGATTGGCAACGGACGTCAGGGCAGCACCCAAGCTGGGCGCAGGAACGTAGGCGTGTCTGCGAACCATCCGGACACAGCAAAGCCCCGCCGAAGCGGGGCTTTGTTGTCGAAGCGGTGAAGCCTTAGTTCACAAGTTGGGTTGCGTGAGCACCGTTCGCGATTGCAACAGCGCAGGTCGGCAGCGGCTGCGCAGAGAATTGCGTACCCTGCACCGGCTTCAGCGAGCCCGTGTGGGGGTCAAGCTGCTGGGCTGAAACCGAGTTGTCCGTGTTGTTCGACGTGTAGAGGTAGATGCCCAGTGCGGGCTCGATCACGACACAGTTGGGTCCGGTTGCGACGCTGCCACTACTCGCCACGCCCGAAAGCGAACCGCCGGTAGCAATGGTGTAGGCGCTCACGGTGCTTGAGCCGAAGTTGGCAACATAGACAAACTGTCCACGCGGATCAACCTTGACGCTGAGAGGATACTGACCGGTTGGGTAGGGCGAGGAGTTCAGAGCGGTCGGGGCGCCGGAGGCCGAGGTCTGGAACGCATACAACTGGTTCGTGGCCTGGTCGGTGATGTAGAGGTAGAGGCCGGAGGGGTCTTCGGCAATCGAGCTGGGCGAAGTCCCAATCGAGAAGCCGCCCGCAACGGGACCGAGTACCGGAATCAATGCTCCGGTTGTGGTGCTGGTGGTGAAGGCCAGCAGAACGCCGAACGGTGAGCCGCTGGAAGGCTTCTCCTGGTCGATCACATAAACGAAGCCACCCTTGGGACTGACTACAACTCCTACCGGATTGTTGCCAACCGGGAAGTAGGGAAGTGGATTGGCTGGGGTCGTCCCGACGGTTGTGTTGGTCAGCGGCGTTCCCAACTTGCCTTCAGCGCCACTATCGGTTGTGGAGTGCCCGATAGGGAAGACTGCAACCGCGCCCGCGCCAGGACGAGCGGTCGTAAATCCGTTCTGGTAGGTAAAAGTCACATAGAGGAAGTTGCCGGCGGGGTCGATCGAGGCAGCCGTCGGGAAGGTTCCAACAACGCCATTCGCTCCGAGAGCGACGCTGGGCGTCGACTGTCCGTATAGCTTCCCGTCGGTTCCAACGGCAAAGACGCCAATCGACGACGAATCGTGGTTGAGGACGTAGATAGTCTTGCCATTGGGTGCGGCCACGAGCGTAACCGGATTGCTTCCACCCGAGGGGATAGGCGAGTCCGCAAGCTGCTGCAGGGCGCCGGACTGGAAATCGATCGCGTAAGCGTTGATTTCACCGCTCGTCGTCTTGGTTGCCGACGTGATGTAGAGGTAGCCGAGCGTGTAGTCACGGCTGCATGCCGTCATGCCAAGTCCAACTGCCAAAGAGATTGCGGTGGCCTTCAGACCACGGCCCATTCCATTCAACTTCATGCGTTTCCTTGCTCCCGGGCTATCTTTGCCCGCAACTACGGTTCATTCCATTGATAATGCAACCTGACCCCGACACAGCAGCTAGATGTTTCCGCTGACTGCAAGACACGTTGGATTCCTTGTCGTCGGGAAGACCGAGCCGCGCGACAGATTGGACAAAAATCCTCGATTCTGGTCAATCAGCTTGCCCGTCAACGTGCTGTCCGTGTTGTTGGAGAAATAAAGGTATTGATTGGTCGGATCCTGCACGATGCAGACCGGACCCGAGCCTACCGAGTATGGATTGTTCGTGGAATCCGCAAGTTGCTGCAACTGACCCAGCGTATTGATCTGGAACGCGGAGATCGAACTGTTCGAGTTCGTCGTCGTGCTAGTCGAGCTCTGGTTGATCACGTACATATACTTACCGCTCTGGCTGGTCAAGGAATTTACAGGATGCGCCGTCCCGGCAAGATTGTCCTGCTTGCTGCCGCTGATCGGCGCGAGCGAGCAAGGCGTTCCGCCTGCCTGGAGCGAAAAGATGCTGTTCGCGGCGTAATCTGTGAGGTAGATAAAACTGGACGCGCTGGTGCCGAGGCCGGTGTTGATGGACGACAATTGAACTGAACCCGAGACAGCGTAGGGGCCGGTCGCCGTCGTGGTCAACTGACCGCTGGAAGCATTGATGGAGTAGGGGTAGATAGAGTTTGGCGAAAGCGTAAAGAGGCATCCGCCCAGGCCGGTCTTGGCCATGATGGGATTGGCACCCACTTCAAACACCGTAGTCGGGATCTGAGTGCCAGGCTGCAGGATCTGCGTATTGGGAACCAGCGTCAGGCGTCCGGTATCGCTCGCGATCGAGAATACAGTGATCGAACCATTCTGGTCGGTGCTGCTATTGAAGTATGGCGAATACTTGTCAAGCACGTAGAGAAAGTTTCCGGAGGTGTCGACCGATGCCCACAAAGGGCTGAAGCCTTGGCTGAAGAAGTTCTGCTGGAAGGTCAGGATGCCGTCGCCGCCGACCGCGAATTGCGCGATGGACGCGCCCACGGGGCCGACGTAGCCTGTGGTATTGGGCAAGCCAACCGCAACCGTACCAGCGTTAATGACGTAAATGTAACGTCCACCAGGCTTGACGACGACCGACACCGGGTTGGTGCCGCCTGAAGAGAACGGAGAGTGATTTATCACCGTCAGGTTTCCCGTGTAGTTATCAATCTTGAAGCCCGAAATCTGGTTGTAAAAAGTCCCCAGAACCCACATGTAGCCGATGGTGCCGCCGCCGCAGGCTGTCATCCCAAGTCCGAGTGCCGCCGTTGCTACCAAAGCCGCTACGAGCCGGCCAATCTTGCTAAAGGTCATGTATTTCCTTATTCCAAGCCCTCGTGTTGAGGCGCCATTGATGAGCTGAATGTTGGGGTCTGGTGCTCCGATAATTGTAGAAGGCTCAGAGGGTTTATGCCACTTTCCATAGAACCAATCGAAACAACTTGACTTAGAAGGAGCGCCCATTTGACGGGGCGGACCAATATTCCGATAGCAGGATTCCGGAAAATATCAAATTGGTTACTAAAGATGACCTCGGAAGGTGACGTGCAAGACGAAGAAGGCCCGGACCGAAGCCCGGGCCTCCGCTTCATTCTAAATGGACTACCAGACGCGGCAGGACTTCTCCGGCATCATCGGCTGGCCGACCTTGCATCCGAACGCCTTGCCGAATTCATCAAAGTTCTGCACGGTGCCCTTGACGCGCCATTCGCCGGTGGAGTGAGGGTTGGTCTTGGCCTGGATGCGTGTGGACTGCTCAGTCAAATTGCCGCACCATACCTGCGCGAAGCTGATAAAGAAGCGCTGCGAAGGTGTGTAGCCATCCTTCTGCAGCGTAGGCGAGCTACCCTGCCTGGCCATCGTCTCCTGCAGCGCCTGGTACGCGATGCGGATGCCGCCGTTGTCGGCCGAGTTCTCACCCAGCGTCAGGTGTCCATCGAGATTCTGTCCTTCGGCTACCTTGAAGCCGGAGTACTCATCTGCGACGCACTTGGTGCGGTCATTGAACTTGGCCAGGTCGTCGGGCGTAAACCAGCTTCCCATGGAGCCATCGGCGTTGTACTTGACGTTGCCGGTGGGTCCGAACTTGGAGCCCTGGTCGTCGAAGCCGTGCGTCATCTCGTGTCCGATGACGACGCCGATGGCGCCGAAGTTGACAGCGGGATCGGCCTGATTGTCATAGAACGGGGGCTGGAGGATTCCCGCGGGAAAGTTGATGTCGTTCATCTGCGGGCTGTAGTAGGCGTTTACAGTGGGAGGCGTCATGCCCCACTCCGATTCGTCGACGGGCTGGCCGAGACGATGGAGGTTGCGATTGCGTTCAAAAACGGCGTTGCGTGCGAGGTTGCCGGCAAAGTCGTCGCGCTTGACCTCAAGCCTGGAGTAGTCGCGCCACTTGGCGGGGTAGCCGATCTTGTCGCGGAAGGCCATGAGCTTCTTCTCGGCTTCGACCTTGGTGGCGTCGCTCATCCAGGGCAAAGTCTTGATGTCTTCGTCGAGCGCCTTCTTCAGCGCCTCGACGAGCTTTTCCATGTTGGCCTTGGAGTCGGCCGGGAAGTTCTGCTTGACCCAGTCCTGGCCCACTGCCTCGCCAAGCGCCATGTCGGTGGAGCGGGTGCAGCGTTTCCAGCGGGGCTGCTCTTCTTTCTGGCCGGAGAGGGTGCGGCTGAAGAAAGCGAAGTTCTCGTCTTGAAAGGGCTTTGAGAGGTTGTCGGCGGACTCATGCACGACGTGCCAGCGCATGTATGCCTTCATGGCAGGCAGGCTCTCGGTCTCGAGGACGTCATTTACTGTTTTGAGGAACATGGGTGAGCTGACGTTCATCGAAGGCGCGTGGCCGACGTGGATGCCATCCAGCAGGGCGCGCCAGTCAAAGTTCGGGGTTTGCGCCTGAACCTGCGCGATGGTCATGATGTGGTAACGCTTGTCCGGATCCCGCATGGCGACGCGATCCATGGAACCCTTGGCGAGCGCGGTTTCGATGCGCATGGTGTCGGCGGCTTCGATGGCGGCCTGCTCCGGCGTGTCGCCGAGGAGGAGGAACATCCTGGTAACGTGTTCGACATACTGCTTGCGGATGAGCGCGCTGCGTTCATCGTCCTTGATGTAGTAGTCGCGGTCCGGGAGCGCGAGTCCGCCCTGGCCGGTCTGCAGGATCTGCTTGGTGGCGTCCTTCTGGTCCTGTCCAACGCCGACGCCGAAGAGGAAGCCGCGCCCGTACTGATTCCCGATCGCTACATCAAGCTGGGCGATCTTTTTCTTGTCCTGCAGGGCGGCAATCTCGGCCAGTTGCGGCTGGATCGGTTTGGCGCCGAGGTCATCGGTGAGCCTGGTGTTCATACAGGCGGCAAAGTAGTTGCCGTACTTGACCTGAAGCGGCGACTTGGGCGCGGTGGAAGCGGCCTGAAGTTCCTGGTAGAGGAGATAGTTATTGCGTTCGGCCAGCTCATTGAAGCGGCCCCAGCCGCGCTCGGTTGCAGGAATCGGGTTGTTCTTGTTCCAGGTTCCGCAGGCATACTGGTAGAAGTCGGTGCAGGGGTCCGCGGTCTTGTCGATCGCCGTCAGGTCAAAGCTGATGGGCTTTTTAGGGACTGCGGTCGGGCCCGCGTCTGTGTCTGATGTGAAATTCTGGGCCAGGGCTGGGCTGGCCAGCAAGCCGCCGCTAAGAAATAACACTGAAGCGATGTTCTGAATACGCATGGAACTCCTGAAGAGATGCAGTTTGAAGATGGTAAGACTGGGTTGCGATCGAGATTACTCCCTTTCAGCCTGACTGCAAACAAAGAAGGCCGCCCGGGAGATAGTTTTCAGCGATGCACTGAAGACGGAGCAGTCCACCCCCAGGTCTCAAGAAAGTTTTTCGCAGACGAAGAAAAGCTGAGAGGTTCACAGGCAAGGCCATCTGTGAACCTCTCAGCTTGTGCAGCTTCGCTGTGGGTAAGGTCTAGAAGATCTTCAACTGGATCTGCAGATACTTCTTGGGGTCTTTGCGGATGGTGCTGACCAGAAGCGTGCTCTCGGTCAGCATCTTGTTCAGATTGGTGTAAGCCTCGTCATCCGTGGTGAGTTTGCCCAGCGTTCCCTTGCCCGCGTTCACGTTCGTAACGATGGTGTGGACTTCGCCAAGCGTGTCACGCAATTGCTGGGCGAACTTCGGATCGCTGATCAGCATACCGGCGGCGCCTTTGCCGTTCTGTACGTCGGCCAGCAGGGAGTTCGCCTTGGTCAGCGTCGCATTCAGGTTGTTATAGAGGGTCTCATCCTTGAGCAGCTTGCCGGCAGAACCCTTTCCGCTGTCGAGCGAAGTGGCGATACGATCGAGCTTTTCGGCCGCGGAGTTGAGCCGGTTGTACATGGTGTCGTCCGTCATCAGTTTGCCGACGGAACCACGACCGTTGTTGAGATTGACTTCAAGAGTGTGCAGTTCGTCGACCGTGGCGTTAGCCTTGTTGTAGAGGTCGGGATTGTTGATCAGTTGCCCGATCGACCCCTTGCCCCCCTGCAGGTTATCTACGATCGTATTCATCTTCGCAAGGATGACGTTAAGCTGCTCGATCGTGCCCTGGCCGGCCTTGACGACGTCCGTGATGCTTGGCGTTTCAAGCGTGTGGAGTTCATCGCCGTCCTTGAGCGGGGGACCGGTAGCGATCTGACTGTTGATGTCCACGACGGTGTCGCCGAGCACCCCGACGGTGGTGAGCGCGGCCTTGGAGTCTTCCTTCAGGCTCGCTTGATACTTCGAGTCCAGCTTCATCACCACCTGGACCGGAGTCAGCTTGCGCGCCGGATCGGTCGTGACCGTGACGCTCTTGACCGAGCCAATCGTTACACCTTGCAGGTTAACTGCCCCTCCCTCTTTAACGCCGGCAGCATTTTCAAAGTAGGTCGTGACAGTGAGCTTTTTGGACAGGATGCCAAGTCCCGAATTGCTGGTCATCAGGAAAAGCAGGGTCACCAGGATTACGGACGCAACTAAAACGATGAGGCCGACTTTCAGTTGTGACCATCTAACCTCGTGCTGACTGGGCATAGCTCTCCTTGAATCCTTGCGTAAAAGCCCTTGTTTCCGAGAATACATCAGCCCCGGCCGAGAAGGTTCGGCGGCCGCGACGCTCCAGCAGAGACTTTTACGCTTCTCCAAATGGATGCAGAAAACACCGTCGGAGTTTCAAAAAGCATTGATATCTGGATCATACGAGCCACTGGCTAACCGGCCTTGCCGTCCTCCAGAATGACCACTGCCATGGCGAACTCGCGTGAATGGGTCAGGCTGAGCGCTACGCGCACCACGCCCAACTCTGATGCTAGCTCCGCCGCACGACCGGATAAATGGAGCGACGGTTTGCCGCTCGGCGCGCGTTGCACCTCAAACTCCTGCCAGTTCACCCCGCGGCTTATGCCTGTTCCGAGCGCCTTGGCGCCAGCCTCTTTGGCCGCAAACCGTGCCGCGAAGCTCTCCGCGAAGCCCTTCTTTCGCATGCAGTATTCAATCTCACCCGGGGTGTAGATGCGCTCGAGAAACCGATCTCCAAACCGTTGGATGCTGCGCGCAACGCGTGAAATCTCCGCCAGATCCGTTCCCAGCCCCACGAGCATGCAGCACCTCTTTGTCCATCATCCCATCTCCGCAGGTCACGTGACTGTTGTTCTTCGCGGCACAGAGACGCCATCGTGGCAGTCCGGCTGCACTCCGATAAGCAAACTGACGGTGAACGCTCAGGCCGCGGAGACATCCATTTATGAACACACTCGATCTCCAATGCTTCAGCTATCAGGAGCGCCAGGGTCTGCTCCCGGCCCTTACCTCCGCCTTCACGCTTTGCGGAGGGTGGGTGCTGGAACGCAAGACTCTTTCTGCCACAGCAATGGAATTCCGCCTGGAAATCCAGTTGCACAGCATTCTCGAACTTTATAGCTCGCTGGTTTCTTCCGGCGTTGAACTAACCCGCGACACGCACTCCACGCTGACGGACCTTTGCACTTGTCGCCGGCACCTGCCGCGCATCGCTCAGGCAAATCAGATTCTGTCCCTTCGGCTTGAGATCAGCTTTCTCGAAGACGTAACCCTGCACTCGTTGCTTTCCACGGGATCAGGACTCGCCTGAGCCGTCAGGAAAGGATCTCCCGTGGGAGCGCACATCGGACGAAGGCTGGTAGTTGCCTTCTGCCCGGATGGATGGCAGATATAAGCTTTTTGTCAGTCATGTTGACAGCCACTGCTGTGCTTTGGCGGTGTCATTGACCTCATCGAATATTTTTAGAAGCAGGTACATCCATGACACCAACAAATATCGGGGTAAGTAAAAAAAAAGATGACATTTGTTTCGCCCCACAAAAAGATTGTGGTCCAACCTTTTATCTGCGACCACCAGACTTATTTTTTGCATCTCTCTGTATTGACAGCGGTTAAACCGCCGAGGGAGATTTCTTATGACTGATTACCGTGTAGCACCGGGCGAAGCACAGGAAGATCAAGTGACGGCCGCCATTGAAAAAGTTACAAGCCAAGTACCTTCGAGTATCTTCCTCGGTGCCGCGATAGCATCCATCCTGGGATCTGTGGCATTCAAAATCTCGAAGAAAGAAAACGAAGCATTATTTGTAGGTCAGTGGGTCGCGCCGTTCCTTATCCTCGGTCTCTATAACAAGATGGTCAAGCAGCATGGATCGGACGCCACCACCCAGCAAAAGCACATCGTTTACTAAATATCTCTATGCTTTTTCCGAGCGGCTCTTGATTATCACCGAAAGCGATAATCAAGAGCCGTTTTACGCGTGGTTGGATTCGTCTCGCTCAAACAATCCCAGGTCGAACGCGTCCCCGCCTGATGCATCCCTGCCTGCTGCATTCGAGGCTCGCCCCTTGCTTGCGGAGGACGTATCCTCCGTCGATACCGGGACAAAGATCCGTTCCTCCTTGTCGCAAATGCTTACCTCGCCGAGAGCAATGTCGTAGACCCAACCGGAGATCGTCAGCTCACCCCGGGCCACCGCCGCAGCTACGGACGGATGCGTACGAACGTGGCGCATCTGCAAGATCACATTTTGCTCTGTGACGACGCGGAGCAGGTCTTCCTGGCTGGCGTCCGGACCTTCCAGCGCTTCAGCAACGCTCATGGCCGCGTGGGCGTTCCGCATCCATTGTTTTACGGTCGGCATAGTCTCAACGCTGGCGGGGTCCAGCAGGGCCTTCATCGCGCCGCAATCCGTATGTCCGCAGACCACGATATGCTTCACCCCCAATGCGGAGACGGCGTACTCCAGCACGGCGCTCATGGCGCCCATCATCTCTCCGTAGGCTGGCACCATGTTGCCGATGTTGCGCGTCACAAACAGTTCCCCGGGCTGTGCCTGTGTCAGTAGGTCAGGATGGATACGCGAGTCCGCGCAGGTGACGATAAGTGCCTGAGGCCGCTGGTCCTCGGTCATAGCACGCTGATATTGCTCCGCCTTCGCCGGATAAACTTCGGTCTGGAAACGGCGAATCCCGGCTTTCAGGTGGTCCAGTACGTCATCCATTTGCACTCTTCCATTTGATGTTGCAGCCCATGCTTGTTCTCTGGTTGGTGTCCGGGCGTTTTCCTGAGATGACATCGTCCATGGCCCGGCGCAGGTCAACGCCGCTTACGGGTTCGTCATTGCCAGAGTCTCCCCGGCGTGGACGGCTGCCGTCCAACTGGCCGCGATATACGAGCTTCATGTCTGCGTCGAAGAGAAAGAAATCCGGCGTACAGGCCGCACCGTAAGACAAAGCCACTTCCTGAGTGTCGTCGAGCAGGTAAGGGAAGCGCCAACCCAGGCGAACGGCCTGTTTCTTCATCTCTTCCGGACCATCCTGCGGAAACTCGACTATGTCGTTTGAGCTGATTGCCGCGATGGCGATCCTGCCTTCGTAGTCAACGCCGATGCGCGCTAATTCTGCTTCCACATATTTAACGTAAGGGCAATGTACGCAGACGAACATGACCAGCAATCCATGCTTGCCCTTCTTTGAGGCTCCGCTCCCAGCGGTCCCTGTCGCCGAAGCCGGAAGGTCCTCCTCCCAGGTGAGCGCGAAGACGTCGTCCCGCCCCATGGCACGCCCTGAAACGACGTCTGCCAGCTCGAATGCCGGCGCTACCGTACCCAATTCCACCATTGTTGATTGCGTTCTGGACATGATCCTTACCCCTGCCCACATCATACGAGTCCGAAATGGCGACGATCCTTTCGAGGTCGTCATTTGGCAAAAAAGCTAAGTCTTGCCAGCCGTCTGT
Organism: Rhodanobacteraceae bacterium; assembly: GCA_043783275.1. Classification (GTDB taxonomy): domain Bacteria; phylum Acidobacteriota; class Terriglobia; order Terriglobales; family Acidobacteriaceae; genus Edaphobacter. The sequence continues at coordinate 20,341 of JAYVZP010000095.1, forward strand.
TTGTCTAGTAGCTTCTACCCATCTATATGCTGACTCTCGGTCTCCGTTCTGCCCTGCGCGCCCTTCTGCTGGTCTCCGCCTTCGCTGTTGCAACCATGAGCACGATGGCGTCTGGGCAGACCTTGACGCCTCCGACCGGCCCGGCGCATAGCCAGGCCAACCGTGTTGTCAGCTCCGCGAATCCCTCCGCGCGCCTTCCGATCCGCGGTCATATACCAGCCTGGGCGACCGCCTCTGCCGACCAGGGCCCCATCCCCGACACCCAACAGGTTCATCTCATCTTCAACCTCTCGCGCTCACCGGAGGTGGAAACCGCGTTTCGCCAACTTCTGGAAGATCAGCAGAATCCCATCTCGCCGCGCTTTCACCAGTGGCTGACCCCGGCGCAGGTCGGCGAGCAGTTCGGACCCACCCAGCACGATATCGACGCGCTGACGGCGTGGCTTACGGCGCAGGGAATTACCGTGGATGCGGTCCTGCCCAGCAAGATCTTTATTCAGGCGAACGCCCCGGCTTCGGTCATTGCCAGCGCCTTCCGTACCAGCCTGCACACCTTTGCGCTCAAGTCCGGCAACTTCCAGGCCCCCACGGCCGAGCCATCTTTGCCGGCCACGCTCAGCCCGATCGTCAACTATATCGGTGGGCTCGCCAATATTCCGTACCACACGCACTCGATTCGCGTGCCGGATGCTATCGTCTCCGCCAGCGCGACCGGGCCGCTTGAACTGAAGCCGAATTTCACTGCATCTTCTGGGTATCACGCGCTGCTTCCCGGAGATTTCGCCACGATCTATGACCTCAAGCCCGCCTACAACGCCGGCAATAATGGCAACGGCCAGCACGTCGCCATCATTGGCGGTTCGCGATTGCTGCCGGCAGACGTTGCAAACTACGAGACTTTGAGCGCCCTGCCCAGCTACTTCCCCAACACAATTGTGCCTGCGACACCCGGGAACGGCTTCAGCGATCCCGGGTATGTCACCGCCGACCAGACTGAAGGTATGCTGGACTTCGAGCGAGCATACGGCACCGCTCCCGGCGCCACCGTTGACTTGCTGATCTCCAAAGATTGGCTGAACGGCACGGTGAGCCAGAACCTGCTGCTCTACGCCATCAACACGCTTAATGATCCCATCCTGAGTCTCAGCTACGGCGCTTGCGAAGCGCTCCAGACCTCGAAATATGTTCAGTATCTGGACGCAACCTTCTCGCAGGCGGCGATGCAGGGTATCAGCGTCTTCGTCTCCTCGGGCGACTCTGGAGTCGAGGGTTGCGAAGGCCTCACCAAAGATTCCACGCTCTACCCATCCATAAGCGATTATTGCGCTTCCGGCTCCGTGACCTGCGTGGGTGGAACCGAGTTCGCGGATACCGCGTCGCCTTCAACCTACTGGAGCAACACCAACGGCGTTGGCGGCGCCTCAGCCCTCAGCTATATCCCGGAAGGTGGATGGAACGATCCGCTCTCCTCCGGGGGCGCTTACCGTTCGGCTTCGAGCGGCGGCGGCGTCAGTACGGTTATTCCCAAACCGTCATGGCAGATGGGGCCCGGCGTTCCCGCCGACAGCTTCCGCGATGTCCCCGATATCTCCTTCTCCGGCTCAGTCCATAACGCGTACATCGTCTGCCAGAATGCCAGCAGCGGCGCAGGTTGCGATCCGGCCAACTTTGGCGCGCTCGCAGTGGGCGGCACCTCGGCCTCGGCCCCATCGATGGCGGGCATTGCCGCGCTTATCGACCAGAAACTCGGCGGACGCCAGGGAAACCTCAACCCTTTGCTGTACATGCTCGCGGTTTCTTCTCCTGCGGCGTTTCATGATGCGACGCCCGCAACCAGCGGCGTGGCTTCCTGCTCGCTGACGATACCTTCCATGTGCAACAACAGCGTGCCGACCACCACCACCGCCCTTACCCCCGCGCTCCTGGGCTACGCCCTCACTCCGGGTTACGACCAGGTGACCGGACTGGGCTCGCTGGACGTCAGCATGTTCCTCAACGCGGCTAGTCTGCCCACGCCGGTCGGCGTTCTCACCGCCACGCCTTCGGCCATCACGATCTCCCAAACGGCAACATTTACGGCAACCTTCACCGCGCCCTCCAGTGCTTCCGGCACCCCGACCGGTACGGTGCAGTTCTACTCGGACGGAACGGCCATCGGCTCGGTGCTGACGCTTGCGAA
>JAYVZP010000096.1:0-9540 GCA_043783275.1 Rhodanobacteraceae bacterium
CGAGGCAGTAGCACAGATTGTTGCTCATCGGCGAGAGGTAGTCGATGCGATCGGTCAGGGGCACGACCTGCTGGTAGAACTTGGCCTCGCAGGTCTTCTCAATGCCCGTATGAAGGTAGCCGATATCGACCGCGCACTTGACGACGGTTTCGCCGTCGATCTCCAGCAACAGGCGTAGAACGCCGTGCGTGGAGGGATGCTGGGGTCCCATGTTGAGGATCATGGTGTGGCTTTTGCTGTCGTTGGTGCCGTCGTGGCGCGCGGCATCCTTCATGATGTCGTCGATGCTTGCATTCGTGCGTTCAGCAGTTGCGGTAGTCACTAGCGGTAACCCTCCACCGGGTAGTCCTTACGCAGCGGATGACCTTGCCAGTCTTCGGGCATCATGATGCGCTGCAGGTTGGGGTGTCCGCCAAAGTGGACGCCGAATAGATCGAAGATTTCACGCTCGTAGAAATTAGCGGCAGGCCAGACGGACGTGATGGATTCTATGGAGGCTCTATCGCCGTTGAGCCGCGCGGCAAGGCGAATACGCTGCCTGAAACCATGCGAAAGTATGTGGTATTTGATCTCGAAGCGCGGCTCGGAGGGGTACCAGTCGACGCAGGTGACGTCTTCGAGAAAGTTGTACCCGGCGGATTGCAGCGCGGTGGTGGCCTCGACGACGTTCTCTGAGGCGATCGTGAGAGTGAGTTCGTTGCGGTCGAATTTTGCGTCGGTGGCAATTGTCTTGAGGGCCGCGATCGCGGCATTTTCAGGATGCGCCGCGAAGACGCCTTCGATGCCCTGGAGGGCGGTGGCCGGATCGTACATTACAGATCTCCCTTATCGTTGGCCCAGTCGAGGATGCCTTTTTTCCATACGTAGAAAAGCCCTACGCCGACGAATCCCAGATAAACCAGCATCTCCCAGAAGCCGAACATGCGCGAGCCGGTGATGGCGGGTAGACGCTTGAAGATGACGGCCCACGGAAGCATGAAGACAGCTTCAACATCGAAGAGGATGAACAGCATGGCGACCATGTAGAAGCGAACGGAGAAGCGGCCGCGTGCATCACCTATGGGGTCCATACCGCACTCATAGGCCCCGCCCTTGGTTCGCGAGTTCTTATGTCTGCCGATGAAGAAAGAGGCGGTTACCATGCCGCCCGCGACCGCGAGGGCGACCAGAACCTGGAGGACTAGGGGAAGATATTGCCAGAGGTAGGGGTATGTCTGCATGGCCAGTCTTTAGCGTAAGTTCGAGACAGTCAAGAGTCAAGCCGCTTAGGTAAAAGCGTGGGGTCTCAATGGAAACACCGGTCAGAGTTTCTGATGGGTTCAAACGAGGCGTAAGCCACCACTCGGGATATCAGGTTGTGAAATCTTTGAAATAGATATCTCAGGCCCTGATGCGATGTACAGGCGTTGCTTTTTATTGGCTAAAAAAGAGAGGTATACCAAGCGAGGATGGGTTGGCCGACCAGGGCTGTAAAGAGGCCCGCAAAGCCGAGGAAGCTGCCAAGAGGGAGACGGGTGAGGGAGTTCGCACGGCCTCGGATGAGGAGGAGGACGGCGTAGGCGGAGGCGAGGAGGACACCAATGAAAAGCGTCAGGATAGCGGGCCAGAAGCCGAGGAAGGCGGCGATCATGGCCAGGAGCTTTACGTCGCCAAGGCCGAGGCCTTCGCGGTGGCGAAGCGCTTTGTAGACCCACCGGACCAAGATCAGAATGAGCAAGGCTCCGATGACGGCAGCTATGCGGCCGAAGATGAGGGATTCGGGACCGGTGAGGAAGACGTTTCCTCGCGAGGCGAACGATCCAGGAGATCGGAGACGAAGCTGGTGGGCCGAGTTGAGGACGATCTGCTCTTCGCCGGGGGCGAGGAAGATGGCCTGTAGACAGACAAGAAAGAGGGCGGTGGCGATGCCGGTGAGGGTGAAGGCGTCGGGGAGACGGTGGGTTTGCCAGTCCATGACGATGAGGCCGATCAAGAGCAAGCCGAGGATGGCGAAGGCGACGTCGCTGATAACGTGGTCGGCGAATCCAAATTGGTAGGGGATTCGATTTGCGTTCCAGAAATACACTTCAAAAGCGCTGTATATGTGTAGCGCCATAATGGAGATCCAAAAGCCCGTCGCGAGTTCAACGGCAGGGTAGCGCCAGGAGATCGGAGTCTTGCAGTCGCGGCAGCGGCCTCGGAGGAGGAACCAGCTCAGGAGGGGGATGTTGTCGAACCAGCGGATGGAGTGTTTGCAGGTGGGGCAGTTCGAGGCGGGGAAAACGATGGATTCGCCGCGTGGGATGCGGGAGATGCAGACATTGAGGAAGCTTCCGAGGAGCAGGCCCAGGAGGAAGCCGAGGAACTGGGCTAAGTGGAGGGACATGGGGGAAGTATAGAGGGGTGGGCGCTTTTGGTGAGAATCAGGCGTAACGCTGGTTGAGGATGACTAAAACGGGAAAAGGCAATCAAGGGGCGGACTGGGCTTCAGCTGACAAGAGGCGAAAGGCAGGCGCAAATTTCTTCGCTGCACTGCGAAATCTCAAGACAGGCCGGCGAAAATAGAACAAATGTGGCACGATTGCCTGAAAGATGCTAACCTCAGGTTGTCGATTGAAAAAGTTTGGTTTCTTGCAACGGCTGTACTGTACGAACCCCGATTTGCTCAAAGCGTCAATTCAGTTCGAAGGGAAGTAAACAAATGGAACAGGGAACAGTGAAGTGGTTTAACGATGCAAAGGGGTTTGGCTTTATCAGCCGTCAGAATGGCGAGGATGTTTTCGCCCACTACTCCGCGATTACGTCCAGCGGTTTCAAGAGCCTTCAAGAGGGTCAGGCTGTAGAGTTCAACGTGGTCAAGGGACCCAAGGGCTGGCAGGCAGCAGATATCCGCCCCCTGTAAGCGATAAACGGATTTTAGAAAAGGAGCGGCTTCTGCCGCTCCTTTTTGTTTTTATGTGACCTGTGGGGCATAAGAGACCGATGCAAGGTCGGACTTTCGGCCATCGATCTGTAAGCTACCAAAAAACCTGAAACTTCGCCCCATGCTGTCATAGACGCGCCCTCAGTGCTTTATAGAACAGCCTTGACGTTAGAAGTCTACGTGCATTCTGACGGACTCGACGAGGATGGGTCCGCGGTCCTTGTTGTAGCCCGGGTGGGCGATGAATTGGGCGTCAAGAGCGTAATAGACTCCTTTCCAGGCATGCATGTTGTAGTAGCTCTCGGTGATGTTTTCGCGACCATAATTGAGCTTGCCGTCGCCCAGCAGGAAACCCAGGCCACCGTACGACAGGTAAGCCTGGTGGTCGCGCTTGATGGCGTTTGAGACGATGGTGATACCCACTTTGTCGTTGCGCCGGCCGAAGCGCTTCAGGCTGTAGTCGGCGCCGGTTTCGAAGGTCTGATCGACCTCGGTGTAAGCGTAGCTCTCGTGCTGGCCTTCATTCCACCCGAACCGTCCGAAGATGCGCAGATTCTGGGTCAGTTCCTGCTCCAGATTTAGTCCGACGCCGTATTTATAGGTGCGTTGGAGAGAGTGGGTGGTGATGTCGAGCGTCGGAATAGTGTGGGCCAGGAACAATTGGGTTTGTTGCCGGTAAACGCCCATATTGGCCTTGTTGACGAAGCCGAGAAGTCGAATTGCTCCTTTGCGTTTTTGCAGACCGGCAATCAGACCGCCTGGTCCATCACGGAGTTCCAGTTCGACATTGTGGCCGATGGCGCGGCGCAGGTCGTGATCGAGATTGATGCCGTTGGCGACTACAGGCATGAGGGCCAGAGCGTAACGAGCGGTGAAGGCGTGGTCGACGTACTCGGCTACGGCAGCGTCAGTGTATCCGCGGGTGTTGGCCGCGTAGTCCCAGGCACCGTTGTTGTCTACGGTCCAGTTGAGAAACTGAAGGTGGGAGTCGGTGCCAATGGAGTTGATATCGAAAAAGTCCGGCAGACTCATGCGTCCGACGTGGAGTTCGACGCGGCGGACGGGCAGTCTGGTGGCGAGGGAGAATGGTGTTCGGGCAGAGTCAGCAAGTTCTGAAGAAAGCCCGATGACCTGGTGGATCTGGTAACGGGCCAGGTACGGTTTGGAGCCGAGTGTAGGGTTACGGACGACGTCCAGGTTGGTGAATCCGGCGAGTCCGAGGGCTTCAGAGATACCGCGACCGCCGGAAGATTCCACGTCGAGGATGGCGTCGGTGGCGAAGTGGGGATTTTGGTTCAGTTGGTAGCCGAGGTAGATGGTGCCGAGAAGGGAAGGCTTGTACTCGCCGCGACTGAGCGTGCTGTTGGGACCTTGATAGGCCGAGTGAAAGGGGGCGTGGGCCTGAAAGATGATGTTGGCCTGGCCCAGGATGAGATAGGGAGTCTTATCCGAATGAGGGAACATGGTCGGCGCGGCAGCATCGGCGGCGGCGGTCTCTGAGGTGGGAGCGGGAGTGGGGGCGTGGGGTAGCTGCGCGTGTCCATTTGCCCCGGAAAGGGCAATGGCCAGGAACATGGAAAGGGACCTCAAACGCATTTTGCTATCATCTCAAAAACTAAGGGTAAGTTGTTCAAGATTTGAATAGTTTCTCGCAGCTTACGCTTCTGCGAGGGACCTGGCGCTTGACGTGATGTTTACCTTTCCGTTATCTTTGGGTTACACGGGAAAGGAGGATGGTCCAGCCTATGAAAAATGACAGTAACTGTAGCAAAACGGTACGTGAGGTGACTGAGGCTTAGAGCATCCTGCTCTAGACCTGGCGTTTCTCAAGACGTTCTACGCCGAGGCCCATCCAACGAGTATGGATGCCTCAGGTCAAACTCAACAGTCCACCGCCAGACAGACCCGCCTCCCACCTGGGAAGCGGGTCTTCTGTTTGCGTTAGCGACTAGGATGGTCTATATGGGTCTTTTACAAAAAACAGATGAACTGGTAATCGCGGGTAAGACCTTCTCCTCGCGACTGATTGTGGGAACGGGAAAGTACAAGGACGGAGCGGAGACGAGGGCAGCGATTGATGCGTCGGGCGCAGAGATGGTGACGGTGGCGGTGCGTCGGGTAAATCTGGACCGGTCAAGCGAGTCGCTGCTGGACTTTATCGATTCGAAACGTTACTTTTTGCTGCCGAATACTGCTGGATGTTACACCGCGGAAGAGGCGATTCGCGCGGCTCGGCTGGGGCGCGAGGTGGGGCTTTCGGATTGGGTGAAGATTGAGGTGATCGGAGATGTGCCGACGCTGTATCCGGATGTGCAGGCGACGCTCGAGGCAACGCGGGTGCTGGTGAAAGAAGGGTTCACGGTGTTGCCGTATACGTCAGATGACATTGTTTTTGCAAAGCGGCTGATCGATGCGGGGGCGGCTGCGGTGATGCCGCTAGGTGCGCCGATCGGGACAGGGATTGGCATTGCCAATTTGAGCACGCTGCGGATGATGCGTGAGTTGATAACGGAGGTTCCATTGATTGTGGATGCAGGACTCGGTACGGCGAGCGACGCGGCGCTGGCGATGGAGATGGGGTTTGACGCGGTGTTGCTCAATACGGCGATCGCGGGGGCGAAGGATCCGGTGCTGATGGCGAGGGCGATGGGCAAGGCGGTTGAGGCTGGGCGAGAGGCGTTTCTAGCCGGGCGGATGCCGATGAAGCTTTATGCGACGGCTAGCTCGCCGATGGATGGCATTTCGAGGTGAGATGAGCATGGGTCTTGCCAGGTCGTTGGGTCAGATGGCTAGCTATCGACCTGCAAATGCAGGCAGCCAGTTGGGAATACTGTTGCGTTGAGTTTCTTGTTGCTGGGGTTGGCTAGCCTGATGAGCCCCTTCGCTGGGAGTAGCAGCGTGCGATAGACTTTTGCATGCGCGTATTCGGGATTGATTGCGGAACAGAATTCACCGGGTACGGCGTGGTGGAACTAGACGAGCGTCCGCGGATGTCGCAACTGGTGCACCTGGCGGCTGGAACGGTTCGGCTGAACAAGAAGCACAAGACGGCGGAGCGATTGCTGCAGGTCTATACGGAGTTGACGGCGCTGATTGAGTTGCATCAGCCGGACATCGTGGCAATAGAAGAGGTTTTTTTCGCAGCCAATGCCAAGAGCGCGTTGAAGCTGGGACAGGTACGCGGGGTGGCTTTGTTGGCGGCTGCGATTTGCGGCAAGCCGGTGGCGGAGTATGCGCCGCTTTCGATCAAAAGTGCTGTGGTGGGCTACGGGCTGGCGGCGAAGGAGCAGGTGCAGTTTATGGTGATGCGGCTGCTGAAGCTGGATGTGGCGCCAGACTCGGCTGACGCGGCGGATGCGCTTGCGATTGCGATTTGCCACCTACATACGGCGCAGACGCTGGAGCATACTTCGGGTGCAGGGCGATGAAGATACGAGCGGTGAAGATACGAGCGATGGCGGCACCTGGGTTGGCGTTTTTGCTGGCTGTGGGCGTTGCTCCGGCGCAGGATGCGAAGGCGGACCCGGTGATTACGTTTCACTTTGAGCGGCCGGGAACACAACTGCCGACGTACACGTTTACTGTGCATGAGGATGGGACGGGAACGTATGTCGCGAAGTATCCGGCGGGTGTTTTGTCGGCGTCGGACGAGTCGGTTAATGAGCCGCTGGCGATAACGAAGGGAACGGCTGCGAAGCTGTTCACTGAGGTTCGGGGAACTCACCAATTAAGAGGTGGATGTGCCTCCAAGGCGAAAAATATTGCCGATACGGGCACGAAGACGCTGACATATAGTGAGCTGGAAGATTCGGCGAAGTGTACGTGGAACTACTCGGAAGACAAGACGATTGTAGCGCTGGGCGATATGTTTATGGGCATGGCTTACACGCTGGACATGGGCCGGAAGCTGGCGACGAAACAGCGGTTCGATCGGCTGGGACTGGATCAGGAGATGGGGTTTCTGGTGGACGCGGTGAAGAGCGGACATGCGGTCGAGTTGTCGAATATAGCGCCCACGCTGCGCTCTCTGGCAGATGATGCGAGCTTGATGGAACGAGTGCGAACACGGGCTGCCAAGTTGCTGGAACAGAGTTCTCTGGGCAAGTGATTAAACGATTTTAGATCTGGGACTAACAAAGCGTGGGAAGCCGCGTTCAATGTAATGACTGGGAGATCCTCCATGAGTTTCTGTCGCATTGATACGTTATGCCGGCCGCTGAGGCCGCTTTTCTTTGTCTTGATCGTCGTTGGACTGATGGCGCGCGTGGGTGCGCAGGAACCTGTTGCGGATGGGCCAGCGGAGATAAAGAGCGATCTTCCTGTGGCGAATCAGGCGCCGGTGCGGACGGCGCGACTGACGTTTATCGCGGGGTCGGTGCAAATACAACGGGCCGACAACACGGGGGAAGATACGCCGGTGCTGAACATGCCGCTGAATGAAGGGACTCGGCTGGTTTGCGGGGATTATGGGCAGGCTGAGGTGGAGTTTGAGGATGGCAGCGTGGTGAGGGTGACACCGCGTTCGTCGTTGACACTGGATGGGCTGGGGCTGGAGGGAACTACGGCGCGGACGGAGATGACACTGCTGAGTGGGCTCGCCTACTTTGAGCTGCGTAAGGCAAATAGTTATATCTACACGCTGCACGCGGGTGGAGTGACGCTGACGCCGATTGAGAACGCTACGGTGCGGGTGCATGTGGAGGATGGGCCAGCAGTGTTTTCCGTGCTTTCGGGGGCGGTGCGGCTGGAGCGAGCGGAGGGTTTCCGTGCAGAGGTTCGGGCTGGCGAGAGTCTGCATGGGGATGCGAAGGACGAGAGCCGCTATTTTCTGAACAGCCAGGTTGTAGAGGAGAGTTGGGATCGGTGGAACGAGTCGCGTGACTTGGTTGCCTCAGAGGAAACGGACAAACGGACTGCGGCGCGGGACAGCTATGCAGGGGGACAAGGATATGGGTGGTCGGATCTGGATGCGAATGGGACCTGGTACAACGTGCCGGGGCAAGGGCAGATCTGGCAGCCAAATGTGGCGGATGAGAACTTCGATCCTTACGGGTATGGGAATTGGGTGTGGTCGAACGTAGGGTATGTCTGGGCGTCGGGGTATAGCTGGGGCTGGACGCCGTTTCGGTGCGGGGACTGGGTCTTCTTTCCTGAATTTGGATGGGGTTGGATGGCGAATAACTTTTGCGGACGCTGGGGATTTGGCGGCGGCGGTGGCGTTCTGATTGGCCGTGGGCCGGCGCACTACAAACCAGTGCCGGTTCCAACCAAAGGGCCGGGCAAGGTGCATCCGATCGTTCCGGTACATGGAGTGGATGGACCGCGGCCGCCAGTTTTGCCGGGTGGTGTGCGACGCATCGGTGGGATACCGGTTTCGCCTTTGCCGCCCGTGGGCGTCGGGTTTGGCCGGGGAGGAAGCGTTGTGGGGCAAGCGCTGAACCGGGATTTTCCGGTGGATAGGAAGACTCACCGGCCGTTGCTGGGTGCGGTGGTAACGGAGGAGAACTCACCGGGGACGGTGCTGTTCAATCGTGGGGCGAGCAACGCGGAGTGGAGGTCGGTACAGCCGAAGGGGCCGGCGCCGGCGGCGGTTCAGGGTGAACATGGAACGTGGGAGCGGCGATCGCCGGGGGTGGTGACGCCTCCTGCGCCGCTTAGGGCGTCGCCGGTGCAGACGGTTCCGGTGCAGACGTTGGCCCCGGTTCGAACGCCGCCTCCTGCGCCCGCTCCGGCACCTGTGCAGTCGAGACCGCCGACTCCTATGCCGACACCACCTCCGGTTCAGTGGCATCCTGCGCCTGCACCTCCTCCTCAGCCGATTCAGTCTCCAGCGAAGACGGACACGGGGAAGGCCAAGGGGTAGTCCACGGGGTAGTGAAGGGTCGGAAACCAGGTCTCAGAGGTGAGACCTGGGGGGCGCCCGGGTTTGCGCGGAGGAAGAGGTGGTGGGTCTTTTGGCGGTCGTGAGGACAAGCGCAGGTCCTTCGACTTCTCCTATGGCAAGAGATCGCGATCGGCTCGCTCAGGATGACGATGGCTTGGATTTGTGGCTAGGTGAGAAGAGCACGGTGAAGCTCGGCCATGGACTCCAGCGAAGTTTGCTCGGCGCGGGTCTGGGCGGGGACGCTTGCGGGCCAGCGGGCGGCGAGCACTTCCGGGGGAAAGCCGGCGAATTGCAGATTGTTCTTCAGGGTCTTGCGCTTCTGAGCGAAGGCGCTGCGAAGGAACTTGTCGAAGGCTTTCGGTTCGACGCCCAGCTCGGTGAACCTGGGTGCGAAGTGAAGTCGGACTACCGACGAGAAAACGTCCGGCGCAGGGTTAAAAGCGGTCGGGGGCAGGGTGAAGAGGAGATCCACCTGGGCGTACATCTGCGTAGTGGCGGAGAGGAGACCGTAGTCCCGGACACCGGGGGCGGCGGCGACGCGGTCGGCGACCTCGCGCTGCATCATGAGAACGGCGCGGTTCAGCAGGCCGGCGGATGCTGCGTGGAAGAGATGCAGCAGAATGTCTGAAGTGATGTAGTAGGGGAGATTGCCAACAACGTCGAGGGTCTCGCCCGGCTCTCCGAACTGCGCAAGGTCGGTTCCGAGGACGTCGGCTTCGAGGATCTGGACGTGGAGCTGCTCGCGGAAGCGGAA
>JAYVZP010000097.1:0-59094 GCA_043783275.1 Rhodanobacteraceae bacterium
CAGAAATAGCTGCCGCTATCCTTGCAGCCGCGCCGAACCAATTTGCCCTCGTCGGCATTTCGATGGGCGGGTACATCTGTTTTGAGATCATGCGGCAAGCACCCGAACGCGTGGTCAAGCTGGCCTTGTTGAATACCTCGGCTCGCGCGGACACTCCCGAGGAGACGAGGCAGCGAAGGGCTTTGGTAGCGCAGGCCCAGGCAGGCGACTTCAAAGCATTGCTGGCTCAGGTGATGCCCGCGATCCTGCATCCAGCACACCGGGGTGACTCTGCTCTTTACGACACGATAATAAAGATGGGATTGACAGTTGGAGCCGAGGGATTCGCACGACAGACGGAGGCAGTCATCAAGCGAATCGACAGCAGGCCCAGCCTTGCAGCCATTTCCGTTCCGACCCTTGTTCTTGCAGGGGATGCTGACCCTCTCATGCCGCCAGACCGGGCGGAAGAGATTGCGGCCGCCATTCCACAGGCTTGCATTGTGGTGATACCAGAATGTGGTCACGCTTCCACGCTAGAACAACCCGATGCCGTCAACCGAGCCTTGATAGCTTGGATTACCGGCTGACTGCGACCTAGCACGCCTCGAACTACCTCTCGATGCTACAGACAACCTGCTCCTGATAGATCTTAGGCTCAAACAATCTTTGGCAACTGTATGCCCATACAATCACCGCACAGACAGTCTTTTTGAATGTACGTCTCCGCAGTTTCGCGTGCGCGGCTATGCGATTCGCGGCTGCATTCATGATTTGTGGACCGTTAAACGTAGGCAAGACATCAAATGCGGGACCTGTCAGAACATGGCGTCCTGGGAGCGTTTGTCCGCTAAAAATTCCGTTGTAGAGGAGAAAAATCGCACGTCCTTCACGAATACCCAATAGAGGGTTATCAGCCTTGTCCCGGCACCTTGGCCAGTTCCAGAGAACCTTACAAAACTCCACAAGTTGCGCGAACTTGACGCTCTCACGGATTTGACTCGTTGCGTCGAATAGCACGGAGACCAATTTGAAAATCAACCCGATCCACGACGTGTGGGACTTCATGATTCACAGCGGTCCACTGGGCCCGATTTTCTGGGTTCTGCTGGCGGCTACTCTCGGACTTGCCGCTTACGGCCTGGCCCGCCTCCCGGAACAGCGGACACTGAGACATGCGTGGATCTGGTTTGCTCGCATTACAATCGGCGGGTTGTGGTGGCAGCAGTCGCTTTGGAAGACGCCGCCCACCTACGGTGTAGCTCCGGACGGCAGCGGTGGGTTGCTTTACTGGATGAAGCAAATGGTCGGTGGGGCCGCCTTCCCGTTGCAGAGCCACCTGGTCGAGCATGTGATCCTCCCACATTTTGCGTTTTTCGCACTCCAGGTTTACCTCGTGGAGGTGACGATCGCCGCACTGATGGTGCTGGGTCTGTTCGGCCGCGTGTCTAGTATCTTGGGTGCGCTGATGGCGATAAATCTTTGGCTTGGCCTCTACCGCGTTCCCAGCGAGTGGGCGTGGGAGTATTACTTCCTGATCGTAATTCAGATCACGTTTCTGATCGTCCATCCGGGAAAAAGCTGGGGTGCGGATGCTCTCATCGATCGTCTGCCCCCGGGCAGATTTGACTGGCTCAAACGTCTGACCTGAGTTCAGTTTCTTATGTTCGACGCTCTTGATGTAGAACCTTATAAAGACGCTGCTGTTAGCGCCGCAAAGATTGAATCGGAGGGACTAACGTGGACCGTCGGAAATTTGTTTTCTCGTCTTGCACAACTGTTCTGCTTGCCGGCTGCAAGTCGGCTCAGACAATGCCGACTTTGCGCGTTAGCATGATTCCCACGACGGATCCCGGGAAGATCGTACGCCAGAGTCAGCCCCTGGTGGATTACCTCCAGAAGCAGACAGGCGCGAAGATCGACCTGACGGTCCCAACCAGTTATGCCGCCGTCGTAGAGGCTATTACCAACAACCGGGTCGACATAGCTTATCTGGGCGGCTTTACGTATCTGCAGGCTGCGGCCCGCACAAGCGTTCGGCCTCTCGTGCAACGTCTCAAAGACAAAAACTTCCACTCCCTATTCATCACCCAGACCAACTCACCCATTCACAGCCTGGATGACCTGAAGGGCAAGACGTTCGCTTTTGGCGACATCAACTCCACCTCCGGACACCTCATGCCGAGCTTCTACATGCGTCAGGAGAGGGTTGATCCGACGGTCATCGACAAAGCGATTTTTACAGGTGGCCACGATGCAACCGCGCTTGCCGTGGCGCATCAGCGGGTGGACGCCGGGGCGATGGATGAACTGATTTATAAGACGATGATGCAAACGGGAGCGATCACTCCAGCGCAGGTTCGGGTTTTCTATACGACCCCGCCATTCTTTGATTATGTTTGGGTCGCTCGCTCGGGTCTGGACCCCGTGCTGGCGGAAAAATTCACACAGGCGCTGCTGGGTCTGGATGAGGCGAATCCACAGGATAAGACGCTGCTCGATTTGTTGAACGCTCACAAATACGCGGTCGCTCAATCCGCCGATTATGGCCCGCTACGGCAGGCCGCCAAGGATGACGGTCTGCTGCAATGAATGGCGCGCTCGACACAATGATCTATGCACTCGACAACGTGAGTAAATCCTACCCCTCCGTCATGGCGCTCGATGGGGTAACGTTTGGGGTTCGCCAAGGCGAACAGCTGGCTGTTCTGGGGCCGTCTGGGTCGGGTAAGAGCACCCTGTTTCGCTTGCTGAATGCGACGCTGCGGCCCTCCTCCGGATCGCTCTGCTTCGATGGCAGCGACACTGCGGTCATGGGTGCAAGCACTCTGCGTGCCATGCGGCGGCGGACCGCAACCATCTATCAACAGCATAATCTGGTGCCGTCGCTGACGGCGCTTGAAAATACACTGGCTGGTGCGCTGGGGCGCTGGACGTTGCTCCACACGCTGCGCAATAGCATTTCGCCCGCGGCGGAGGATGCGAACCGCGCGCTGCACGCTCTCGAGCTTGTCTCGCTGGCGGACAAACGCCATACCCCTGCTCGCGAGCTTTCAGGCGGCCAACAGCAGCGAGTGGCTATCGCGCGCGCCCTGATGCAGTCGCCTGATGTCATCCTCGCCGACGAGCCCATCGCCTCGCTCGATCCCAAACTGAGCCGCAACATTCTGGAACTGCTGGTCCGCATTGCGAACGACGGGAAGAGAACGCTGGTCGTTGCCTTGCACTCGGTCGGGATCGCCAAAGAGTGCCTGCCACGGCTGGTTGCGTTGCAGGCTGGGAAGATATTTTTTGACGCCGCTCCGCCCGACGTTGAAAAGGAACAATGGCGCTGCCTGTATGCACTTTCGCCAACAAATCACCAGTCGACTCCGGACACGGGTCGGCGGCCCAGGATTCGCTGCGTTTAAACGGTGAGATTCTTCCGACCGCTGAGATTTTCGTACCCCTCACCCATCCACTAATACGGCAACGGGCCGCAGGCCTCATCTTCAAGGCGCAAACCAATGGCTTCAGGAGCGGCACCCATTACAGAGCTTCGACCGCGGGTGCTGACCACTCGTTCGAGGTGGCTTGGGATCGGGTTTGCCATAGCCGTTGCGCTGGCGTGGAAGTACGCTGAGGTTTCTCCGCAGCTGCTCTTCAATCGCACCACTCTCCACGAAGTGGTTCATTTTGTGGTGGCATCGCTGCCGCCCGATCTGTCGCTCGTTTTCCTCGGTACGGTAACCCAGGCCGCTTTTCTGACGATTGCAATTGCAATCGCCAGTACGGTGATCGCTATTACGCTTGGCATTCCGCTCGGAATAATGGCCTGCTCGAGCCTCTGGCGGAGAGGCGCGGTCGCAGCGTCGGCGGGTGACGGCTTTCACTACCAGGTCCTCAACTTGCTCAGCATCTCAACGCGGTCTGTCCTCGGCTTTCTGCGGGCGGTGCCGGACCTGATGTGGGCGCTGCTGCTGGTTGCAGCAGTCGGACTTGGTCCCCTGGCGGGAACAATCGCCCTGGCTATCTCTTATACCGGGGTGCTCGGCCGAGTTTACGCCGACGTCTTCGATGCTGTGGAGGCGCAGCCCGTCGAAGCCTTGCTGTCGACTGGTGCAAGCAGGTTACAAATCTTTATCACGGCAATCTGGCCGCTGGCCCTGCCCAACATGACCGCCTATACGCTCTACTCGTTTGAGTGCTGCGTACGCGCGGCCGTTGTCCTGGGCTTCGTTGGCGCGGGTGGCATCGGCTATGAGATTAATTTGTCCATGCGCTTGTTCGACTATCGTCAGGTGACGACGCTGCTACTGACATTCCTCCTGATCCTGTCGCTTACTGATCTGATCAGCCGCAGTCTGCGCCGCTTTCTGAGCGGGGAGTGGACGCCGCGACCAGCGTCGTTCAAGACGATGGCGTCGCTCGACGCACAGGATCTTTCTGTCACCGAAGCGAAACGTTCGCCCACACGCTGGGGTGTTCCTGCGGTACTTGCGGCGATCTTCTGCGCTATTGTGGGGAGCTTTTATTTCTCGGGATTCCTGGGGCTGGTGACGCAGGGCGCACTCCAGATTCCGCAGGACCTGCTGCACTTTACCCAACGCCTGGTACCTCCCGACCTCTCTCCTGACTTTCTTACAAGTCTTTGGCTCCCGGTCCTGCAGACGCTTGCGATCTCCCTCCTTGGAACCCTGATAGGTGTCGCACTCGGAGGGCCGCTG
Source organism: Rhodanobacteraceae bacterium (assembly GCA_043783275.1). Lineage (GTDB taxonomy): Bacteria > Acidobacteriota > Terriglobia > Terriglobales > Acidobacteriaceae > Edaphobacter. The sequence continues at coordinate 4,686 of JAYVZP010000097.1, forward strand.
GCGCTCTTCGCCACATCGCGCCTGGTCCTTCCGCCGCCGGATGAGCCGGACCAACGGCCCTGGATGTCTCTTGCCGTGCGCCGTACTGTCTACTGGACAAGCCGCGGGGTTCTAAGCGTTCTGCGTTCCATTCCGGAGCTGGTCTGGGCATTGATCTGCATTATCGCCATCGGCATCGGGCCTTTTGCCGGCACACTCGCTCTCGGCCTGCACACGACTGGCGTTCTGGGCAAGCTCTATGCGGATACCATGGAAGAGGTCAAGATGCAGCCCGTCGAAGCGTTGCGGGCGCTCGGCGCAAGTCCTCTGCAGCTTCTGCTGTGGTCCATCTGGCCCCAGACTAAACAACTGATGGCCAGCTATACCGTGCTGCGCTGGGACATGAATCTGCGGGCAGCAACCATTCTGGGGCTGGTGGGCGGCGGAGGTCTTGGACAGGTTATGTACAACGATATTCAGCTGGGGTTTTACCCGCGGGTCGCCACCCTGATCGTAGTGATCTACGGGCTCGTTATGGCCACCGACTGGGCAGGAACTAGAATCTGGACAGCGATGCCGGAATAGGACGTCGTGGCTGTTTCTCAACCGTTCGAACCGAAATGCGAAGAGGATCTATCTTGCTGCAGGCTCAATCTATTTCCGTCAGTGACCAGATCTCAGACTCCCCGGCCCAGAGTTTCTCGCTTGGTCTAGGCCTGACCAACGAATGCAACCTTACATGTTCGTTCTGCTATCGTGATCCCGATCGGGTGGACAGGCTTGACCTGGCGCAGATTGAAGCCGTGCTGCACTCGCTTCCGGTCCGCTCAGTCAATCTGGGAACGGGCGAAAACGGTATGCATCCTGATTTTCACGCCATGCTTGCCTTTCTCCGGCAGCAGCCGATCAAGCTGACCATCACGTCGAATGGACACAGCATTGCCGTCCTTTCCGATGAGGAGCTTACAGCCTTTCACGATGTCGAGTTTTCGCTCGATTACCCGAATCAGATGGAGCAGGACCGACAGCGCGGCGCGGGGAACTGGGCGCTGATTCAGGAGCAGGCAAAGCGGTGCATGCGCCTCGGCGTGCCGGTTACCATCATCGCCGTGATGATGAAGTCGAACTACCTGCGCATGGCGGAGGTCGCCGAGGTCGCCAGACGGTTCAACGCGCCGCTGCGCATCAATGTGTACCAGTCCGTACGCTCGGACATTTACGCGCTGACCTACAAGGAATACTGGAATGGCTTTGCCGCTCTGTTCGCCGCGACAGATGTAATCGCCATCGGTGAACCGCTGGTCCGGGCCATGGCCGGGCTGCCGCCACGCAAAGGTGGATGCGGCGTCGGCACGGTGCGGGTGACGCCCCGCGCTACCACGCAGCCTTGCGTTTACTGGGGAGGAGCGGGCGAACCGCTGACCCAGTTACTTGAAATGGGTCCGTCGATTCTTGACACACCAGCCTTTGAGCAGGCCCGTTCGCTGCCGCCTGCCTGTGTGCCTTGCGAGTTTCGAGACTCCTGCCACGGCGGCTGTGCAGGCCGGCGCAAGTTGCACAACGCGCTCGACCAACCCGACCACTACTGCCCCATCGTGCGTGGGGAGTTGAAGCGGCTGACGATCCAGATGGCCCCACCCCGCGAGCTGCCCAAGGGAGAAAGCGCCTGCACCACCATCGTCATGGCTCGCAATTAGAGCCGCGCTCTTCCAGATGGGAGAGAAGATTCGGTGGTTCGCAAACGCTACCCCTGCATACAATCCGCTCTGGCTTAGATGACCTTCAGGAGCGCACCAATTTCAGCGCGGGTTCCCACACGACCGATGCGTGCGGCATAGGCTACACCGGACGCGAGCAGAGCTTGTTGCAGGTTATCGGCATCGCGTTCCGGCAGGCTGAAGAGCAGGCCTCCGGCGGTTTGAGGGTCGAAGAGCAGCGTCTTGAGGTCGTCCGGGATATCTGGGCTGAACTCCGTGCAGCTCTCGACAAATTCTCGGTTGGCATTCAGCCCGCCGGGAATCGTCCCCAGGGCGACAGCCTGAAGCGCGCCAGCCAGCAGAGGCACGGCGGCAGCCGTGATCTCAATTGCCACTTTGGCACCCAGGGCTATTTCGCGCAGGTGACCCAGTAGCCCAAAGCCGGTCACATCGGTCGCGGCGTGGACAGGAAAACGCTGCGAAACCTCTCCGGCGACACGATTCAACGTAGTCATGCTGATCGTCGCATCCTTGACCCAGGCTTCCTGCGCCACACCGCGCTTCAGAGCAGTGGAGATGACTCCGGTGCCGATTGCCTTGGTGAAGATGAGGACATCTCCAGGCTGCGCTCCGGCATTCTTGAATACTTTGTCCGGGTGCACTGAGCCCGTAACTGCATATCCGAACTTGATCTCGGGGTCCTTGACCGAGTGGCCGCCCACGACGCTGCATCCGGCCTCGATCATCTTCGACATGCCACCCTGCATAATCTTTTCTAGAATGTCCAAATCTGCATTTTCAGGAAAACATACCATCGCAAGTGCGGTGTGCGGCGTACCGCCCATGGCATAAACATCACTGAGCGCGTTGGTGGCAGCAACCTGGCCGAACGTATAGGGGTCATCCACCATCGGGGTAAAAAAGTCGACGGTCTGGACCAATGCGATATCGTCCGTAATCTTGTACACGCCGGCGTCGTCAGCGGTTTCAAAACCAACTAAAACGCGTTCATCCACCTGTTTCGGCAGCTTGCTGAGAATCCGGTCCAGCACTGCGGGGCTGATCTTGCTGGCACAGCCTCCGGCCTTCACCTGCTCGGTGAGGCGGATGGGGGCGTTCAAATTCTGCTCGGCTACACTCATAAGGATATTGACTCCTGGCGGCTAGTATAAGTGACGCGGTTGGCGGTCGACCTCCGTACCGCGCAATGAGCCTGCGCAGGAATGTCATCAGGAGAAAAGTCCTCTATGGGCCAAACGCCGGTTAGCGCCATCGAACACTACCAGACATTCCTTGCCAGCCATTACACCTGGATGTCGGGTCCGTATGAAGATAAGGTCGCTGCACATCAAGCGATCTTTTCGCGCTTTGGGTTTACCCCCGGGGTCACGGGCGAGGCGCTCGACCTGGCGTCCGGTCCCGGTTGCCAGACTTTGGCGCTGGCACGGATGGGCTTCTCGGTGACGGCCGTCGATGCCAGCGCGCCCTTGCTGGCCGAGCTGCGGGAACATGCGGTGGGCCTGCCGGTGCGAACGGTGGAGCAGGATCTGTGTGCACTGGCTCAATGCGCCACGTTGCCCGATCAGGTCGACGTTGCTGTCTGTATGGGCGATATTCTGCCGCATCTGCCGTCCCGCGAATGCGTCACCAGTCTTTTCTCCCGGGTGAACCGCAGGCTGGTTCCGCGCGGGAAGTTCATTCTTGGCTTCCGTGATCTCTCGCAGGAGTTATTCGGCGTGGACCGCTTTGTCCCGATACGTGGAGATAGCGACCGGGTGATGACCTGCTTCCTGGAGTACGAGCCGGAGACGGTCATTGTGCACGATCTGATCCATGTGCGCGAAGGCGCGGGGTGGACGCTGCACAAGAGTGCCTATCGCAAGCTCCGCCTAAGCCTTGCCTGGGTGGAGATGAACCTGCGGGAAAGCAGCTTTAAGGTGCTGGAGCGAGAGCAGGCAGCTGGAGTCTGGACTGTAGTGGCCGAAAAGATGTAGGCACTTTGAAAGAACGGAGAACAGGGTGGACATGCCCACACCACTGATGCCGGGGTTGATCACCTGCTGGAACCTCTTCCTCGCCGAGCCCTACCGAAGAGGCGGTCAAGCCGATAACAGTTGGGACATGCAGAGTCTGCGATCGGCTGTTCCAGTGCAGGGGATTCAATCGCTCGGCTTGATTCAGACCATGGGTTGACCCTTGAATTCGCTTATCCCCTCGATGCCTTTCGCTCTCATCAGGACGTTCCTCCGTCGTAGGCCGGCACCCCCTGGCGAATCAACTTCAGCCAAGTTGAATGCGTGGTCGGACAACCAAAAGAAGACAACTGGGTCTGGTTGCCCGAGGGCCTGGTCAACAGGCACATCCCGGAGCAATGGGTCTTTCTTAATTTTCGCTAGTAAGTTATGTTCGTTTTTAGCGAACACGCTCACAGAAACAAACGCTTGTGTTCGCATTTTGTAGCATCGAGGGGGAGCATTCTATGAATCAAAATGCATTACTTCGGACGTGCCTACTGGCAGCATTTGGCCTTGCATCTGCGGCAGCGATCGGCATCCCGGCGATTGCTCAAGTCGTCACCGTTCCAGCCGAACCCGTAGTGGGGTCCTCTAACCCCGCCACCGCGGAGCCGACGGTCGGCAGGCCTTCCACCTCGCCCTGCACAGTCATTCTGTTTGAAAACCAGCAGTTTGCCGACTATAGCGCCAAGCCGATCAGCTACGCGCCTCCGGCTGAATGCGCTGGAAACTGGGCGAAGGTCGTTCTGACCGTGGACTTCACCGTGACCGCTGGCCGGCAGTTCGATCGCACCGCATCGCTCTACCTCGGCAACGCAAATATTTACTTCGGCACCACGGCTGAACCCCGCAGGACCCTGAGCCCATCCTGGCATATCGAGCGCGACGTCACCGACCTGTCCGCGACCTTTCGCACCGCGCAAAGTGGACAGGCGATCGTCTACAACGTCGTGGACTCGCGCTACACCGGCATCATCTACGGGACCGCGAGGCTTCTGTTCTATCCAGCTGACGCTCGCAATCCGGCACCGGTGGTTCCCGACGTGGTCATCCCGGTGAGCGGAGCTAACAGCCCCTACGAGTTGGACACCACGGCCAGCCAGGTGACTGCAACCTTCAACGCTCCGCGCAATGTGGAGAGAGCCTATCTCGACGTAATCGCGCAGAGTCAGTCCAACGATGAGTTCTGGTATCTCTGTGTGCCGAACGATGCCGCCAACAAGCTGCAAAGCTGCGGCAACACCTCATTTCGCGAGACCGAGGTGATGATCGACGGCAAGGCGGCCGGAGTGGCCCCCGTCTACCCCTGGATCTACACCGGCGGCATCGACCCGTATCTTTGGGAGCCGATCACGGGCGTGCAGACGCTCAATTTCAAACCCTATCGTGTGGACCTCACGCCTTTTGCCGGGGTGCTGAGTGATGGAAACCCTCACCAAATTTCCGTGAGCGTCTTCAACGCCAATAGCTACTTTGTCGCGAGCGCGAACCTCCTCCTCTACACCGACCACTTCAGGGCCAAGATCGAGGGTAGATTGGTCGAGAATACCCTCAGCGCAGCTCCTACGCCGAGCGTCAAGGAGACCCTCTCAACCGACTCAGCCGGAAACACGACAGGAGTAGTCGTGGTTGACTCGGCGCGCAGTTTCACGACAAGAGGCTACGTGAATACATCTCACGGACATGTTGAGACTACCGTGGAACAGAAGGTCGACTTCAACAGCACGCAGACCTTCAACGTAGGCTCCAATTTCTTACAGGACGTGGTGCAAACCAGCACCGTCCAATCGAAAACCTCGATGAAGTCGGCGAACCTCACCTTTGTTACGGAAAAGCAAACCTCCTTCCCGCTGGTACTGAACTACTCGTACATTGTCAATCCGGACGGATCCTCTGCGCAGATTGTGAATTCTACCCAGAAAGACATCGAGACATTGAACACATCACTCAATGGCTTGCTGATCTACGGAAACTCCGAAGCCGAACAGGTTCAATCGCAGGACACGCTCTCGTTCAGCGCGGCTGGAGCTTTGACAGATGTCGGACCCACTAATAGCTCCGCCAGTTACACCAGCCAGGACACTCAAGGTCACTGTTACAGCCGCAAGCTGGAATCAGCCGACCGCGTCCTTACCAGCGTCAAAGATCAAAGTGAGTGCAAGCAGTAGCCCCGCCTTGCAGGTCTAAGCTGCCATTCGCTCCGGGTCACGAGAGTCAGTCCATCTGCGATTGGCTACCGTGACCCGGAAGTGCGTTGGTCCTAATGGTCGGCAAAAAAATCAAATCTTCTCAACGATGCCAGTTCGCAGACGTGTTTACCGCTTTTAGCGATAAGTGGCGCTTGTTCTTCAGCGCTTTATGGCTGGCCCGAATGCTCTCTGGGGTCGTAACAATGTATGGCAATTGGACGCGCTGGTGGATGCGCTGGAAACCATCGCATTGACTCCTCGTTTATGCCTGCGAAGTCATCCTCGTCTGCCGCACCGTACACTAGCAATCTTTTCCGGGAAGTTCCAACGGCTCCTAAAACGGCAGCAATGTTGATCGGTCATTGGTGTGTCTGCTCCTGAATAGTTATTTCCTTGATCTGATCTGATCTGTCTCGGGTCTGTTGGTGCGATGCCTAAAAATAAAGACCAAAGCTGCTGCTTTGACAGCTTGGCTATCCGTCGGTGATGGCTTTCCCACTCTAAATGCGAAGACGATGTGGCGCTCCATAACGAATTCCTTTGAACACTACTCAAACGTGTTGCCTGCGGCCGTTTGCTTAACTGGCGATCACGTGCCGAGAAGACAGCGTGCCATGAATCCCGGTGCGACTATGCGCGCTGACTACTCTGGTGTCAGGTGTTGGGACAAGCGCCAGGTTACTCAGTGACGATGCGAATGAGAGTCAGGTAGAGTATGCTTCCGGCGACGAGTTGGGCCTGGTCTTCAGTGCTGTTTGGCTTCCGGAAAAGACCACTGAGCCGCAATCAAAAGAGCTGCCGTGAGCGCATCTGGAGCTCTGAGGTTTCAAATATCGCTTATAAGTGACGCGGCCTGTTACTGTCAGGTGAGAATTGGAGCTGTTATAACCGAATTTTGCAGGACCCTTGGCAGGATTACGATATCGGTCCATCGGGCATGTCCGCGAGTCGTTTGCGAGGAAAGGTCAACGGATTATGACAAAACTGGTTGTCGTAGCGCTGTTTGCGTGGGCGATGGCCTTGCGCCTGTATTCTCAATCTCACGATCACACGTCGAAAGAGACGCTCGGCAGTGTCACGTTCAGCACCTCGTGCAATTCCGCAGCACAGCCTGCATTCAACCGCGCGGTTGCTCTCATGCACTCCTTTCAGTTCGGGCCTGCCATTCAGGGCTTTCATTCCGTCCTCGCAGTTGATCCCACGTGCGCCATCGCCGATTGGGGCATTGCGCTCAGTAGTTGGGGAAACCCCTTTGCGGGTTCCAAGTCCGCAGCTCAGATGGAGCAGGGAAGGCAGGCTGTCGAACAAGGCCGCGCCATCACCGCGAAGACCGAACGAGAACGTGCCTATGTCGACGCAGTGGGCGAGCTCTACATCGTAAGTCCAGATGTGAATCAACCAGAGCGCCTTCTGGCCTATGAACGTTCGATGGCGGCGTTAAGCGCGGCTCACCCGGAAGATACCGAGGCGACCATCTTCTACGCGCTGGCTCTGGCTGCAGCGGCGGATCCTTCCGATCAAACCTACGCTAAGCAACTGAAGGCTGGGGCTCTCCTCGAAGGCCTGTTCGCAAAGTATCCCAATCACCCGGGATTGGCACACTACATTATTCACGCTTATGACGAGCCGGCTTTAGCCTCTCGCGCGGCTGAGGCAGCCAGGCGTTATGGTGAGATCGCGCCGTCTACCCCTCATGCCTTGCACATGCCCTCCCATACATTTACACGTGTCGGGGACTGGCAGTCTTCGATCGCAACCAATACCGCTTCGGCAGCGGCCGCTCGAGCCGCGAATCAACCTGCCGACGTGCTGCACGCGAGCGATTATATGGTCTATGCCTATCTGCAGACCGCTCAGGACAAAGCAGCAAAGCAGCTGGTGGAGTCATCCGCCCAGATATTTCTCCAGTTCGACCCCGCTCATGCCAACGGCGCGGCTCCTGCCTCTGCTGCCTTCTTCGCGCACGCAGCCATCCCGGCCCGTTATTGTCTTGAGCGCCGAGCCTGGGCAGAAGCGGCGATGCTCGAACCCGTAACCAGCGGGTTTCCGTATGCAGATGCGATTACATATTTCAGCCGAGGCCTGGGAGCCGCTCACCTGAAACATGGTCCGGCGGTTCGGGACGCAATTCTCTCTCTCGCACAGATAGAGGACAAGCTCAAAAAGTCGAAAGAAGATTACTGGGCAGATCAGATTGAGATTCAACGGCGAGAGCTGGTAGCAATGCTGAGTTACGCTGACAACCATGAGAGCGAGGCACTCGCCGGGATGCGTCTTGCAGCAGAGATGGAAGACAGGACCCAGCTTGCTTCCGTGACGCCGGGACCGATCATGCCTGCGAGAGAGATGCTCGGAGACCTGCTGTTGGAATCGCATCGGCCCGCTGATGCGCTGAAGGAATATGAAGCCACACTGCACAAACAGCCTAATCGATTTTGGTCTCTCTACGGAGCTGGCATGTCGGCAAAGCAGATGGGCGATCGCCAGAAAGCCAACGTTTATTTTCATAAGCTACTCATCATGGCGGAGCGCGCAGATCAGCCCGGAAGGCATGAGCTTGCCGAAGCACTCGCCGCGATAGCGGCTAACTAGATCGCTTAGACACACGGAGATTACTTCGCCGGCATCGGTGCTGAAGTGCAGCACTGCCTTAAGGTTGTCGCCGGCAGGAATTACTGTGCTCGCGACAGGCTTGTTATCGGAGTAGAAGACGACCTTCGTCGGCTGCTTCAAAGCTGATGCGTGAAGTAGCAGTGCCGATCGGGGTTCCAAGCGCGGGTTGCATGACCACCCGCGAGGGTGGTCATGCGCTGGTCCCAGGAAAAGCTCCTGACGGCTCTTCCGTCTGTACTTCTGAAACATCGCATAGACGCCAAAGAAGCCTGCCGTATTGCTTGTCACCCATAACAGTGCGGCGAGTTAGTGGTCTTCAAATTACTCGCTCGCAAAGGCGATGTTAATGTTTGCAAGTTTGCGTGGTCGAGACCGGCGCGAATCGTGGGAACTGCGAATTGCTTCTCTGTTTAGATTTGTCGTGCGGGAAACTATCGGACGCTCAGCTTCCTGGCAGCACGAATGTAGGTACTGCCAGAGACGTTCCGTTCCGAGAAGGTAATTTCAGAAACGTTTGTTAGAGATGCTAGTAGCGTTCCCGGACCGCTGTTTGAGCGCAGCGATCGTATGTCCGCATGTGCGACAGAGTCGAGCACCAGAAGGGGACGCATATCTTTTCTTGCAGTCTGTATGTCCACATCACGGAGATGAAAACCTCTTACGTGACGCACATAAAAGCCCTGACCTGGAGTCGTAGGACCAAACATCGAGTACTCCGGATAACCAAGTTCATTCTCTGGCAGAGTTGCGGGGCCCTGGTCGCTGCCGCTGTGTTCGACCTGAACATCGACAATACTTAAATCTTCAATGCTCGCGGCTGGAATGCCGCTAATGATCGAAGCATTCGGATATTGCATGTGAGACGCAATAATTCCGGAGATATGAACATGCTTCAGGGTGCCTACGGGAGTACCAGCCGGGCCACGCATTCGAGCTCCCAGCCGCAGGAAAAGCGGCGGTGAGACAAGGTCTCGCATCGTTAGGTTCGTGATCACCAGGTCCTCCAGCCGGGCACCATCAACCGTCTCTAAAGAAAGGCCATGGCAGCCTTCGAAGACACAATTAGAAATGGCGGAGTTGATGAAACCACCGTTGGATTCGGTGCCGAACTTGATTCCTCCATTGCGGCCCCGGCCGTCGGCCTCGACCCATGGTTCCCAGGTCGCATTAAGCATGGTGCCCAGGCGGTAGGCCGCTGTGACGTAACAGTTGCTGATCGCCAGGTCCTGCGTCGGCCGCGCATAGCCCAGTGCAAATGAAGACTTTACGCAGATCGCGTCGTCGGCAGAGTTTACGGAGCAGTTGGTGACACGGACATTGCGACAGCAATCAAGATCCATACCGTCACGATCGGTATCAATCGTGAGGCCATCGATCAGTAGATTGTCAACACCCGTGGCCAGAATGCCGAAGTGTCCTCCCTTGAGAATGGAGAAATTCCTGAGTTGCACATTTTTGCAATTCTTCAAGGCCAGGGCTTTGTTTCCAACTCCCATCGTTTCTGCCGCCGGACTGCTTTGCGGTAGTCCATCGGTCAAGCCTCGGCCCCAGATTGTGCCTTCCCCAACAATGGCAACATGCTCTAGACCTTCTCCCCAGATCAAGCTGTTATGCCAGTGCCTATGTCCGAAGTCTTGAAAATTCGGAGCGCTTTCCGCACCCTCCGCAAGATCGTAACTGCCCAATCTGCCGGACTCCGCTGCGATAAGGACGCACCCGGGCTGGAGGAGAAGGGTGATGTGGCTCGCCAAACGAATTGAAAAGCATAAGTACGAGCCTGAAGGAAAGACGACTGTTCCTCCCCCTGCCCTGGACGCTACCTGAATGGCCTGGTTGATCGCTTCCGAGTCGATATGAGTGCCATCGCCAAGGGCGCCAAAGGAACGAACATTGAGGAAGCTCTCTACGCTGCCTGCGGGAAGGTAAGAACTCAAACCCACGGAGGCGAACCCTCTGCCCACCGGCAACAGTGCAGCAGCGGCTATGTTTGCCGCGGTGAAAGTGGAGTCGCAAAGAAAAGAACGCCGTGATAAAGGCCGTGACGTTTTCAGCCCTGGGAAGTTCATAGCTTTAATCCTCCAGTGCAACATACAAACATCTAGAATCAACAACCATTTTATGAACTTTATACGGCAAGAGCTTTCGGTCAGCCTCAATCACTTCTGGCCCTTAGTGTCGGTTATATTGGCGCTCTGTGACTACCGAGGGTCTCTAAGTCGTGGTTATAGCCTCGAACGAATATCTGGCCACTAAAGGGGCCATGGTCGCGACCGGCATCATCGTAAATGCGACCATCCTCCAGATGTATTCATCGACTAAGAACGAGAAGAAAGAGCATGACCAGGCGATCCGCCAGACACGCAAAGGCCAGCCGTGGTAATTCAGGCTAGAGGCGCCTATTGGCATGGACTCGAAGACGAACGTCGTGCATGCGGTATGCACGTCAGCGGTGTCGGTCTCGGACTGCAATGATGTTGATTGACCTGCCGCACGGCGAAGAGTGGAAGGCTATGTCCGGTCAGTCAGGTCGGCAGGGTCGGAGGTTTAGAAGCAACCAGTACCTGCCATTCCTGGACCTCGGAGGTAAGGACCTCGGCGAGCTGGGCGGAAAGAGTCTGCAGAGTCCGGAGGCTGGGCTTGGCGTGGGATCGCAGATCGACGAGCAGGTGTTCCAGGGTCTTGCTCATGGCTTCCGCGCGCTTCGCCAGGCGTTTATATTCTCCCTGAGCAGCCAGGCCGGCCAGAGCCGCACCGAGCGCCGGCACGATGGCCGCAGCAGTGGCAACCCGCACGCCGCTGAAGCCATGTGCATTCATACGTTCAGACAGTTCCGGCGTGATGGCGCGGAAAAGATCTAGAAGGCATAGCACCACGGCGCCTACGAAAAGAAGAATACCTGCACGCTGCAGGGCCTTTTCCACGGACTCATACCGGTGCGCAACACGATGCTGAAAAGCGGCCTGACTCCTGATCACAGAGGCAAGCGCTTGGCCGCGCCTACCAAGGAAGTTTGTATCGACCTGCGCGGGTGCCAGGCCGTACTCCCGGGTGACCGCCTGGACAAAATATGTGCTGAACTCGCGTGCGTTCCCTTGCCGATTGATGCCGCCACCGCCTACTGGACCGGGAATGCTTTCGGTAAGGGGACCCAGGAAGTCCAGGCAGCGGAGCCGCTCGGAGAGAGAGCGATAGACGATCCAGCGGGCATGCCAATCGCTCCGGGTGGATCGCACCGCTTCCAGCAGGAGCCAGATAATGCAGACGACCTCACAGAAGGAAAAGAATTGCAGCCACAAGTGGTGCTCTTCAAACGGCAGGATGAGGATGGCGGAGACTACAGCTCCCAGCGCAAGAAGCTGCATGCGCATGGAGGCGCTTCGGCTCTTCTCCCCGTAACGAACGGCCAGCGCGTCTACCCACCGAAAATATCGTGTGAGCAGTTGGCTTTCGAGTTCGGGGAAGGCGTCTGGTTTCGGAGCGGAGGCACGGGTCCAGCGATGCTCGCCCAAAAGACGCAGCACGGTGTGAGAGGTAGTGGCGATTCGCTTGGGCCATTTTTCCTCGATGTAGCGTTTCGTAACGTCGGCGGAGGGTCCGACGGAGTCGGCGAGCGTGGCGCCGATAAGTTCGCGAACGCCATCCAGAGGATCTGAATGGTTTCCAAAAGTCAGAGCGTGCGGAGCGACCGCTTCCATGCACAGGACCGCTCGACCGGCTTCCTCAGCGACGTCCATGAGCTCAGAGGTTCCTCCAATTCCACCTGATGGCTCACCGTCCCAGACGGCAAGCAAAAGGTCACACTGACGCAGGACGATGTGACCGGCGGCACGATAGGCGAAGTCACGATGCGGAGGCGAAGCTTCGAGTTCGAAGATGCTGTCCGCACGGGCGAGCAGGTCGTGGAATTCCGCGAGCGACTCTGGGCCGGTAAAATCCTCGGCGTATTCCTCCCGGGGGAACGGGAGGGGAACCTGTAGCCCATAGCCCAGGTCCAGCGCGCAGCGAGCAGCCATGCGGTCAACGCCTTCCGCGAGCGAAGAGACGAGCACGAGACGAGGAGATCTCTCTCCGGCACGGGCGGTGCAAGATGCAAGAACATCGGCCTGAATCTGCCGCAGGACACTGCCCAGCGCTTCGACCAGAGAACGAGTATCAGGGTGCAGGCGGTTGGGACGGTGTCCAGTCACTCCGACGCGGTAAATTACAGGTGGAAGTGGCGGTCGCGCAGCGAAGCCCGCAAGCTCGATGGGTTGCTGAAAAATATGGGCCATGATGTAACAAAGTAACAGCTACGTGGTACTTTTAGGGACTATCAAGAAAGTTCAAACTGTGATCTGTCTGCCAGTTTATAGCGAAGATGACAGCAAGAACCGCACGAGCGTAAAGCGTGCATCTCTAATCCTTATATTCAAGATCGCGTTCCGCCCGTTAGAGCGGCGCAACTACAGAGGCTGTTATGTCCGCCATCTTCATCAGCTATCGACGGAGCGATTCAGAAGGAGAGGCCGGCCGGTTGGCGGACGATCTGAGCCGGCGGTTTGGCGAAGCTGCCGTGTTCATGGACGTGGATACGATTCGACCAGGCCGCGACTTCCGCAAGGCCATTGACGAGAGTATCCGGTCCTGTAACGTGTTGCTGGCCCTTGTGGGACCAGACTGGACGGGAGCGGCGGACGCGGCGGGGCATCTACGGTTGTTTGACGATAGCGACTACGTGCGACTTGAGATTGCGTCAGCTTTGAAACGCGATATCGCGGTAATACCAGTCATGGTGCGGGGCGCGCACATGCCCACGGCGGAGTTATTGCCGGATGACCTTTCCGATTTTGCATATCGCAATGGCGTCGAGTTGACCCACGCTCGATGGCGATCCGATGTCCAGATTCTGATGGGAGCGCTGGGTCTTCTGCTGGAGGGTGGTAACGACCCTGACGCTACTGCAGCGACGCCGACTGTTGCGCCCTCTGCAGTAACCCCTGGCTCGGCTTCTCCGGCGTCAGTCGCTTCGGGATCTGCGGAGATCGATGCGGACATTCTGCAGGCCGTAATTACGGAACTGGCGCATTATATCGGTCCGATTGCGCAGGTGCTGGTCAAAAGGGCTGCGCGCCAGTTCAAGACGATGGCAGAGATAGTTACTGCGACCGCCAAAGAGATCGAGGCTCCGCGAGAACGGGCCGCCTTCGTAGCGTTCTGCGATAAGTGGATTCGTACTGCATCAGCTAGGTAGATGGGTTACTTTTTCAGAGTCAAACGAACCTGGATTAAGGCAACAACCTTCGAAATGAATGAGTCAGGTGCTGGTCGACATGATGTCGACCTCTAGGACTCTTCCTCGAGCAGCGTCAAAGCCTTCTGCAAACTGCGCTGCATACGATTGAAGGATTGCGTGACCACGGCGACCTCATCGTTTCCCTTCGTTGCAATCGGCTCTACGTTGATTTCTCCACGGCTGACCCGGTCGGCTGTCGCAGAGACGATGCGCAGCGGCCGGATGACAAACCAGAAAACTGCCGTATCGAGCGCGGCGATCGCGAGTAAAAGCGTGAGCGTCAAGAAAAGTAACAGACGGTGAAATGCCTGATTGGCGAGGGTAACCGGAAGCGACATAGGCACGGAGACAATCTGCGCCCCAATAATCTCGTTTTCCTTCCAGCCGAAACCATGCTGGGTACCGTAGACCGCCAGCATGGACTTTGGTGCGGCTTCCGGAACGGAGTGGCACTGCAGACAGGAGTGCGCGGACCGGATAGGGCTTGCGAGATAAAGGTCGCGACCCATAGCCCCTTCTCGCTGTCCGACGGACTGCTTCTGGTCGGGATGATCACGCAGAAAGTGCACGACGTCAGCCTCCCAGTCCGTGGCGCGATCCTCCAGGTTAGTGGGGTTCAGCGTGGCTTCCTTGTACATGTACTGCGGATAATGCTCCCGCAGCTTGCTGAACGTGATGGTGGCGCCAAAGGCCGGCACTGTTTCCGGGATAAAGTGAAGCTGATGCGAAGGGACCTGGGTAAGCAGAGGCGACAGTTCCATTGAGGTGTATTCGCGGACCGATTTAGCGCTAGCCATCATCAACTCGGCTTGAGCAAGTACCTCGCGCTGTGCATTGTTGACGAGAAAATTGTAGGCGACGAGCGAAATGGCGATGGCCCCAACGCCAAAAATCGCGAAGAGGATCAGGTTGAACTTGAAGAGAAGTTTCACAAAAACTCCAGAACCGGTCCGCAGGCCACGGTTCGCAATAGGCTTTAGCGTTACGGGAATGTAATCCGTGCCCATGGTAGCAAGGAGAATGTAGATTACGGTAGTTCTTTTCGACCTGGTTGGCCGCTGTCATACACTCAGGGGCGAAGCTGCTTAGAAAGTTCCGTTTTGCGCAGAAGGTGGGCGCGGATGGACTTTTACATAGATTGCTCTCCGCTTTCGCTTTGCGTTTGACGTCTTCCACTGTGCTTTGGCCAAATTGTTTTGTCTTCAGGTAATTGCATTCTCCGCAAATAGGTGGCGTCTGTAGCAGGAAGCCATACGGCAGATGAGAATCTTCCCCGTACCGCTGCCAAGATGCACATCTGTGCCTGCGGCCATACAGCGCCGGCAGATTGCATTCGGAGAGCGATATACTTTGAAGGTGAGCAAGACTTTTTACATCGAGACGTTTGGGTGCCAGATGAACGCGCACGACTCCGAAAAGGTTGTCGGAACGCTGGAGTCGCAGGGTTATGTCCAGGTAGTGGATGAAGAGAACGCGGGACTTATTCTTTACAACACCTGTTCCATTCGGGACAAGGCGGAGCAGAAAGTCTTCCATCGCCTGAACGAATACAAGAAGCTCCAGGGTGAAGGGAAGCGTTTTGCGGTTATTGGGTGTGTCGCACAGCAAGAGGGCGAGAAGATCTTTGAACGCGCACCGTATGTGTCCATTGTTGCAGGCAGCGCCAGCTATCGGAATCTTCCCAGCATGCTGGATCGCCTGGAGCGTGGCGAGTCCAGAATCACCGGGCTCGATGACAAGAAGACGACGGAGACGTTTGAGACGCCGTTTGTCGCCCGTACTAACGCGCATCGCGGCTACATCACGATCATTGAAGGTTGCGATAAATTCTGTGCGTACTGCGTTGTCCCCTACACGCGCGGCAATGAGCGGAGCCGCTCGGCTGCCAGTGTCATGGAAGAGGCTCGGCGGATGGCGGATGCGGGTTACACCGAGATTCAACTACTGGGGCAGAACGTGAACTCCTACCATGATCCCAGTGGCGCCATGACGTTTGCACAACTTCTTCATGCTGTAGGAACGATCAACGGGATACGGCGGGTAAGGTTCACAACGAGCCATCCGCGAGACTTTACAAAAGATATCGTCGAGGCAATCGACGCCACACCGACGCTCTGCGACCACGTCCACCTGCCTGTGCAGTCCGGGTCCACCAGGATCCTGAAAGCAATGGCACGGGAGTACACACGAGATTGGTACCTGGAGCGTATTAGCTGGATGAAGGCTGCGAAACGCAATATTTCAATCACAAGCGACATCATCGTCGGCTTTCCAGGGGAGACTGAGGCGGATCTGATGGAAACGGCGACGCTGCTGGATGAAGTTGGTTACGACGCGATCTTTGCCTTCAAGTATTCGCCACGCCCGAACACGCCGAGTGTCTCGATGGCCGATTCCTTGAGTGATGAAGTCAAATCTGAGCGTCTGCAGGTGCTGCTGGACCGGCAGCGTGAACTGCAGCGAATTAGTTATGAGCGTCACCTGGGCCAGATCTGCGAGGTGATGGTGGAAGGGCACAACCGGCAACGCAACCAGGTCATCGGCCGTACGACCCAGAACAAGACCTTGAACTTTACGACGACGCAGCCTATTATGCCGGCTCTGGGGAGCTATCAGCAGGTTCGAGTGACACAGACATTTCCCAATAGTCTTCTGGGGGAGGCCGTCCTTCATGGTTGAAGAGCCTGCAAAGAGTGAGATCCAAACCTTGATTGAAGTGCAGATTCGGGGCCTGATGCTGGATCCGGTGACGAACATGCCTATTGTCGTGCTCAAGGACATCGCGAGCGACCTGGTGCTGCCAATCTGGGTTGGAGTTTTTGAGGCCAACGCTATCGCGCTCGAGTTGGAGAAAACCGCCATGCCGAGGCCGATGACGCACGATCTGCTACGGAACGTTGCGCGAAGTCTGGGCGCCAGCGTGACGCGAGTGGTCGTCTCGGATCTTAAAGACGATACCTTCCTGGCCACTGTCTGGATGGAGCAGGATGGGGAGGCCATCGCGGTGGATGCCCGGCCGAGTGACGCGATTGCCCTGGCTTTAAGGGCCGACTGCCCAATTTATGTGAGTAAGCGGGTCCTTGGACGCACGCGGCAGAACTCGGTCGAGGCTGGAGCGAACGTCAACGCGGAGGAGTTGCGGCGGTGGCTCGAAAACCTTAATGAAGACGACACCGGCCAATACAAGATGTAAGCGCAGGACGTAATGCGGAATAGAGCAGTATGGAGACGGGCTAAGAACTACGCTCAGGCGTCGTTCTTAGCCCGTCTTTCTGTTTTCTATTGTGGTTACACTCCACTTTTCTATGCAGGGCAAAGGGTGCGGAGGTGGGTAAAGAACTCGGGGAAGCTGATAGCGGCTGCCTCGGCACCTTCAATCTGCGTGTCTGAGGTGGCGCGGAGGGCCGCAATCGAGAAAGCCATGGCGATGCGGTGGTCATCACCCGAGTCGATCGTTGCGCCGTGGAGCGTCTGATTGCCGGGGATGTCCAGCCCGTCTGGGTACTCGGTGAACGTCGCTCCCATTGCGCGCAGGTTTCGGGCGACCAGGGCGATCCGGTCTGATTCTTTTACTCGCAGCTCCTGGGCATCGCGGATAATGAGACCCGACTGCGTGTAGGGCGCAATCGCAGCAAGCGCGGGCAACTCGTCGATGAGCTGGGCGGTCAGATCGCCGGCAATGGTGAAGGGCTTGCCGGTCTGGATCGGCGGAGCAGAGGTTATCTGCAAAGTTCCGAGCAGTTCGCCGTGATGCTCTTCGATGTTGAGCACCCGAATCTTCGCACCAAGCCCTGCAACTACGTCGAGCAGCGCTGAGCGTGTCGGGTTCATCCCTGTTGAGTCGAGGATCAGATTCGCATCCGGAAACAGCAACACGGCGCAAAGGAAGAACGCTGCGGAAGAAAGATCTCCGGGGACAGTTGCATCGATGGCTTTCAGGCTCTGACCGCCGGGGATAAAAAGGCGGTCGTTGGTACGGGTAAGGGTCGCGCCGAAGGCTCGGAGGGCGTGTTCCGAGTGGTCGCGGGTGCGGACGGCTTCAGACAGCGACGTCGTGCCCTTTGCCTGCAGGCCCGCGAAGAGGATCGCCGTCTTTACCTGTGCGGAAGGGATGGGCGTATCGAAATCGATGGCAGTGAGCGGTTCACCATGGATCGTGATAGGGGCGTGGCCTTCGGTCAGGGTGATCCGGGCGCCCATGGCACCGAGCGGTTTGCGAATTCGCTCCATGGGGCGGACGGTCAGAGAAGCGTCGCCGGTAAGGGTAAATGTGCCCGAATGTGGGGCGATCAGTCCTGCGAGCATGCGCATCGTCGAGCCGGAATTGCCGCAGTCCAGTGGGTTGGCGGGGGAGGTAAATGTGCCGGCGGTACCGGTGATTTCGATATGGGTGGGGAAGTGCTCGACCTTTGCACCGAGCGCGGCCATGCAGGCAAGCGAACTGTGCGGGTCTGCGCCTGTCGAGAAGTTGGATAGGCGGGTCGTTCCTGCTGCCAGGCCGGCCAGCATAGCGTAGCGGTGCGAGATGGACTTGTCGCCGGGAAGCACGAGAGAGCCTTGGAGCGAGCGGGCAGGACGAATTAATTCGGTAGCCATGGAAGTTCAGGATAAGCGATTTGTGCCGATGGAGAGATTAATGAAACCGCTTTGGGCCAGAGAACGTTATTTAATTGCAGAACCAACCTTCGCCGAGGCCCCGCGTCAAAAGCGTTGTTACGACTTGAATTTCGTTACGAATGCGGAAAGAATAGAACAGTTGGGCCATCTTAAGAACACACGGCCACTAAAACGGGGTTTACCTTGAATTTCATCGCAAAGAATCTAACGGGTTTGGCATTGGCCGCTGTGGCCGTAACAGGGATGAGTGGTTCGGTAGCCCATGCGGCGCAACTTGGCAATGATGCCAAGGCTGCCATTCCAAAGGATGTCCAGCAGGTCATTGTGGTGGACTATCGCGCTATGCAGAACTCGCCCGCAGCCATGAATCTGAAAGATCGCGTTCTTCCTCCCGAGTTGAAGCGTCTGGAGACGGCGCTCAAAACCAGCGGGCTGAAGGTGGACCAGGATGCTGACACGCTCGCTTTTGCGTCGTTCAAATCCGGTGACGGTACGCGAATCGTTGGGATCGCGCAGGGACAGTTCCACACCGGAACGATCATGTCGAACTTTTCCAAGAGCAAAACCAAAGCGATCTCGTTGCGTAATAACGCCATCTACCCCCTGGGTTCTGCCGGGATGAGCGTCTGTTTCCTAAATCAGACGACGATGGTCTTTGGCGACAAGGAAGCCGTGAGAGCTTCACTCGATGCTCGTGACGGCGTTGCCGGAAACTTCCTCCAGAATAGCGACATGGTGAACGAAATGGCGACCGTGGACTCAAAGGCAATCTGGAGCCTGCTGGATCAGAAGGGTACTCAAACGATGATGAAGAGCGTTCTGGGTGAGGCTTCGCAGCTTGCTGATTACGACACGGTTCGCAATCGTATGCGCAGTTCGCGGTACACGATGGACTTTGCCAATGGTGTCAAGTTCGATATGGCGGTTGTCATGTCGGATACCATTACGGCGGCCACGGCCGCGACGCTGATGAAGGGCGTGTCGATGATGAAGAAGAATTCGGGTTCGCCGCTAGAGAAGACTGCGCTCGATTCGACAACGATCGATTCGAACTCAGGCACCTTGACCGTGGATTACTCCTCTTCGGACAGCCAGTTTTCGAGCTTGCTCAACTCTCCGCTGTTCCAGTCCGTCGTAAAGTAGAGCCCCTGGAATCGACAGGCCATGGGAACTTCCCGTGGCCTGTTTTCTCGTTAAGCGCAAATTCGCAGGCATCTACGCTAGGTTGAGGGCAAGGATGAGCTGATGCTCCTTGAAGCAATACAGGCGTATCAGCGAACCTTCCCTGGGCCGCTCCCCGGCTGAAGAAACAACGGGCGGAGACAGGTGGCAGAAAGATCGTGGGGGTGGCAAGCGAGACTTCCAACTTCCCGCGATCATGTTGCAAAGCTCCGCAACCGTGTCAGTAAAGAGCGAAGGCGCAAGTCTGTCTGGCGGAACTCCAATAAAGCTGGCCGTGAGTGTAATTGCCGCCGACTCGTTCACCTGGAGTAAACAGAATCCAGTAAGCGTGCCGGTAAAGTCGACCCTCGCCGTAAAACAGGGGTCTTGGGGAAGCTGATTCTCTGCCGACGGCAGGCATGTGACGGTCAGCATGATCGCAAAGACCTCCGCGACGGCCCAATCGAGTTGAGGAATCATTTCGTAAGACACGCTACGCAGCTCCTGCGACGGTAACTAGGTGTTGTTGAGCAACGGCAGCAAGCGGGCCCTGATCTGGTCCGCAGTGAAGGGTTTGCAGATGTAGCCCTGGGCCCCGGCGGCAATGGCTCGGAGGACCAGTGGCTCGGAGCCTTCCGTGGTGATCATTACGACGGGAACCCCGGGTGCCAGACCTTCTGCACGCCGCTGCTCAAGGAACTGCAGTCCGTCCATCACGGGCATGTTGATGTCAGACAGAATGACTCCGCATGGCCCTGACCTGCGGAGTTGCGCAAGGCCCTCAAATCCATTTGCGGCCTCGAGGACCTCGGACAAGTTGATTCCGGATTGACGAAGGGCTCGCTCAACTACCTTTCGCATGACAGCGGAGTCGTCGATGATGAGTGCTCGCATACGGATGTTATCGGCTGGATCGAGCCGGAAAGTGACCGCAGATTGGGTTGGAGTCCTCTAACTTGCGATCCTGCTGGTTTGGCTCCCTACATGCATTAGTCCGGGCATGGATAGCGGACTCTATGCGGCATATACGGGGTTGTTGGCGCGGACGCAGGCCCTGGATACCGCGGCTAACAATCTTGCAAATGCCGGCACCAACGGATTCAGAGCGCAGCGCGATGTCTTTCGCGAGGTCCTCGCCGGCGGATTGGGAGCGCAGACGTCCCAGGTGGGCGACAGCGTAAACGGTTTTGGCGTGCTTGGGGGGAGCCGGGTCGACCTGGGACAAGGGCCCACAGTGGCGACGGCCAATCCGCTGGACCTCGCGCTCGACGGCTCAGGATTCTTCGCCATCCAGACCAAACAGGGCGTCCGCTACACGCGGGATGGATCGTTCACGCGCTCGCCGGAAGGCGTGATGCAGACGGCGGCCGGCGAGTCCGTCATGGACCAGAGTGGCCAACCAATCACCTTACCGAGCGGCGCGGTAGAGGTCTCAGGCGATGGCACGGTATCCGTCTCCGGTGGCGTGGTGGCGAAGGTCGGAGTCTTCAAGTTTCCTGCTGGTGATCTGACAGCCGAGGGCGCGAATCGATTTCTGGCTACCGGAACGCCCACACCTGGCGACGCTACGGTCAAGCAGGGGGCGCTGGAAGGTGCCAACCAGGATGCCATCCACGGGACGATGCAACTCATCCTGGTCCAGCGGCAGGCGGAGATGTTGCAGAAGGCATTGAACGTATTCCACAACGATTTCGATAAAACGGCTGTTGATGAATTGAGCAAGGTTTAGCAGTGGGTACCAAGGAGACAACATGATCAGGGCACTTTACACCGCGGCTAGTGGGATGAGCGCGCAACAGGCAAACCTGGATACGGTCGCAAATAATCTCGCAAACTCGGCGACTGCCGGATTTCGACGGCGACGGATGCAGTTTGAGGACATGGTTTACCAGAACCTCATCACGCCCGGATCGCCGGCGACTCAGGGAACGGTCTCCGCCGGATTGCAGATCGGGCTGGGCACACGCGCTGCGGCGACAGAGGTTATCCAGGCCCAGGGAGACTTCAATCAGACGTCGAATCCGCTGGATCTCGCGATTCAGGGAGGCGGTTTTTTTCAGGTGCAAATGCCCGATGGCTCCACGGCCTATACCCGGGCTGGAAGCTTTCATATGAACAATCAGGGATCGATTGTGACGTCCGAAGGCAATCCGGTGCTGCCCAGCATCACCGTGCCGGCCAACGCTACCGGGCTTACGATCTCCAGTTATGGCGTGGTCTCCGCGACGATTCCCGGGCAGACGGCGCCGGCTCAGTTAGGAATAATTCAACTTGCCAACTTTGCCAACCCTGGCGGGCTCAACTCTTTGGGTGGAAGCCTGTTTTCCGCGACCGCGAGTTCCGGCAATGCCGTGACGGACGCACCCGGCGGCAACTCGGGGGCAGGAACTCTGCAGCAGGGATATCTGGAGAACTCGAACGTGGATGTGGTCGCGGAGTTTGTGCAGATGATTCTTGCGCAGCGGGCATACGAAAGCAATTCCAAGGTCGTGAAGACGGCAGACGACATGTATTCGCAGATCAACAACCTGATCCGGTAGCGGACAGGGAGCAAGTGAGCCGGGAGGCCATGTGCACGGATTGGCATTCATCATGTTGATGGCATTGAGCGGGAGTTGTTGGGCCGAAGGAAGCTGCTTCCGTTCAATTGCTGAGGCTGTCGCGCAGTCCGGCATTCTCGACGACGCAGGGTTTCGGACGGTGGATGTTCGGCGGGATGCCTTCTCGCAGTTGACCTGGGCAAAGGTTGTGAGCTGTGCGCGTCCAGAAGCGCCACCCGTGGTCGTGCGGACACGGCTTTCGAGCATCACGGCATCGGATCGTTTGGCGTCCACTCAGCCTGGCACGTTGATGCCCTCCATTGCAGCGGGAACGAGAGTTTCGGTTGTGAGCCTGGAAGAGCATTTACGGCTCTCGATGATCGGAACAGCTTTGACAAGCGGCCGTATTGGGGACCGTATCCGTGTGAAGTTGGAGCCCTTGCTGGACGGGGGAGCGGAGAGGTTTGTGGTTGGTGTGGTCAAAACGGATGGGACTTTGGAGATGGCGCTATGAGGCTGCTTGCAGGCACAAATACGAGGGAAATCGAGGTCTTGCAGAAGATATGCGTTTCACAATTTGAGTTGGACCCGATAGAGATGGCAGCACCCGTACGCGACGTGCCAATGGAAGATAGCGGCGTGCATGTCGCCAGGTTTGCCACAGCGGTAGCGGCGGTGTTGTTGTTGTTGCTCGCGGTTACATTGCAGGCCCAGACGATGAGCCCTTCCGCGGCGAGTGTCGCTGCAGCAAGGGCCGATCAGTCCGCGCAGTTGATAAACGCGAAAGGTTCTCTGGTCCACGGAGATGTGGCTCAGACTTCGCTCTCGGCATATCTTGAGCGGGTCAGGGCGGAGACGTCGGAGGCGCGAGCTACGGAGGGTTCGATCTGGCTGGAGAATGGCCGTCTGGCGCATCTCAGCACGGACGTCCGTGCAATGCGTCCGCATGATCTGATCTCTGTCGTGGTGCAGGAAAGCCTGGCCGCCAGCACGGATGGTGCGGTCAAAAACACCAGGGCCTCTAACGCCAGCTCGCAGATAAGCGGTCTCATCGGATCGCTGCACGCGAGTAGTGCATTGCAGAACCTGGTCAATCAAACGTCCAGCGCCGGACTGAACGCAGCGGGCACCAGCGCTACGAATTCGAGCCTGACGACGGTGCTTGGGGGCCAGGTTATCGAGGTGCTCGCGAACGGGATGTTAGTGATCGAAGCCGCGAGGCAGGTCACGTTCTCGCAGCAGACCCAGACGATTGTGCTGCGGGGCCTGGTGCGGCCGGAGGATATCTCGCAGAGTAATCAGGTTCTTTCGACCGCCATCTCGAGCCTCGAACTCGAGGTCAAGGGTAAGGGGATTATCAACGACTACACGCATCGTCCGAACCTGCTTGTCCGTCTGTTGCAGAAAGCGCTGGTGTTTTGATGAGCATGTTGCATTACACGGGCCACCTGACGGATGAGCAGGTGCAGCAAAACAGAAAGAAATCCTGGACGAATAAACTTTGGGTGGGCGCAATCCTGGTACTGGCGCTGCTCGCTCTTGCAACGTTTGCAAGGGCTGATGGCGGAGAGCACAAAGCGCGGGTCAAGGACATCTCGTCCATTGAAGGTATTCGTGACAACCAGCTGGTCGGATACGGCCTCGTCGTTGGCCTGCAGGGCACTGGCGATTCGCAACAGACGACTTTCCCCACACAGACTCTTGCGGCAATGCTGTTAAGGATGGGAGTAAGTGTTCCGGCTGGGGCCATCCGCGTGCAGAATCTGGCGGCAGTCTTTGTCAGTGCGACGCTGCCGCCCTTTTCCAGACCTGGCACCAAGCTGGATATCACGGCCAGCTCGGCCGGCGATGCGAGATCGCTTGAAGGCGGCTTGCTGCTGATGACGCCGCTTTATGGCACCGATGGCAAGATCTACGCGCAGGCACAGGGACCGCTGGTCGTGGGCGGCTACTCGGTCAGCGTCAATGGAAACTCGAAACAATTCAACCATCCCACCACCGCGCGGATCCCTTACGGTGCGATGGTCGAACGTGGTGTCCCGCTGGATATTACGGATCGTGTGAAGTTTTCCATCCTGCTGAATGATGCAGATTTCAAGAGCGCGGGCGCTATGGCAGAGGCGATCAACGCAGAGCTTGGCCGGCCTGCAGCCCGGGCCTACGACAGCCGGAGAGTCGACGTGTTCGTGAAGCAGGGAGAAGACGTGCCCCAGTTGCTCTCGCGTGTTGAAGGGATTGAAGTGCCGGTTTACCCGAGAGCCAAGGTGATCGTGAATGAGCGCACCGGGACAGTAGTGATCGGAGGCAAGGTGGTGCTGCAACCGGTGTCGATTTTGCACGGCGGATTAGCGGTCAACGTGGTCACGGAGTTCGCAGTCTCGCAACCCGGACCATTTTCAGGCGGCACCACCCAAGTCACACCGCAAACACGCGTCTCCGCGCAGGATAAGCCGGTAAGCCGCATCGAGCTAAAGCAGGGGGCGACCGTGGATGACCTCGTGCGAAGCCTGCAAAATATTGGCGCTACGGCACGAGACGTCATCTCGATTCTGCAGGCGATGAAGTCCGCGGGCGCTCTGGAAGCGGAGATTGAGGTGCTATGAGGATCGAATCCGGATTGGCGACCCAGCATTTTGCTTCGGGTAAAGTGGACCCGAAGCTGGTCGACGGAGCGCACCAGTTTGAGGCAATGATGCTCGAACAGATTTTGAAGCCATTGAATTTTGGCGGGTCTCCGGACGACAGCGGCACCGAAAACGAGGGCGGAGCAGCCGGAACAATACGCGGCTTTGGGACGGAAGCCGTCGCGAAGGCTGTCGCCACCGGCGGCGGGTTTGGACTCGCTCGGCAGATCGTTCGGCAGGTCACTGCAGAACATGAGAGTGCAAAACAAAGGTCTGGAGGTACTAAAGTCCCGTGAACGCGTGCCGATAAGTTGATGTAGATGGAGGAGAGACCGATGACAGGAACGGATGGAATAGGCTCGCTAGGCAAGATGTTGGGCTCGTTGAACGTCAACGATGCCAAGACGACCAGGACGACGGCGGCTAACGCGGCGCCGCAATCCTCAATGAATGGAGTGTTGGCGGGACGTCTGACGCATACCGGAGATCACGCGAGCTTGAGCGCAGCGGGCGGCCTGGTCGCGTCGGCGGCGGCCCAGTCGGATGTGCGATTGGCGAAGGTGGCGCAGTTACAACAGGCGATTGCGAGCGGCAATTATAAGGTGGCTGCGAGCGACGTTGCGGACAAGCTCGTCTCCAGCCTGCTGAGCGGTCGATGAACGCGGCGGAGATCGCACCCGTAATCGTGGCGGCCACCAATGCTTTGACATTGCTCGACGCCGACTCGCTGGACGGGATCGCGGACCGGCTGCAGGCCCTGTTGCGTAGCGGCGGAAGCATTTCGACCACGCCGGAGCTTGAGGCGCGCTACAGGGTCTTCGTTGGAGTGCTGGAGGCGACACACCAGAACCTGACGGTTGTGAGCCGCGTTTCGCGCGCAACTGAGAATATGTTGGCACCGTGGGGACGCTAAGTGGACTGTTTGCTCTCTCTCGGAGTGCGCTGGCCGCAGACCAGGCGGCGCTGAGTGCTAC
Organism: Rhodanobacteraceae bacterium; assembly: GCA_043783275.1. Lineage (GTDB taxonomy): Bacteria > Acidobacteriota > Terriglobia > Terriglobales > Acidobacteriaceae > Edaphobacter. Next base: position 30,367 of record JAYVZP010000097.1, read on the forward strand.
CTCCAACAACGTCGCAAACCAGAACACTGCAGGATACGTTCGTCAGGTGGTGAGCTGGACTTCAGGCGACTCCGTAAGTCTTGGAGCGGGGCGCGAGGTTGCCGCTAGCGGTCCTTCCGTTACGACAGTGTTCAAGCGCGACCGCGTGCTCGAACAAAGAGTCCAGCAGCAAACGCAGATCCAGGCTGGTACGGCCTCTCAGGCCTCGGTGCTGGCTCAGATTGAAAGTGTCTTTAGTCTTTCAGGCGGCTCTTCTACGGCCGGCGCTACTCAGATTGGCACGGCCATCAACTCATTCTTCAGCTCATTGACTGCACTCACGGGCAGCCCGTCGGACGCGGCAACCAGGCAGGGTGTGCTCAGCGCGGCGAGCGCACTGGCAAACGCGTTCAACACCGCCTCCACCCAGCTTGGACAGGTGAGCGCAAGCATCAATGGAGAGATTTCAAGCTCGGTCCTACAGGTCAATGCGCTGACCGGCACCATTGCGAAATTGAATGCCCAGATTGGGTCCACAAGCCCGGATACGGATGCGGGGCCGCTCGAAAATCAGCGTCAGGCCGCCATCGCACAGCTTTCGCAATATATCGGGATGGATCAGATTTCGACTGAGGGAAACGGCATTACGCTAACCACTACCGGCGGTACGGTCCTGGTAGCAGGGGCAAATGCATTCAGCCTGTCGGCAGTGAAGACGGGCAATGTGACGACTCTCCACGATTCCACCGGCACGGATGTGAGCGGCACAGTTCAGGACGGCAGTATCGGCGGTCAATTGGTTGCGCAGAACAAAAGCCTGCCCGGAGTCCTTGGCGCGCTCGATGCCGTCGCGCAACGCATCGGAGCAGCCATCAACGCACAGAACACAGCGGGCATCGATGGTACGGGCGCAGCAGGCGGCGCCATTTTTGCTTTGGGTGGCACGACGGCTGGTGCCGCGGCTGCGATTACTGTAATTGCGGATAGTGCGAATGCCCTTGCGACAGCCGGCGTGGGAGAGGGGTCAACCGGAAATACGAACGCGGTGGCGCTGCAGGACCTCGGCACGGCCGTTGACGCATCCGGCTCAACCATCGCCGGCCAATTCGCATCGCTGCTATCTCAGGTCGGGACAAATTCGTCAGCCATTTCTGAGCAGCAGACTACGCAGGAGGCTTCGCTTAGCCAACTCACGACACAGCGCGATAGCCTGTCCGCCGTCTCACTCGACGACGAGGCTGCGAATCTTTCGCAATACCAGCGCTCGTACCAAGCCGCGGCTCGGGTTCTTTCGGTGCTGGATACACTCCTCGCCTCGGCCATCAACCTGGGATCGCAGACTACGGTCTCTTAGCACCACAAGGGGGAAATCGATGAGAGTTGATCCGAACTATGTCGTCAAACTTGCCCAGGCCATCGGCGCATCGAGCGCACGTGAGCAGAGGCTCACCACTGAGATGTCCAGTGGTCTCAGAGTCGCCTCCCTGTCAGACGATCCAGTGGCGGCCAGCACCAACGTCGCACTCTCCAGTTCGATGGCTCGCATCGACTCCTACGTACAAAGCTCAAACCGGGAACAGAGCCTGCTGCAGGTGACAGATTCCGCACTTGGGGAAGTTGTCTCGCAAGTCACAGCTGCGCTCAGCCTTGGCGTTAAAGCAACGAACGGAAGCCTGTCGAGCGCCAACCTGGCCGCAATCGGAAAGCAGCTTTCAGACCTCCGCGACAGCGTGATGTCTCTTGCAAACACCAGCTATCAAGGAACCTATGTCTTCGCCGGAAGTCAGGGAAACACCAGGCCATTTACGCTTGATTCCACAACGAGTCCGGCCACCGCGTCTTACGCAGGCGACACGGTGACACAAAAAATTGAGACCCCGGACGGACAGAAGGTTCAGACAAACGTTCCTGGGTCGGACATCTTCATGGCGAAGGGTGCGGATCTTCTCAGTGCACTCAACAAGTTAGTTGCGGATGTGAGTGCGGCCTCCACCGGGGGCCTCAGTGCAGATACGGCTGCACTAACAGCCTCGCTGGCCACGGTGTCGACCCAGCGAGGCACTATTGGCAGTTCCTTGAATCGCCTGATAAGTACGACGGGCTACGCGCAAACCCAGTCAACGATGCTGCAGGCGCGGCAGAGCGATCTGCTATCCGCGGACCCAGCGGCCGTCGCCAGTGAACTCAAGACAGCTGAAGTACAGCATCAGGCGCTACTCAGTATCGAGTCAGCTTTGAGTCAGGTAAACCTCTTCAGTTATCTCAAATAAAGGGCTTTAGTGCCTATACTGGAAGAATGCTTGCAGCATTGGTTAGCGCGTTGCGATTGTGGTGGACAGCCTGTGCGGGTACCCGTCTTCGTCCCTGGCGCAGTCCGTACCTTCGCTGGCGCATGGAGACCTATTCTGGCAAGCCCGCGGCCACTCTTGAAGCGAAAGACTTTATTACCATGGCGTGGGTTGAGCGTCGACAAATCGGCCATTACCTTAGATGGATGAGCCAGATGGAGCGGCTTGCCAAGGGAAAACCTGATTGAGGACCATCCCGCCGCGATCTGCTGATCCTGGGACATCCGTCAGTGAACGTCATCATGACCTGTGGTTCCAGGAAGCGCGGGACCCGGCTGAACAGTGAAAGCTCGCGTGCTGACTAGCTGCCGGAGCGATTTCTCCCGCTTGGTCTGGTGGGCGACACAGACGATGAGCCGAAACCTGGGTTTTTCGCGATACACAAATTCCCCAATCAACGTAAAACTACGTCGTATTTTTCTGAACTGAACTGAATTATCCTGACCCAGAACACCAACACAGGGGGGATGAGGAATGGGCAATTCTGTAAAGTTGTCAGCAAATGATGGGCACGAGTTAAGCTCGTACGTGACACGGCCTGAGGGCACTCCGTTGGGTGCGATCATAGTGATTCAGGAGATCTTCGGAGTCAATGCGCACATCCGCAGCGTGGCCGATAGCTATGCGAAAGAAGGGTATGTGGTCATCGCGCCGGCCCTGTTCGACCGCTACGAGTGCGGTATTGAACTCAATTATGGTGGCGAAGATGGAAAAAAGGCGTTTGAGCTTTACGCAAAACTTTCGCCGGCGACTGCGCTCCTGGATGTGGACGCGGCCTTTCGCTTTGCCCAAGCCGATGGTCATAAAGGAATCGGGATTGTAGGATTCTGTTACGGCGGTCTAATGTCGTGGCTCTCGGCCACTCGTGGAGAGACCGTCAAGATGCGGCCAGCCTGCTGCGTGGGGTACTACCCCGGCGGCATTGGCGATGTGGCGACGGAAGAGCCCTCCTGTCCGGTCATGCTGCACTTTGGCGGTGTGGACAGCCATATCGGTTCCGAACAGCGTGAAGCCGTCGCAAAAGCGCATCCTGAGGTAGAAATTTTTGTCTATGAGGGTGCCGAACATGGCTTCAATCGCGACGTCTGGCCAAGCTACAACCCGGAAGCGGCAAAGTTGGCCCGGCAACGCACCCTGGCGTTCTTCAAAGCGCACATTGCGTAGTGAGGCAGTGATTCGCCGAACGTTCGTCACTGCATAGTAAAACAGTGCTAAAATTTGGCAGACACTTTGAGAGTGGATTAGAGAATTAGGAGTTGAATCAGCTGTGTTGGCAACCGCAAAAAAGACAGTAATCATCGAAAAGTTTCGCACCCACGACTCCGATACCGGAAGTCCTGAGGTGCAGATCGCCATTCTGAGCGAGCGTATTGGCGAGCTGACCGAACACTTCAAGACGCACAAAAAGGATCACGGATCCCGTCGCGGCTTGTTGATGCTCGTGAGCAAGCGCCGTCGCCTCTTGGACTACCTCAAGAAAATTGATGCGGACCGTTATCGCGAAGTCATCGCCAAGCTCGGAATCCGCAAGTAAAACGCGCAAACAAGCTATGCTTCCCAGCCAGGAAACCGGTACATGGATTACCTGCACGGCCCGAAACGTCAGCGCCGCTTCCGTTACCTAGGGTTGGAAACAATCCGAGGACGGGAGTGCCTGACGAGGTCGCTTGCCAGTTCAGGAATCCTTGTCCGCGTCCTAGCCGGAAATGCATATCAAAATCCCAGGCACTACACAACGCAGTTCGCCGAGAGCGGTCGTCAACGCATCGGTTGAGCTGCATTTCTGCGCGTCTGGCTACTCCCGATGGAGTTCCGCCAGGACGCGGGCAATAAGTTTTATCGACGATGGCCTGAGTGGCAAAAGAGAAGAGGCGCAGCATGAAGCATGAAGTATCAATAGAACTCGCCGGCGGCAAACGCATTAGCTTTGAAACCGGACGGATGGCCAAGCAGGCCTCCGGCGCCGTGTTTATCACCTCTGGCGACAACGCCGTGCTCGCAACCGCAGTAGCATCACCCGACCCGAAGGAAGGCATCGACTTCTTCCCCCTCACGGTCGAATACCGGGAGTTCACCTACGCTGGCGGACGCATCCCCGGCGGTTTCATCAAGCGTGAAGGTCGTCCCTCCGAAAAGGAAGTACTGACCAGCCGCCAGATCGACCGCCCGATCCGCCCGCTCTTCCCCGAAGCCTTCCGCAACGAGACCCAGGTTGTTGCGTTTGTTTACTCGGCCGATAAAGAAAATGATCCCGACGTTCTTGGAATCAACGGCGCTAGTTGCGCTCTGGCCCTCTCCGACATCCCGTTCCACGGCCCCGTTGGCGCCGTGCGCATCGGCTTGATCGAAGGCAACTTCATCGTCAACCCCACGTACGCGGAGCGCGTCGTCAGCGCCCTGAACATCATGGTTGTCGGCACTGCAGACGGCATAGTGATGGTGGAGTCGGGCTCGAAGGAAGTCTCTGAAGAAAACGTAGTTGGAGCCATCGAGTTCGCACACGAACAGATTAAAAAGATCTGCGCGACCATAGAAGAACTCGTGAAACTAGCGGGTAAGACCAAGCGCGTGGTCACACCCATCGCCATTGATGGCGAGTACATGGCCGCCCTTACCGCCAAGGTAGGTGAGCGTCTTGCCGATGCCCTCAATACCCAAAAGCACCCGAAGTTTGAGAGCTACGCCCTAGTAAAGGACATCAAGGACGAACTCAAAAAAGCTCTTCCCGAAGGCGATGCCTCGGCTTCAAAGAAGCTGAGCAAGTATTACGAACTCATGCGAGAAAACATCTTCCGCGACCAGGTCCTAAACGACCGCATTCGCCCCGACCATCGCGCCTTCGACCACATCCGGCAGGTCACCGTCGAAATCGGAGTGCTTCCCCGCGTCCACGGCTCCGCATTGTTCACTCGTGGCGAGACGCAGGCTCTGGTCTCCGCGACGCTCGGCACCACCGACGACGCGCAGCGCATGGAGAGCTACGAAGGCGAGCAGAAGCGCCGCTTCATGCTCCATTACAACTTTCCGCCGTTCTCGGTCGGCGAAGTTGGTCGCATGACTGGCGTTGGTCGCCGCGAGATCGGCCATGGTGCACTCGCCTGGCGCGCTCTCGAACCCGTCCTTCCCGGTGAAGACGAATCGCCGTACACCCTCCGCGTTGTCTCTGACATTCTCGAGTCAAACGGTTCATCGTCGATGGCGACCGTCTGCGGAGCATCGTTGGCCTTGATGGCCGCCGGCATCCCGCTCAAGGGTGCAGTTGCAGGTGTGGCAATGGGTCTCGTCAAGGAAGGCACCAACTACGCCATCCTCACCGATATCGCAGGCGCCGAGGATCACTACGGCGATATGGACTTCAAGGTAGCCGGAACCCGCAAAGGCATCACAGCTCTCCAGATGGACATCAAGATCATGGGCATTACTGCTCAGATCATGCGTGAGGCGCTTGAACAGGCTCGCCGCGGACGCCTGGAGCTATTGGATACCATGGACGCGACAATCGCTTCTGCCACCAAGGAGAAGAGCGCCTTCGCACCGCGCATCCACACCATCCAGATCCCCACCGACAAGATCCGCGACCTCATCGGACCTGGCGGCAAGGTTATCCGCGGAATCATTGACGCGACCGGCGTCAAGATCGATGTGGATGACACGGGCCGTGTGAACGTAGCTTCGAGCGACGCCGACGGTCTGGCCAAGGCCATCCAGATGATCTCCGACATCACTGCCGTACCGGAGATCGGCAAAACCTACCTGGGCAAGGTTGTTCGCATCGCAGAGTTCGGCGCATTCGTCGAAATCTTCCCCGGCACCGATGGCCTTCTGCACGTCTCTGAGATCGCAGAACACCGCGTCAAGGAGGTCAAGGATGAACTCCGCGAAGGCGATCAGATTCTCGTCAAGGTGCTTGCCATTGAAGGCAACCGTATCAAGCTCTCGCGCAAGGCTGTTTTGCGTGAGCAGCGCGACAAACTAGGCTTGCCGCCTGTCGATGGCCAGCCGGCAGGCGATGGCGGTCGAGGTCACGCCGAGACGCAGTCAGCCGCTCCGGCTCCGGGTAACATTGCAGATGACGATGTCGAACTGGATGACGATGACGATTTGGACGACGAAGACGTTGACGGCGACGAGGTTGATGGTGAGGATGAGCCCAACTTCAATCGCGCCGATGGCGTTCCCCTACCTGCGGGACAGGCTGTTGGCCGTCCGGCAGGTGGACCTGGCGGTCCTGCAGGAGCACGTCGCCCCGGTGGTCGTCGTCGCCGTAGCGGTCGTCGGCCCGGTCAGGGTGGCGGCAATACCGGTGGTGGCAATACGGGCGGCGGAAACTCTGGCCGTCCGCAGAGCTAACTCGCAGCAAGATTAACCAGAGAGGGCCACGTTTTTGCGTGGCCCTTTCTCTTGCTGGCTCTCCGCCTGACCGTAAAGTTTGAATCTCACCCTCGGTCAGGGGGCGGAAGCGCAACATTTTGCGCTCCTCGTCGATTCTTACAACGCGGTCGAAGTCGCGGCCAAGCAGGGAAGGGCACCCGCTCAAATGACGATCCCTTTGCCGGAAGCGAATCGAAACTGGATCCCGAAGGACCTTTCCCAGGATATTGAAGTTACCCATCTGGAGATAAGCGGGAGGGTGCTGGCCAGGTCGCGGCCACACGAGTCGAAGTGAATCGCCCCGTATTCGTTGGGTTCTTCGCGCTGTGCGTCTTATCCGGCTCCGGTTGGATACTCAATGAGCTTTGGACCAGCCCTGTGCCGGCGCTCATAGGAATCGCAGCACATGACACTTTCTTTGCCCTGTTCTTCTGGCTTGTTTCACGGAGCCCCAGGAATGGAGCGAAGGTACCAATTCCATGGTTGAAAACTGGGGCATGGGGCGCAGCACTCCTTGCGTTGCCACAGGTCCTGTTCGCTACCGCCGGGGGCAAAGTCTCGGGGTTCACACAGGCACTGGTCTTCACCCTTGTGCCGGTCATCGTGGTGTTTGTCCTGGGACAGCGAGGGGCTTTCGGAGCTGAGGATAACCCTCATAGGTTGTTGGGGCCAGCCCTGGCTGGGATTGGGGGCGCCGCGTTGCTACTGCCATTCGCGTTCCCAAACTCGACCGTTGGTATCCTGTTGCTGCTCGCAATGATAATTGCGGCGGTATTCGCAGGCATTGCGGCGGTAAAGCTGAACAGCCTCTTGTCCCAAACGGGAATTTTGCGGGCCGCTGCCATCATCTGTACCTCCGCCGCCGTACTCACCCTGGCCGGTGCAATCGTCGATTGGGTACCGATCAGGCCAATCGGTCCGAAGGATCTTGCGATTGAACTGGCAAGCTGTCTCTTTATCGATGCCCCCCTCCTTTGGCTGACGGTTTGGTTGCTGCGCGAGATGAACCCGATCTCCTTTTCGTCCAGGTATCTTCTGATTCCCCTGGTTACGATCGCTGAAGGTTTTATCCTGGTGCGACCCGGGATCAATTGGGTCATGGCTGGTGGGGTTTTGTTGCTTGCAGGTGGAGGTGTGGTTCTTTTGAGATCGGAACGAGCCGAAAACTAAGCGCAAGTCAAAGGGAACCAGCCTTGAGGCTTTGAGGATAAGCCCTTAGACAGTAAACTTCTGCTTATGGCTGCCTCCATGTATATCGTCGTAGAGGGTGATGATCCTGGATTTGACATCTTTGTGAACGGTCGCGCGCTTGCACGTCACGAGGATTCAGTAGAGAAACTTGCCTTGTCGCTGGGTGTAAGACCGCTGATTGAATTCTTCTCCGCAGACGAGAATTCCATGTCTCTTCTGATTGAAGAGGGTGCAGGAAACTCGGATTTGATCAGGCGCCTGCCCCCAACCCAGTGGTATGGCGGCGGCGAAGGTCTCGCGACCGTAGCGGCGCTCACCGGCGCTCTGCGCGAAGAGCCCCACCTGCTCGGAACGGAAGGCCCTCAGGTTCTGGAGGAGTTGGAAGAGTTTGCGCGCGTCCTCCGAAAGACCGACGACCGCGGCTTGCGATGGCACCTTGCGGTTAGCTGGCGCTGAGCGGTGAACTGGCGCTGACTCAGGTTTACACGCGCTAGTCCGTGAGGTCACCCTGAGCCAGCTTGCGGTGGAAGAAGCTGTACACCAACGACATCATGTTGTGGGCATGTTCCGGATCGTAGCGAACCCCTTCATCGCGAAGGAAAGCATGTGCCCCGTTGACCTCGTGCCAGTTGAGCCGAGTATTCAACTCGTTGAGCCGCGCCAGAATCTTCATCCGGCCTTCGGATGGAACGTGGGGATCCTGACGCCCCCAGGCCATAAACAATTCGCCCTTGATCTCGGCAGCGCGGGCTAGGGAATCGTCGTGCTTCCCTTCGCCCAGGGTTCCAGTGTGCATATCCGTCGCATAGAAGCAAACGGTACCCGCAATCTCAGGATTCATGGCCGCTCGAAAGGCCAGGTGGCCGCCCAGACAGATGCCCATGGTCCCAATCCTGCCGGTGCAATCCGTTCGGGATAGCAGATGGTCGATTACGGTGCGTGCGTCAGCGTCATAGGCAGCGACTGATTTGTGGGTCTTCAGAAAGTTGCCACGATCCGACCCCGTTTGATCGTATGCGAGAGCCACGCCCGGGGCTTCGAACTCGTGATAAACCTCCGGCATCGCAACGATGTACCCATGGCCTGCAAGCATCGCCGCGGTACGGCGGATCGGCCCGGTAACTTGAAATATCTCCGAGTAGAAGATAATCCCGGGGTACTTGCCGGCAGCGGCGGGGCGGACAATGTGCGTCCGCATAGAACCTGAAGTCGTCGAGAGATCGACGTATTCTGTGTTGATGACCATAACCGCCCTGATGGTAGCACTGACGACGACCGAGTAAAAGTAAGACCCCAGCAAGGAGAGAAAGCAGCTTGAAGATAGAAAAGGCCCACCAGTTGACAGGCTTCTTCACCTTATTCAACGCAGTGCAGGGTTTGTTGGAAACGCCCATTGCTGCACCCGAGATCGACCACCGCACTTGATGTATCAAAGCAATGCATCATCTCAATTAGCTGAAAAGAAACTCCTTCGTTCGTAGCTCCCGAACTGTATCGCGCAGCTTGGCCGCTTTTTCGAACTCGAACTTCTTGGCAGCCTCTCGCATGTCCGACTCTAGTTTGGAGATATATACGTCCAGATCCGCCTGGGTATTGAAGTCTGGAATACCATCTGCCTCGTCTGTCAGGTCGGCGTAATCGGCCTTGAGAATTCCCGCAAGCCCAAAATCGATCGCCGAAACGACTGATGCCGGTGTTATGCCGTGCTCAATGTTGTAGGCCTCCTGCTTTTCACGGCGGCGGTTCGTCTCGTCGATCGCTCGTTGCATCGAGTCCGTCATCCGGTCAGCGTACAGAATCGCACGCCCTTCCAGATGCCGAGCGGCGCGCCCAATCGTCTGGATCAGCGCTCCCTGTGACCGCAGAAAACCTTCCTTATCTGCATCCAGAATTGCGACCAGCGAAACCTCCGGCAGGTCGAGCCCTTCGCGCAACAGATTGATGCCGATCAGCACGTCATACTCACCCCTCCGCAGGTCGCGTAGAAGTTTGATTCGTTCCAGCGTCTCAATCTCCGAGTGCAAATACCGGCAGCGCACCCCAACCTCCGTGTAGTAGTTGGCCAGATCCTCCGACATCCGCTTTGTCAGCGTCGTTACCAGCACCCTTTGATCCAACCTCACACGCTCCCGGATCTCGGCCAGCAGGTCGTCGATCTGACCCTTCACCGGTCGAATCTCCACCGGCGGGTCCACGAGCCCTGTCGGACGGATGACTTGTTCCACCACTACACCCGCCGCTTTAGTCAATTCGTACGGGCCAGGCGTCGCCGAAACGTAGATGATCTGCCCGGTACGTCCTTCAAACTCTTCAAACTTTAGTGGCCGGTTGTCCATCGCCGAAGGTAGCCGAAAGCCGTAGTCGACCAGGTTTTGCTTGCGCGAGCGGTCGCCGTGCCACATTCCATGAAGCTGTGGAACGGTCACATGCGATTCATCAATAAACAGGATGTAGTCTCGGGGAAAGTAGTCCAGAAGGGTGGGCGGTGGTTCTCCCGGAAGGCGCCCGGAAAAATGCCTGGAATAATTCTCAATCCCATGGCAATACCCAACCGATTTGATCATCTCCAGGTCAAACCGCGTCCGCTGGTGAATGCGCTGGCTCTCCACCAGCCGTCCCTGGCCTTCGAGCTCCTTCTCCCACCACTCCATCTCCAGCAGGATGGAATCGCTCGCGGCCTTCTTGCGCTCTGGCTGGACGACATAGTGGCTCTTTGGATAGATGGGCAGTCGTGCATACTTCTGCTTGACCGTGCCAAATAGCGGATCGATCTGCGACAACCCATCAATCTCGTCTCCAAACAGTTCAATCCGATACGCCGATTCATCGTAAGTTGGGAACACTTCGATAATGTCGCCGCGCACCCGGAAAGTGCCACGCCGGAAATCCACATCGTTGCGCTCATAAAGAATCTCGACAAGTCGCCGAGTTATGTCTTCGCGGCGAATTTTCTGCCCTTTTTCGAGCATCATCAACATTCCGTAGTACGCCTCAGGCGAACCCAGACCGTAAATGCAGGAGACCGACGAAACAATAATCGCGTCGCGACGCTCAAAGAGAGATCGAGTCGCGGACAGTCGCAGCTTGTCCAACTCTTCGTTGATCGTCGCTTCTTTTTCAATGAACAGATCGCCCGAAGGTATGTAAGCTTCTGGCTGGTAGTAGTCGTAATACGAGACGAAATACTCGACCGCGTTGTTCGGGAAGAAGTGCTTGAATTCGTGATAAAGCTGTGCTGCCAGGGTCTTATTGTGCGCCAGGATCAGCGCCGGCCTCTGCACCTGCTCAATGACCTTCGCCATCGTAAACGTCTTGCCGGAACCGGTGACACCAAGCAAAACCTGGTCTTTTTCGCCTGCGGCCAGTCCTGAAACTAGTTCGCTGATCGCGCGGGGCTGGTCACCCTGGGGTTTATACGGGGTATTGAGCTGGAACTCCATCTCAACAGGATATAGGGTGAAGCGAGGGGGAACTAGTGGCATGGCCGTAGAGCTTTGGTTAATTAGGCACGGTGAAACAAAGTGGAGCCTGTCCGGAGCCCACACCAGCACGACGGATATCCCACTCACTGCGCACGGGCGACAGCGTGCCGTAGAGCTTGGGGTGTTCCTGAAGGGCGTTCAGTTCACAAAGGTATTCACCAGCCCTATGAGTCGTGCCCGTGAGACCTGCACTATTGCAGGATTCGGCGATCGCGCGGTCGTCGTTGCAGCCCTGCGCGAATGGGACTACGGCGAAAGCGAAGGCAAGACCACCAAAGAGATGCGCGCCAGATATAACGATCCGCTATGGGGAGTATGGACTCGCGAAATCGTAGGCGGAGAGACGGTTGAACAGGTCGGAGACCGCGCGGATGCCGTCATTTCTCAAGCCTTGGCTGGAGCCGCGGACGATAGCAAGGTAGCGCTCTTCGCCCACGCCCACATCCTTCGGATACTGGCAGCCCGCTGGATCGGTCTGGAGGCACGCGGAGGACGACTCTTTGGACTCGGAACGGGCAGCGTGAGCGTGCTCGGCTGGGAACGCGAAACTCGTATTGTCAGCCATTTGAATCGAGGCTTTGAATAAATAAATCTTTCAGCCACCTCCCATTCTTCATGACCATCGAAAGTTTCCGACTCTCCTGCGAGCCAGCATTGAGTCCAGACATCCCTCCAGTAGACTTGTGGTGCCGAAGGACCGGCGGGGAGATTTCAATGAAGGCTTGGGCAAGGGGAGTTGTGTTCGTTATCATCGGGATCATGCTTGCCGGCAGGTGTGCGGCTCAGCATGGCAACAGCCCTGCATTTCAACGTGCGGAGCATCTCGGTCGAGGCATCAATCTAGGCATGTGGTACGCCCAGACCAGGGACTTTTCCCCCACGCGCCTCGACAACTTCATAAACAAGCAGGATTTTCAGACGATCAAGAATCTTGGGTTCGATCACGTTCGTCTCAGCATCGACCCGGAATGGATCATTGCGGATCCACAAAGTGGCACGTTGAAGCCTGACCCCATCACAAGAATTGATCGGACCGTCATGGAGTTAAACGCCGCAGGTTTGGCCGTCATCCTTGACATCCATCCGGAAGAAAGCTTCAAAAGCCCTCTGGCTAAGGGTGACGACTCCGCCGCGCGCTTCCTCGATTTCTGGTCCGCCTTCGCAACCCACTTCGCCGCCACAGATCCAAATATGGTCTTCTTCGAGATCATGAATGAGCCCACGATGGAGGACCTGAATCGCTGGGAGGGCTTGCAGGCGCACGCCGTGGCACGTATCCGCGCAGTGGCGCCACACCACACCATTCTTGCGACGTCGTCGCAGTACTCCAAGATCGACAGCTTGCTCGCTCTTGAGCCGGTTCGCGATGATAACGTCATCTACACCTTCCACGAGTATGACCCCATGTGGTTCACCCATCAGGGCGCAAACTGGGGCACACAGGGCTGGGTCCATCTTCGCGGAGTGCCCTACCCTTCAACACCTGAAAACATCCAGCCCATTCTGGCGCAGGAGCAGGACGAACGAACCCGACTCAAGGTGCAGCGTTACGGTCTCGAACGCTGGGATAAGTCACGTCTCAGCGCTGAGATCGCCACTATGTCAGACTGGGCCCAGCGTCGCGGTGTACCCGTTTATTGCGGAGAATTCGGCGTCTTCAAGAAGTTTTCCGACCCTCACGCGCGAGCCACGTGGATCAGCGATGTGCGGACGGCACTTGAATCCAAACACATTGGTTGGTCCATGTGGGAGTATCAGGATAGTTTCGGCCTGGTGACCAAAGGGCCCGACGGAACCGTAATTGATCCAGCCATCGTTAGTGCATTAGGCCTGAAAAACTAGCTAGCTCAGATTGAGCACGCGAGGCCAATTGCTGGCATGATCCACCGACATGTCCGGACCGGCCGCAGCCAGGCTTTCCGGCGATAGCCCAAACGTGCAGCCCAGGCTCCGGACACCACAAGCGCGAGCAGTCTCAACGTCTACATGCGAGTCTCCAATCATCACAGTCTCCGATGGCAAGATGAGAGCAGAGGTAAGTCTCTCAGCCTCCGCGATGAGCGTAAGCAGCCCCTCGGGATTCGGTTTCTTGGTCTCGAACGAACTTCCACCGTATATCTGGTAAAAGTAGCGGTCGAGATTAAAGTGCCGGCAGATGTCCCGCGATGGGTGGACAGGCTTGTTGGTCAGCACTGCCATGGGTAGCGCCGGGTGTCTCTCCCGAATGAGCGCTAGCGACTCGAGGACGCCCGGATAAACGTAGGTGTAGTCGAGCTTGTGGACGCGATACCAGTCGATGAACCAGCTTGTCGCTTCCACGATAAACGTATCGTCGTGGGGATCGGGCTCGTCGGCAACCAGATGGGCATGGGCGAGGGCCCGACGGACCAGCGTCGAGACTCCATCGCCGATGTACGAAGCGATGGTGGGCTCCGCCAAGGTGTACTTGCCAAAGTGCGAAAGCATCGCGTTGACTGAGTTGCAGAGGTCAATGCGGGAATCGATCAGGGTGCCATCAAGGTCAAAGACGAGTAGCCGGGGAGTGAATAACGCCATCTCTCCATGGTATCGAAGATGGCCGAGGTGTTCGCTCGCGTCTGGCAACTCTTGTAAACAGCGAGTTTTGCTAATTGATTTCTATGTCGCCTGAACCGGTGTGGGCCTCAAGGACGGGCCCGCCCCCGTTTACAGGAGCAGAGAGGTGATGGCGGTCTGAATTCGCAGAGCCGGGTACGCGGATGGTGCCGGAACCGGTAGATGCGTCCACGTTATAGTGCGCATCGCGTTCCAGGTGCAGGCGGATCGAGCCGGATCCAGACTGCAAACGAGCCGGTCCTGTCAAGTTGCCATTGGCTTCGATGTCACCGGAACCCGTGCGGACTGTAAGGGAACCGGAGAGTCCGTTGATCCTTACGGAGCCTGAGCCCGTCGAGGCTTTGACATCGCCTGACGCTTGCTCTTGTAGTTCAATGTCTCCTGAGCCGGAGTGAAGGTCAGCAGGTCCTGCGATGCCACGTGCTTTGACTGATCCTGAACCGGTTTCAGCTCTAAGGGAGCGCCCGACGTTATCTACGTCGATATCGCCCGAACCACTCCGCAGGTTCAGCGTGACGGCACGAGGTGCAGAGATGTCGTAATCAATGCTGATATTTTTGTAGAGCTGCCGATCTTCGTTGGATATATCGCCAACGTGTAGCGTGTTGCCGGACTGCTGGATGGGCGGATGATTGGAGATGCGCCGGACGCGATCCTGAATATCGCCGCCAGCATTCCAACCCGCGTAGACGTGAGCTTTCACATGGATTTCATTGTCTGAACCGGAGAAGATGTGGATGTGGCCAGAGCCAGTGGAGACGAATAGGTCCGCCTGATCGGACACTGGGATGTGGCGATCGAAGTCGGCATGCGCGGCGGTGGTCATAAGGGCGGCGACCAATACGATACGGAAGATCATAGAACTCCTTTATGTGCCAAAGTGAGCCGGTATCGTCCGCCGGCGCAAAGTGTCACTGCACCAGGGAGTACGGGAAGAAACCTTCGTTTGTTCCGTAGCGATATTCAAAAAAGAGAACTTACGAGTACTTGCGCAGGACACCAAGCACTTTGCCCTGAATGCTCACATTGGCCGCAGGAGCATAAATCGGAGCCATCTCGGCATTCGATGGCTGCAGGCGAATCATGGTGCCTTCACGGTAAAACCGTTTGAGGGTTGCGTCCGCCCCGTCGATTAAAGCGACAACAATCTCTCCTTCTCGAGCGGTCCGGGTGCGCTCAACGAGGACGTAATCGCCGGATACGATGTGCTCATCGCGCATGGAGTCGCCACGGACCTCGAGGGCGAACACTTCCCGGTTACCAATAATGTCTCCCAGAGAGATCGACTCGGCGGTCTCGATAGCCTCAACCGGCTTGCCGGCTGCGATACGTCCCAGAAGGGGAAGGCGATCAAAACCCTTTTTTGAGCTGCGGACCGGGAGCACGTCGATAGAGCGGCTGCGGTTATGGGCGCGCTGCAGCAAGCCCTTATTTTGCAGATTGGTGATGTGCTTGTGAACTGTGGCCAGAGAGTTCAGTCCGAGTCCCGTCGCAATCTCCTCGTACGAGGGGGAGTAGCCGTTCTTCTGCGTGAAGCCGGAGAGGAAGTCGATTACTTCTTTTTGCCGCCGCGTAATTGCCATGACGCAATTGTAGCGAATAAAAAGCGAAGTGCAATAACTAACTTTATTCGCGATCCGCAAGGGCGATCTTCGCCTTGCCTTCGCGCACGCTCTTTCGGGTTTCCACCCTCATGACCGGAAAGTTGCATGAATTAGCAATGCCCGAATTTGCAAATAGGGACGCGTTCCCCAATCGGGACTATTGCTCGCCGGAGACAAACTCATTCCTTGCGTTGCGCATGGTCGTCGCCTGAAGGTAATGCACAGAGACACCAAAAGTAACGAAACGTACGCATCAAGAAATATGATTTCGGGATTACCAAACAAGGGGGGATTGCAATGCGGATTTTAATCGTGGAAGACGATGCTGCTTTGGGGCTATACCTGCAGAAGGGTTTGAGGTTTGAAGGGCATGAAGTTGTACTTGTGGGGGACGGCGAGTCAGGTCTGCAATATGCGCTGGAACATCGGCCGGACTTGATGGTCCTAGACCTGAGCCTGCCACGGAAGGATGGCGTTCAGGTTCTGGAAGAGATGCAGGGCCGGTTTAGCGGCACGTCCGTGCTGGTCCTGACGGGGCGAAATGGGATTGAGGATCGGGTACGTTGTCTGGATCTGGGTGCCGATGACTGCCTGTTGAAGCCGTTCAGCCTGAGCGAACTATTGGCACGATGCCGAGCGCTCCTGAGACGCCGAGTACAGTTTGCTGATCCCACCTTGCGGGTTGGTGAAGTGGAGTTGAACCGGATGGAGCGCAAGGTCAGTCGCGCGGGGCACGCGGTTGAGTTGACGGCCAAGGAGTTTGCACTGCTCGAGTACCTGATGCAGGCGCGCGGCAGGACCTGCACACGGAGTGAATTACTTCGTGAGGTTTGGCAGATGTCTCCAGAAGCGGGCACGAATGTGGTGGATGTCTATGTCAACTACCTGCGCAAGAAGTTGGGCGGTGCGCGGGCGGTGCTTGCTCCATACGAACTGGAGCAGGTCATCGAAACGGTCCGGGGCGAGGGGTATGTGATGTCGCTCGGGAGCACGCGCAAGACCGTGGAGCGTATTGAATCTGACGCTTACAAGCATCCAGTGGCTGCTGCCGCCGCCGCCGCGGGGATGTGGCAACTCGCGACCGCTTGATAACGCGTTCAACCTAAGGCTTGTGCGGAGTGGTTTATGGGAGTCGCAAATGATAACTGAAAAGAAAGATTGGATGAGAGTTGCGCTGCATGATTTATGCCAGCCCTTGACGGCCCTGGAGTGCCGTCTCTATCTCACCACTCTGGAGAGTGAAGACTTGGCAGAACCGCACTCCCTCGCCTCTCCAGAATTGCAGAGTTTGCGAGAGACGGTGCGTGACGCATTGCTGGAGTGCGAACGGATGATGGAATTGGTGCGTGGAATGCAGGACCGTTTAAATCAAAAGGAGCAAGGATGAGCGCAGCACAGGTTTGGCGGACGGATGAACAGAGGGTAACTGCGCGGGTTGTCGTTCTAGCGAGCGCGGATGCGGGGCTTCGGCAACGCATGAAGGTGCAGCTTAGCGGAATGCGCTGGTCGGTGCTTGAGGCTGGCGGCGGAGCGGAGGCGATGGCGCAGGTTGAATCTGGCCGCCCTGAGGCTCTGATCGTTGACGGCTGGCTCCCTGACCTGGAGGTGGGTGAGTTTGCTTGTCAGATGAGCGTCATCTATCCGGGCATGGACGTAGTGCGAGTCGATGGCAGGTCAGCGAACAACGTGCATGGAACCAAGAGCGCGCGCCGGAATGAACTTCTGCACGCGATTCGTGAGGCACAGGAGACGGGCAACATCGAAGTGTTGGAGATGCCCCGTTCTGTGGCCCCTGTCGTTGTGATGCCCAGGCCCTTGGAAGCCGTGGCGGGAGTGCCGGAGATGGTTGGTGACAGTGCGCCCATGCGGGAACTGGCCAGGATGATTCGTCTGGTTGCGCCCCGGTCGGCAACGGTACTTATCGAAGGGGAGACGGGGACCGGCAAAGAGGTTGTAGCGAAGGCATTGCACCGCCTGAGTGCACGCGCGGGCAAGCCATTTGTGGTGTTGAACTGCGCGGCCATTCCGGAGTCGCTGTTGGAAGCGGAGTTGTTTGGTCACACACGCGGCGCATTCACCGGAGCAGTGCAATCCCGCACTGGAAGAATAGAAGCGGCTCATGGTGGCACGTTGTTCCTGGATGAGATCGGCGAGATGCCGTTGGCATTGCAGGCCAAGATGTTGAGGTTTCTGGAATGCGGCGAACTGCAGAAAGTCGGCGAGAACGAGATGATGCGCGTGGATGTACGCGTGATCGCAGCAACCCATCAGCCGCTTGAGCAGAGGTCGGAGGAGCGGACCTTTCGGTTGGATCTCTATCATCGTCTGGCGGTGTTTCCGTTGGAGGTGCCGGCCCTGCGGGACCGCATGGAAGACCTTCCGCTGCTGGTGGAGTTTTTTCTGGGACAGATGGGCCGCGAGATGCCGCGTAAAGCAATCTCAGCCGCCGCGATGGAGAGCCTTACCAGGCATTCATGGCCCGGAAATGTGCGCGAGCTAATGCATGTGCTGCAGCGTGCGGCGATTCTTGCCGACGACGGTGCGTTGATCGGTGCTGAAGAGATTCGAGTGCGCGGTGTGCGCCGAGTATAAGGTTCATGCGCTGAACGTTTCTCATGGCCGTCCCCCCGAGGGACGGCCTCTTTTTTTCGATGTCCAGAAGGGCGGAAACAATCGTGGGGATGTGAGCTCTCTTATCTGCGATGGGACAAGTTTGGAGCTCTGAGTGCTTCCATTCCAGGCGAGGCGATCAGACGATGCAGGTGACGACTGGATTGAGCGAGGCGTTGGGCCGCTATCTGGATCTATCAGCGGACCAGATGAAGCTTACAGCTTCGAACATGGCCAATATCGACACTCCTGGGTACAGGACACAGGGGTTCGACTTTGAGCAGGAGTTCAGCTCTGCGTTACATACGACAGCCGCCAACAATGGGCCGAGTGTCGGTGAAGTCGATGGACTGGTGGCGAGGCCGGATGGCAACACGGTTTCGTTGGATCGCGAAAGCCTTCAATTGGCGAAATCGCAGTTGCAATTTCGCACCGGTGTTGAACTGCTGAAACATGAATTCAGTCGGATGATGAGTGCGATTCACGCGGAGAGTAAATGATGAACCTATTTGGAATGATGGATATTAGCGCATCGGCATTGAAGGCGGAGCGCGTGAGGGCGGAGGTGGTGGCGTCCAACATGGCAAACTCCGAAACGACTCGCACCGAGGATGGTGGACCTTATCGCCGCCATCACGTGTTGTTCTCAGCGGCGCCGGAAAACAGTTTTGGCGCGCAATTACTGGGTCACGGTACCGCGGGTGGAGTAGAAGTGGCGGGTGTAATCGAAGATGGCGGCCCACCGCTCATGAGGTTTGACCCGCAGCATCCTGACGCGGGGAAGGACGGCTATGTTGCCTATCCGGACATCAACCCGCTGACGGAGATGGTGGACCTGATGGGGGCGACGCGGAGCTATGGAATGAATGCCTCGGCGGTGCAGGCAGAGAAGGGAATGCTGGCTGCCTCACTGGAGATTCTGAAGTAAACGGAGAACGCAATGGTTGGAATAAGTGGAATTTCGGGCGCAGTTAGTAACGTTGCGGCCGCAGCTAAGAGCAACGGTCCGGCAGGGTCACCGTTTGGCGGAATACTGCGCTCGATCGTTGAGCAGACGGGCGACCTCGATCGCAAAGCTCAACAGACGGTAACCGGCATGTTGAGCGGACAAGGGGTTGAAGTCCACGACGCGATGATCGCAACGCAGAAGGCGGATATGGCTTTCGAGTTGGCATTGCAAGTGAGGAACAAAGCCGTAGGAGCTTATCAACAGATGATGGCAATGCAGTTTTAGCAGTAAGGGGAGTCAATCGTGGAGGCGGAACAAAGCGGAGTGGGGACGAAAGCATTGGCCGTGATGACGCAGATGCGGACGCGGTTCGGTGCGCTACCGGTGGGCCGTAGAAATGGTCTCGTTGCGGGCGTTGTTGGCATCATCGCGATATCACTGGCACTGGCCTGGTACGCGGGTCGACCGGATTGGCGGACGATATTTTCCGGACTTGAAGGTAAGGACGTTCAGCAGGTTTCGCAGGAACTGGCGGCCGCTGGAATTCCGTTTGAGACAACAGCGGATGGGACCGGCATTCAGGTGCCGGCCGAGTCGCTGGACAAGGCGCGCATGGAAGTTGCGGCGAAAGGGATGCCGCAGTCTGGCAGGCTTGGTTTTGAGTTGTTTGACAAACCGAACTGGGTGGGAAGTGAATTCGATGAAAAAGTGAACTATCAGCGCGCGCTTGAGGGCGAACTGGAGCTTACGATCGCGACGCTCGGTGTTGTGCGATCGGCACGAGTGCACCTGGTACTCCCCCAGGCGAGTATGTTTCTCACCGAGCAAAAATTAGCGAAGGCCTCCGTTGTTCTGAAGTTGAAGCGCGCAACGTTGCCCGCGGAGCAGATTGACTCGATCCGCAACCTGGTAGCGAGTGCCGTCGAGAATCTCTCACCTGACCAGGTGACACTGGTCGACGCCGATGGTCGAGTGAACCTGCAAGCGCGGTCTTCCTCTGCCGGGCAAGGAGATGCAGAACAGGCGATGGAGGCAAAGCTTGTGGCGATGTTAGAGCCTCTCGCGGGTGCCGGCAATGTGAGAGCGACGGTGAACCTTACCTATGACCAGGGCTCTGAAGAGCACACCGATGAGGTCTTTGATCCAACGCAAAGCGCAGCACTCAGCGTTCAGAAGACAGAGCAGAGCGCAAATAATCTGAAGCCAGCTCAAGGTGTTCCCGGGACGGCCAGCAACACACCCGCGGCTGCAGTTGCGGGGGCCGTGCAGGGAAGTGCGGCGGCCGCTGCACCGGGGACTCCGCCCTTGTTGCAAAAGGAGGCGTTACCGGTGTATCCACAGTCTGCTGGGCAGGGGCAGAGCGTTCGCCAGGAGAGCGGTACCTATGCCGTGACGCGTCATCTGGTGCACTCGGAAAGCGGTCCTGGCAAGCTCCTGAGAATTACTGCAGCGGTAGTGGTCAATGATCGCTCCTCTGCGGAGGTTTTGGGCAAGACTGGGCCTGTCTGGAAGGCACGCACGACAGAGGAGATGCATCGTCTGGAGAATCTGGCCCAGGCTGCTGTTGGCTTCGATGAAAAGCGAGGGGACCAGGTTGTGATGGAAAATGTAAGTTTCAGCAGCAATGCTCCTGAGCAAAAGCTGGCTGGGATGGATAAGGCGATGGAAGAGACAAAGTCCATGATCAAGCAGCAGCCTGGAATGTTGAAGACCAGTGTGTTCGGTTTGCTCGGGGTGCTTCTGGTGCTCTTCGTGCTGCGGCCCGTTGCAAGCCAGGTTGTGGCTACGCTTCGGGAGCCCGCGATGCTTGCGGGTAGATCCGAAGTTGAGATGGTGAACTCCCGCTCAATCTCGCGAGGGTTGGAGCAAGCGAAATCTGACTTGAATCATGAGACGGAAGTGGCGGAGCTACGTGACGATGCGGTGAAGCGAATCCGACCTAGGACGAGCAACGCTGTGTTCGACCAGGTATCTGAACATATTCGACGTGAGCCGGCACAGAGCACGCGCCTGCTCGAAGCATGGATTGGTTCCGGCAAGGAGGGTGAGTGATGGCAAATGCAGCGTCAAACACTGGATATATGTTGGCGGCAGATGCGGGCTTTGCCGCGTCTGAACTGCCCGGTCTCAGGAAGGCCGCAATATTGATAATGGGTTTGGGCGAAGAGCTTGCCCGAACAATGTTTCAAAGTCTGAGCGAGCCCGACGTACAGCGCGTGACCGAAGAAATTACGCGCATGGGAGATGTCCCTGCCGCGCAACTGGCGCAAGTGATGACGGAGTTCTACGGCCTCATCGAGACTCAGCAATACGTGGTACGAGGTGGGCCAGACTATGCTCTACGCCTGTTGACAGAGGCCTTTGGGCAGCAGAAAGCCGATGAGCTTTTGGGCCATGTAACCCGCGTCCGCGAACGCACTACAGGCGACTTGGCCATGCTGCAGAAGATGGAACCTCAGCAACTTGCGAAGTTTCTGGAGAATGAACACCCACAGACGGTCGCACTGGTTCTTGCACATCTCGATGCGAAGCGGGGCTCGACGGTGCTCATGTACCTTGGCCCAGCGATGCGTGTGGAGGCGGTCCGTCGGCTTGCGGAGATGCGCCAGTTTTCGCCCGAGATGGCCCAGAAAGTGGCACTTGTGCTGCATCGTCGCATGGATGCTCTGGGTTCCAACGGCCGCAGAAATTATGCGGGATACAAGGCGGTCGCGGAACTTCTCAACCGTCTGGATCAAAATGCAAGTCGGGGAATCCTGGAAGAAATTGAGCGGCAGGAACCGAAAGTTGCAATCGAAATACGAACATTGATGTTTACTTTCGAGGACCTGTTGACGGTGCCGCAGCAGAGCATTCGTGAGTTGGTGAGCGCAGCGGACAAGAAGGTTCTGGGGATGGCGCTGAAGGGTGGCAAGGAAAATGTGAAGGCTCATATCTACCAGGCGATGAGCACACGCGCCTCTGAAATGTTACGCGAAGACATGGAGGCGATGGGCCCGGTTCGCAGCAGAGACGTGAGCGCTGCACAACAAGAACTTCTTGCCTTGGCGAATCGACTTGAGGCAGAGGGACGCATCATCCTGAAGATGGAGCCTGACAATGACCTCGCTGTTTGAGTTGATTGAACAAGTTGCCGAAGAATGGTCGCCAAGCATGATGGTGGATAGCGCCCCATTCGCTTCCCTTGGAGTAACTCCTCTGGAGTTTATCGCCATCGATGCGAGGCCTGAGGTCTTTGAACCGCTTCCGGATCTGACCGCTCCAACCGATGAAGAACAGCGTGCATTTCAGATGCGTGCAATGATGGAGGCCGCCCGAAACGAAGCAACTCTGGAGACGCGACGCGAGTGTCTTTGCGAGTATGAGCTACGCAGTACTGCGGAGCGCGAGCGCGTAGACCTACTCTTCCTTGAGTCGGCGCGAGATCGCAAGCGCTTCATAGCTGACGCGGAGACGCAGGTCGTGCGGCTAGCAATGGCAATCGCACGAAAGATTCTGGCACGCGAAGCGGCTTCTGATCCGATGCATCTGTCAGCGATTGTAAAAGCTGCCCTTGCGAGAATTCATGACAGCAGCGCTTCGACCTTGCGAGTAAGTCCTGTCCATCTGGAGGCCTGGCAATCGCTGTTCTTTGAGTCGGACCCGCACTTGCAGGTCACCGGTGATGAGCGTCTTGAGGGTGATTCTGTAGTCCTTGAGACAACAGTGGGACACGTCGACTTCGGTATCCGTGCGCAGATGGAAGAGGTGGAGCGAGGTTTGGAAGAACTGATGCAGAGGTCCGCAGGGTGAACATAATGCAATCGCAAGAGCATGCACAATTGGGTCTGGAAACATACTTCGCAGCGCTTGAACAGAGGCCTGCGTGGCGGTGGATTGGCCGCGTCGTTCAGGCAAATGGACAGACGGTTGAGTCAGCTGGCCCACTCTGTTGTGTAGGCGAAAGCTGCGAAATTATCGATGCTGCGGGGTGTCGACACCCCGGGGAGGTGATTGGTTTCCGCGGAGCCCATGTTGTCTCCATGCCGCTCCATGCCACACAGGGGATTCAGTATGGCGACGCGGTCCAGGCGTTAAGTGCGATGCCGTCGCTTGGGGTCGGTGAGGCGATGCAGGGGCGAATTCTCGATGCCCTGGGAGGTCCACTGGATGGCTTGCCACGGCCGCGCGTTCAAGCCACGTGGCCTCTGGATAGCGCAGCTCCCATGCCGATGCAAAGGGAGAGCATTCGCGAACCTCTGCAAACCGGCCTTCGCGTCATCGATGGTTTGCTGACCGTCGGCAGGGGACAACGGGTTGGGATCTTCGGTGGGTCCGGTGTGGGAAAGAGCACCCTCATCGGTATGATGACGCGCAACACATCTGCAGACGTAACGGTCGTGGGGCTGGTTGGGGAGCGGGGCCGAGAGGTACGCGAATTCGTGGAAGAATCGCTCGGCGAAGAGGGACGAAAGCGGTCCGTGGTCTTTGTCTCAACAAGCGACCAAAGCCCTCTGTTGCGGATGCGAGCGGCGATGGCTGCAACCGCTCTCGCAGAGTATTACGCCTCAAAAGGGAAGCACGTACTTCTGGTCCTGGATTCGCTGACGCGTTATGCCATGGCGGCGCGGGAAGTTGGCCTCGCCGCCGGAGAACCCCCGGCAAGCAAAGGTTACACGCCAAGCGTATTTACGCGGTTAGCGAGACTGGTAGAGCGTGCCGGGTACTTTCGCCACGGGAGCATCACGGCCTTCTACACAGTTCTAATGGAAGGCGACGATCAGCAGGACCCCATCGTAGATGCCGTGCGGTCGTTTCTCGATGGCCATATTGTTCTGTCCCGTGCGCTTGCCGGTGGGGGCCACTACCCGCCGGTCGACGTCCTCGATTCGCTGAGCCGGCTAATGCCTGCTGTAACCACGCGCGAACATCGAGACAAGGCGGCTATGGTAAGAAAGCTCCTGGCCGCCCATGCCAGAAGCGAAGATCTGGTCCGCATTGGCGCCTACAAGCCCGGCATGGATGCTGAACTGGATCGAGCGATGACTGCAATGCCGGCCCTCATGAAATTCGTTGAGCAAAAAAGTGACGAGTGCATCACCATGGATGCGGCTGTGGCGCATTTGCTCCAAATGGAGTTGTAAGTGCCACCCAGGAACGGCCTTGAGCGCTTGCTGAACCTATATAAACTGGTCGAACAGACTCGCTCCCTTGAACTGCGCATAGCGGCTTCTGCGGTGGTCGAGGTCCAACTTGCCCAAAGTGGCGAGCAAGGAGTAAGGGTCGCTCATCGAGAGGCTCGTACCGAGGCGTTGATGGTGGGAGATGCCTTCGGACGAATGATTGCGGATAGTGGTTGCGAGGCCTCCGAGGTTCGCCTCGGCTTGCTGATGCAAGTGCGCGCACAACGTGAAGAAACCCGCGTGGCCGCCGAACGACTGCATGATCAAAGTCGTCTAAAGAAAGAGCGAATCGAACGAGTTGCTGAGCGCAAGCGTATCGCAGTTGCATATGAAGAGGACCGAAGGGTTCAGGCCGACTCGGACGATCGCTATGCGTCAAGACTGGGTTGGAATTTGGCGCAGGACAGGCAGACCGCAGTTGTGCCAAAGCGATGAACGGACGCTAATCTGCAGCCTATATTGTTTGGCGTCTGACGTGCTTCCTCCGTATTCGACGGGAGGTGCACTTGATCGACGCGACAATTATCAGCAGCGCAAGCGAAGCGATTGATAGAGCCCCGGATACTGCCAGATTGAAAGCACTCATAGAGCATGCAGGTTTCCGTGATGCATTATCGACGAGAATCAACGCGGTGCCATATAATCCCGTCGCAGCAACACCATCAGCAACAGCAACACCGACAGCATTAGCAACAGCAACAGCAACAGCAACAGCGCACAGCGTCGCAGCGACGAAGCATCACATGAAGTCCGCAGCTTACAGGGCTACCCCGACAAAAAGTATTAAGAAACCGGTTGAAGCAGCCTCAGCTGAGGAGGCGATTCGCTTGGATCAGCCGACCACATCAGCGTGTGACAAAACGATTCCCTTTGCGACCAAAGACTTTTCGGTCGTCCAGGTGACGGCCGGCGCGCAACAGGACGGTGTGCAGAAAAAGATTCAAGTTGCAAGACCGGGAAGCTCGGCCTGCATCGGCACTTCAACTGTCCCCGCAGACAAGACACACGAAGCGCCTGCAACCAGCGCGAATGAATCGCCATTCGTGATCCTGCAGAGTGCCAATTCGAAAGAGCCTGCAAAGGCTGGCCTCGCGGATGCGAATGCGTGTACACAAACGGTTGATCTGGATATGCTCGGGCACTCTCCGAGTGGGCCTAGTCAGATCGTGATCGCTGTAAACAATGTGGCCAACAGTCAGAGCATGCCCAGTCATAAGAGCAATAAAGCCGAGCTTGTTGTTGGTTCGTCATCGCTCGCCGATGGTGCAGTGCAACCTGAGGAGGTTAGAACTATCACTTCAACACCAACTGTGTTGGAGGTTGGCTTCAATGGGACTCACGGTTGGCTACGCGTGCGTGCGGAACTCGCTCACACGGGCGAGATCAGCGCATCGCTGACGACTGCCTCCCCTCACGTCGCTGAAACTCTCCAAAAAAACATCCCCGCTATTACTGCATATCTCTCAACGGAACAGGTTGGCATCAGTTCTGTGGTCGTCAACGCCGCAGCGGAGAGTAAGGGCGGGCAGTTTCACGAGAATGGTTCAAATCACGGAGGAGAGGCTGACGCCCAGGGCCAACGAAACAGCCGTCAGGACGAGAGCCATCTTCTCGTTGATGACCCGGCTCTCCGTGGCGTGATGATCGACTGGGCAATGTCTTCGATTCCGGCAGCCGTATATGCGGGCGGCGGAGGAGGATGGCTAAGCGTACGTGTGTAGATTGGATAGCCCCTTGAGCGTCAAGTTGTAACTACAAATTGAATGAGGAGCAGTGAAATGAACATATCGATACCAGTAGGAATGGATGCGATCGCAGCTGGAAACAAGATTGCACAGGGACTGGCCCAGATGAAGAGCGCTGCAACGAATGCGACTTCAAGCGGAGGTGCAAGCGCCACGGTCAAGCCTGTCACGTCTACTGATTTTCTCAAACTGCTAGTGACCGAGATGAAGAATCAGGATCCGACGCAACCGACAGACCCCAACGCATATATCCAGCAACTTGTCGGTGTAAACAGCTTGCAGCAATTGATCTCGATCAATCAGGAACTTGGAACAACTCCTGCGACGCAGGTTCCTCAACCAGCGCCGTAAGCGAAAGCGTTTCATAAAAATTAGAGAAGAACTTTTAGGAGATGATGCGATGCCGAATTTTTCAATAGCCCTGACTGGCCTGCAGGCCGACTCGATTGCACTCAACACGATTGGTAATAACCTCGCCAATCTCAACACGACTGCATTCAAAAAGCAGACGACGACCTTTCAGGACCTTTTCTACCAGAATGTCGGAACGAACGGTTCTGGAAATGCATTGCAGATCGGTGTCGGTACGAGGGTCTCTGGAACGGCCAGCAGCTTCGCACAGGGAAGTCTAACTACCACGCAGAGTGCGACAGACATGGCAATGAGCGGGAATGGATTCTTTCTTGTTCAGCGAGGCAATACACAGGCGCTTACACGCGCCGGAAATTTTGAGTTGAACTCCAGCGGCAATTTGATAACGACCAGCGGTGAAAATGTAATGGGATACGGCGTCAAGGATGGCTCGGTGAGTCTCAACGGCGGAATCATTCCGCTACAGCTCCCTGTAACGCAGAGCGAAACCGCCCAGACCACGACCAATATCTCGCTCACCACCAGCCTGGATGCGAGTGCCTCACCTGGAAAGCAGTTCTCGTCTGCGATAGAGCTTTACGACTCCCTGGGTCAAAGCCACAACGCCACGGTGAACTTCATCAAGACCAGCCCCACGACGTGGAATTATTCTGTCGGGATACCTCCCGGGGATTTCAGCGGAACTCCAATCAACGATGTAGGCACGCTGACGTTTGATTCGTCTGGTAAATTGACTGCGCCCGCAGCGAATGTCAGCGGGATTTCATTTCCTGGCATGAAAGATGGCGCAAGCGACTTGACCTTCAACTTGAATCTCTATGACGCAGCCAGCAGGCCTACGATCACCCAGACCGCCGGCACGTCCAACACTTCAGCCACAACTCAGGATGGTTTTGCTGCGGGTGCTTACCAGGGTTTCTCCGTGGATGGCGATGGAGTAGTCTCGGCTTCATTCAGTAACGGACGTACCACAAAGGTAGGGCAGGTTGCGGTAGCGATGGTTGCCAATACCGACGGCCTCACACGCGCCGGAGGAAATGACTACGCGGCCACCGATGCTTCAGGCGGGATCAGCGTGGGAGTTGCGAATGCAGGTGGCCGCGGGGCGATTGAGGGCGATGCGTTGGAGCAATCGAACGTCGATATCTCTGCCGAATTCTCGGATCTCATCGTGGCACAACGTGCTTTTGAGGCTAACTCGAAGACCGTCACAACGTTTGACTCGGTGACTCAGCAAGCGATCAATATGATTCGCTAGGTCTGTCCAGGGCAAAGCCGGATGCGACGTCATCGCATCCGGCTTTTCTGCGGATGAAAGGCTGCTAATGTAGGCCCTCTTCAGAGTGGCCATTGAGCTGCACCAAGTGAAAGCACTATGAGTGAAGAAAATCAGATTGGTTCCACTCCCCCGGCCCCCAACAGGCAGGGCTTGATGAGCATGATTGTCGTTGCAGTCATCGCTGCAACATTTGCCATGGTCGGTGCGGGTGGACTGGTGTTCTGGCTCTCGAAGACCGGACGCATGCCGATCCCTACCGCACCGGTAAAGGGTGAAGCGGCACCAAAAGCGGTTCCCAAGACCCATCTGGCAGTATTTGAACCACTGCTTGTCAATCTTGCCGATGACGATGGGCATTGTTATCTCCGCGTTGCCATCACTCTTCGCATCGAGGAGGAACCCATTGAGAAGTCAGCAAAAGGAACTGACGAGTCAGGTGCGAAGGGGAAGTCTGTCAATGCTTTCGAGGCCGCAGAAAGAGATGCCGCGCTCACGGTGATCGGTCGTGACACAAGTTCCAGTCTCCTTGCCCCGGACGGTAAGGAACAGTTGAAACAGCAGCTTCGTTCGGCGCTCGCACTGAAGGTGCCCGAGATCAGAATTGCAGACGTGCTCTTCACCGAGTTTCTAGTTCAACGCTAAGCAACCAGAAGGATGCATATGCAAGAGACACATCTAGTTCCGATTCAGATCACGGCAAGCCTCTTGCCCAAACCTGATATGCAGCGCATTGATGAGCACACAGCATGGCCTCTGCTCTCGCGCTTGCCGATGCGGGTGACGGCGGGAATCCCACTCAGGCGCTTCAAGGTGCAGGACCTGCTGGCTCTCAAGGCTGGTCAGACTTTATCGAGCGAATGGAAGACAACAGACGACGTGCCGTTCAGGATAGGTGCCGTTCAGTTGAGTTGGTGTGAGTTTGAAGTGGTTGAAAACCGCCTGGCTGCACGCTTGACGAGGTTGGCATGATGGAGCCTAAACCAAGGATGCATCTCGTAACTGATTTGCACGGGGAGCATGCGTGCAAAGCCGCCAAAACGC
>JAYVZP010000098.1:0-9277 GCA_043783275.1 Rhodanobacteraceae bacterium
GTGATGGGGTGGTGGAATTTCAGATATTGTGCGTGCAGGAAATATCCTCCATCGCCGGGGAGGCCGGGGAGATTTTCAAGAGGCTGGCCGGTTAAGCCGTACAGAGGATCGCCTACCAGGGGATGGCCGATGGATGCCAGATGGATCCTGATTTGATGAGGGCGGCCCGAACTTAGGCTTACCTCAAATGTTGTGGTGCTTGTAGTGCGTGAGATCACCTTCGCCAATGACTTTGACGGTTTGCCACTCAGGTTGGCGGCCCACACGGAACCGATGAGCGGGTGCGGGACAAGGCCGATGGGTGTGAGAATTTCGTAGGCGTCGTAGAGTGCATTACCTTGAGCCAGCGCTCGGTAGATTTTTTGAATTCTGGGTGTGTTCCAGTTTGCGGATAGTTGCGATGCCGCTTGCGGCGTTTTGGCGAAGAGCACGATGCCGGTAGTGGCTCTGCCCAACCGATGGACAGGGTTTGCATTGGGTGTTTGTTTTTGCACCAGGCGCAGAAGAGTGTTTTCCATGAAGCCGCCACCGGGAAGGGTGGGCAGCCCACCGGGTTTGTTGACGGCCAACAGATGGGCGTCACTAAACAGGACTTCGAAGTGTTGAGGAGCGTCGGGTTCGATCCAGGGTGGACGGTTCCAGACGAGGGTTTGGCCTGAAGTGAGCGATTCGTTTCCGGTGGCGGTAACACCGTTGACGGTAACTTCGCGGTTGTTCAGTTTTTGTTGCCACGCTTGTGGGGTTGAGTGTGAGTAAAGGCTTCCCAAGTGGAAGAGCAGGCTTTGTCCTTCATGTTTGCCGCCGATGATTGTGGTGTATGCATAGCCCTGATTGAGCATGTGGCTTGAGTGTAAGCTATGCCAGCTGCGGCAGGAGTTGTCGGGTTTCGAGCGTCAGTGGATGTAAGCAGCAAGAGCTCTCAATGTGTTGAGCGTGGGGAGCAAAATTCCGCGCGAACCAAGGGAGCAACCCGGAAGTAGGAAAGTAACGCGGCTTCGGGTGCTTCAGTCACAGATAGAGTCGAGGTAGGGGTGTTAGCCGAAAGCGGAAGTCCGGCTAGATGCGCTCTTTCAACGCCGCCCTGTAATTGCGAGCAGCGGATCGCTCTCGGAGCCGTCCCGCAGCACCTCTGTTCTGATGTCGCGAAAGCCGGCACGCTCCAGGTAAAGGTGCACCAAATCGGCATGCCCGCGAGCGTCGAGCGACCGCCAGATTGCGACCGCCTTCGTTGGGAAGCAGCGGTTGGAGAAACTGAAGATGACAGGCGCGCCGGGCCGCAGAACCCGCAAAATCTCAGCGAATACTTCCAAGGGACGCTGTAGATACTGAACTCCGACACAGCATAGGGCGGCATCGCAGCTGGCGGCACTTAGCGGCAGGTTGATTTGCGATCGACGTGTCAATAGATCATGACGCCGCGGCAACCGTACCGGGCATGCCATTCGGTCATGAGGTTCTGGTCCCAAGCGTCGAACTTCCTCGAGTCAGAGGCGCAGGCTGTGGTTCCTCCGCCCCAGATGGGAACCGGCCGTTCGAGGAAGATGGCGTTGATGACTTTGCGGATCGCGGCGCGGAGCTGGTCTTTGGTGATGTAACGGCGGTGGATATAGAGAAGGTCCTCATAGTTTGTACGGACCTGCCCTGCGCTCATGTGCTTGATCCCGGCATTTGATCCCAGTCTATTGTGCGTGAGAAGCAGCCGCTCCTGATGATCTCGCGGCCGAGATTCTCGCAAGCCGTAGCGCTACAGAATACGTCCGTAAAGCGGGTGCGGAGATCGGTCTCGATGAAGACATTGAGGAGGCTGGTCAGGGGCCAGCGCTCCAACATGTGTTCCTTCAGGCGGTGAGGTTTAGCAATTCCACCTGCACGGGCAAAGTCGATACACAAATCCAATCGTCATCTTTCTTCAGGATGCGAACGTGCTGGTTGCTTTCCATGCCCGCGTTCAGCCGGGTCAACCCCTCTTCCAACTCCTGATTGAGTTGGCCGATGAAGACCTTGGCGTCGCGGGTATGGTTCAGGGCTGTGGATTACGTTTCGTGTTCGCGGGAAAAAGCACCCGCAGTTCTTTCGACCGGAGTCGCTGCCGGATTGCTGACAGAACACACATCTCATAAGCGAGGCGGTTGATCCGGGTCGCTCCTTGCGCGTCCCGTTCGGCCACCGTGTCCTGCCAAGGTCCCCGAACGATGCTCTCGATCGGAACCTTTATTTCGGGAGGGATAGGTGTGCAGGCGGTTTCCGGCATATTGCTTTACAATGGCGAGCGCATTGAGCCTGGAACGGTGCCTTCATTGTTGGAGGGGAACTCGAGCGAGTCAAGAACCGGGTCAGCATGGCCCGATAATGAAACTATTACGGAACGCGGATTCTGAGATTGCCGGCATCGCTCGGACGCTCCCTTGTGAAGCGTCCGTGCACCTTCGGACCGTTCGAAGCCTAGCTCCTTCATGTCCAGGCGAATCACGAAGTCTTTTTTGGTTGGCGGCTTCCGCAATGCTTCTCACTGCTAGCAAAGACGAGCACATTCATCGCAATTACCTTGATGGGCAGGCTAGGTCGCCAGCCTCATCTTACGTTTAGGTAGCCGTGCTCCGCCATCCGTTCACCCATCTGTTTGTACAGACCGGGATCACGAGGCTGCCAAGTTGCTAAACCGTCGACGTAGCGGTTGTACATGCAAAACGCAGCCGCTATTAGAACAGTGTCATGGATATCTAAGTCCGTTGCCCCTTCCGCTTTGGCTCCTTCCACAAGCTCGATGGTTACGCGCTTGCCGTTGAGCTGAACTTGTTCAGCGATGGCAAGTAGCGCCTTAAGTTTGTTGGAAACCGGTGCTGCCTTGTAATCACCGCATACGGCATCCACCGCTGCCTGACCGCCCTGATGAAGGTGTGCAGCTGCGGCGCCGTGGCTGCTTTGGCAGAAGTGGCAGGTGTTTCGTGCTGAGATGAAGGAGGCGACAAGTTCACGTTCGGCAGAGGTGAATCCTTCATTCCCGGATGTGTGGAGCAGGATATGCGCAAGCTCGCGCAGGGGCTGCGCCGTTTCAGGACGGAAGTTGAATCCTGCAGTGATGCCAGGCATATCTTCGGGCAAGTTGATGTGCGGCATTTATTCCTCCAAGGAGATTGGGTTAGCTGACGTGATTGGGCCAGCGGTGTAAGCAGGCTGGTTTGGCGTGCGACGCAGAAACAGACTGATAGCCACTGCTAAAGATGCAGCTACGGCGAGGTAAACGATGTAGCGCGCGTGGTAGGTCTCGGTGCCATCGTAGAGATGACCAATGAACATTGGGCCTGTTGCACCGCCGATTGCATAGGCCGTCCAGGTGAGGCCGTAGAGGACTGAGAAGTGCCTTCTGCCGAAGTAGTGGGCCAGAAGATACGGAAGGATGTCTGCCTCGCTGCCTAATCCAACGCCTAGCAGCACCGCACCGAACAGAGCCCCGATGGGCGATGCTGCAAAGGCAAACACCAGGGTGCCGAGCGCAGCGAGTGCAAGAATCACGGTCTGAATCCGCTGCGGAGAGAAGCGGTCGATCAGCAAGCCAACACACAGTCGGCCGAGAATGCCAGCGCCGCCACGCACGGACAATGCAATGGCGGCGCTCTGCGCGGTTAGGCCATGACCGGTGAGGATCGCAGCTAGGTTGGTGACCAGGCCATTTTCACTAAACGCGGATAGGACCGTGATGCCGCAGAGAAGCCAGAAGGCTGCCGTCCCGAAAGCAGCCTTCAACGTGACACCGGAAACAGGTGCATGTTCAAGGGTAAGCACCGGTGCGGGAGAGTTCCGGACCAGCAATGCAGTCAACGGAAGACCGAGCAGCGCGATAGCACCCAGAAGAAGATACGCGCTTCGAAAGCCATGATGCCCGATCATCCATTGCGTTAAGGGTGGAATCAAAATCGAGCCGACACCACTTCCGGTAAGAATCAGGGCAAGGGCGAAGCCTCGATGCTTCACAAACCAGGAAAGGATAGTGCGAGTGTAGGCGAACTGGGCGGTGCCGTTGGCCACCAGACCAATTATGAAGAACGTGATGTAGAACTGCAGGATGTTCCCGCTCAATCGGCTGAGGGAAGCAAGCGCGAGGGCAAAGATCAGGATCGACGGTAAGATGATGGCGCGCGGCGGGAAGCGGTCGAGCAACATGCCGATGAACGGCGAGACCAGCGCAACGGTAATCGCGGCAATGGCAAATGTACCGTCGATGGCCTGTCGCCGCCAGCCGAAGGCCTCATGCAAAGGGTTCAAGAACAGGCTGAAAGTATAGGGCACAATTGGCGCGAAGCTGGCCATGACGCCGATGAAGGCGGCCGTTGCCACGCCCCATCCCGGATAGCCGAGGGTGCTCTCCTGATTCAGTTCAAGACGCAGTTCACCAGGGGTCGTCTCAAGCATCGATAGAAGCTCTCTCGCGGTCCGGCGTGGGCTGATTGCGACTGTATCCAGCTTGCGCGATGCGCGCTCCAAGTGTTTGAAAAGCTTTATCTGAGACCATCTTCACGCCGTTGCCGGAGACGAAACGGTTGTAGAAGTTGAACAGAGCACAGACGGCGATAGCGTAGTAAATCGAAGCGTCATTCCAGCTTTGAGACTTTAGCGAGTCAGTGTCCACTTGCGTAATGGAACCGGATTCGAGAGTGAGCTTACGCACGAAACGCAGAAGCGCCTTCTCCTGTTGCGGAAGGGCGGAGCCTTCGGGATCGTTCAGAACACTCCAGACCAGATCCTTGCTGTTGTAGAGGTGAGCAGCGACGGCGGCGTGAGCATTCATGCAGAAGTCGCAGCCATTCAAAGAAGACGTATACGCGGCGATCAACTCTCGTAATGCGGCCGTGATGGGTGCTTCTTTGAACATCAACGCCTGAGAAAGCTCGCACAGGTGATGCGAAGCCATCGGGTGGAAGGCCAGAATGTTCCAGATGCCCCAGTATTCCGTACCAGCTTTATTTGCCGCAGCAATGGCGTCAGCGTAAGGACCGGGCTGAGGATTGGCTTCGATGCCGTCGAGAAAGATGTGTTCACCGGCTTTACTCATTGGCTGATTGCTCCTCGAACGCGTTGAGTAGATTTTGCGACGGCAGGCCGAATGCATTGACGACGCGGTTGAACGCGGCGAAAAGCGCGGTTACGTGGATGGCTTCTGCGATTTGCAGATCGCTCCAGCCGCTTATGCGCATGGCTGCGATGTCGGCAGGGCTGATGGCTTGCGAGTCTTGTGTAATCTTCTGCGCGAATTGAAGAAGCGCGCGCTGTTCGGGTGTGATGGAGTTCGATTGGAGATCGCACACGAGTAGAGCACGTGCTGCGTCAACGCTTCCACCAGCCATGCGAAATGAAAAGACATGGCTGTCTGTGCAATAAACACATTCGTTCGTTGCCGAAACGAACGCCGAGATCATCTCTTTGTGCTTACGGTCAAGCGCTCCGTCGGTGAAGAGCATGGATTTTGCCAACCCCAGCATGTGCTGCAACAGCGGTGGATGCGTGGCGAAGCATTTGAGGATTCCAGGAATCTGTGGACGGCTGAAGTCCGCACGAAACTGCTGGTAGAGTTTGCTGACTTCATCGGACGCGCTATCTTCTTGAACGACTGGAAGATTCGCAGATTGGGTTGGCTGCGAGATCTCCTGCGGCGGCATTTGTTTATTTGAAAGCTTGTTCATCACTAGAACTCCAGGCGTACGGCGAACTGGAAGGCACGCGGGCCACCTGAACCGAAGAAGCCGCCGGCAACGGTGTCTGCACGGTAAAAATCTGTTTGCACGGGAACGGTTGCAGCGGGACTGATCGAGATGTTGCGCCCCGCGAAGTTGGCGTCGTTGGTGCCGCGAACATTCACCTGATTGAAGAGGTTGAAACCTTCTCCGATCAGGCTTAGGTTGATAGCTTCGTGGAAATGGATGTCTTTGCGCAGGCGGAGGTCGAGTGAGCTGAATGGGCTGAAGAAGTTGATTCTTCCAGGGATATGAGCGATAGCGCCACCCGCATTGCAGGGATATGTTCCTGGACATGTGGGCAGTGCGTTCCAACGGTCGATTGCGGCGTTAAGCTGATCGCTGTTCTTTACCTCGCGTCCGAGCGCGTTGCGCGGCAGAATGGGAAGGCGAGAGCCGGATGCGCCTGAGATGTTTGCTGTACCCGGCAGGAACGTGTCTGCCGGAACACCCGATCCAAACGTATACAGCGGCGCGAAGCTGAAGCCGTACGGCAGCGTTGCTTCTCCATATAAGGTCAGGCGATGCCGTTCGTCTGTCAGCGCGTAGCCCTTTTCTTTGCGCAGACCGGACGATCCCTCGACCAGATTCACCTGCTCGTCTTTGTTTCCGTTCTCCAACTGATCGTCATCGGAGTAGTCCAAGGTTTTCGAGAGCGTGTAGCTGAGGTTGAAGTTATAGCCCACACGACCGATATGTCCGGACTGCCGACCCGCGCTCACCAGCAAGCCGTCGTACCAGCTCTTAGCAGAGGAATCAAGAATGGTGACACTGTCGGTGATCCCGGAGAGCGGGTCGGTGATCAAGCAAAGCTGATTGCCGCCAGGACATTGGATTTGCGGAGAGGTAGAGGTTGTGCTGCGCAGCAGGCTGCCGATCAGTTCGCGCTCACCGAATACATGCAGACCATCGGCAGTAATGATCCAGTCGTTATGTACCTGCTGTTGCACACCAAGAGAAAACTGCTGAAAGAGGGGATGGTGCGCGTTCGCGCCAAGCGCGACGATCCCTACGCCACCCGTTTGCGGAGGGCCGCTGAAAGCCGTGGCGATGGTGGGGCTCCCCGGCGCAAAGCGCGCTCCGGGAGCGAAGCAGTTGCGGAGAGCGGGCGGTGCCGGAACTCCCGCAATGACGCAGCTTGAGCCAGCATATTGCGTCACCGTCAATGCGCGGTCGTTCTGCACAAGCTCCTTCGATCCGGCTTCGAGAATCACGCGGTCGTAATAGATGCCGTAGCCACCGCGGATGACTGTTTTGCCGGTGCCAAAAGGATCGTAAGCGAAGCCTACCCGTGGACCGAAATCCTTGGTGTCTTGATTCTTTTGCAAAGGCAGCACGTTTGCCATCCACGTGCACGGCTTCGTTGGTGTGGATGTCAGGTTCGGGCAAGGCTGGTGCGCGGCGCTCTGGCCGGTCGCGTTGGAATCGTACTCCCAGCGAAGACCAAGGTTGAGAGTGAGCCGAGGTGACAGGCGCCAATCGTCCTGCGCATACAGCGCGCTGTAGTTGTTGGTGATGACGGGAATGGGAACCGGAACGATCGGCGCGGTGCTGTGAATGCCGACTGCAACCGGTATGTCCAGATCGTTGATCACGCCATCGCCGTTTAGATCCGCGAATGCGAAGTCGGAGACGAGAATCTCTGAGCCGCTGCCGAAGACATTGATGAGACCGCTGACCCAGTAGTGCTGAAACTCTACGCCTGTCCTGAGGGTGTGCTTCCCGATGGACGCGGTAAACGCATCACGAGACTGAAACCGATGCATCCGTGTCGCCTGGGGAAGATTGAAGTTTGCGCCATCGGCGAGGTCCGGGAACAACAGTTCTGTGGTCAGGTTCAACTGCGGTGTGGTGATTGAAGCGTTCTGCGGAAACGGCGGGAGGTCGTTGTAGAAATCGTCGTAGTGAACTGAAACATCGTTCGTCATGCTGGAGCCGATGATGCGCGTCCAGGATGCAACTGCGGAGTGAAAGCGATTGAGCGCGTTCTGGCGCTCGGCGGCTGTCGAAAAGGGTGTCGACTGCGCTGCCGTGGCCTGAGCAGTGTCGGTGGAGCGATTGAAGCTGTAGCGAAGCGCAAAGATGTTGTTCTCGTTCAGGTGATAATCCACACGGTTCGAAAGCAGGAGATCGCGCAAAGGGGCAGGCGCTGCAGTGTTGATGATGTGCCCGTAGAACGGCAGTGCACCATACGGCACATTCGTGAAGACGCGCGTGCCGGTCTGCAAGGCTGCGTTCTGGTTGCGAAACTCCACCGAAGAAAAGTAAAAGGCTTTATCTCTGCGGAAGGGGCCGCCGATCGTGGCGCCGAACTGCTCGCGATCAAAGCGAGGGATGGGCTGAGAGCGATCGAAAGTAGCAGGAAGTGCCTGGAGGTGGCGGTTGCGTTCAAAAACAAAGGCAGAGCCGTGAGTCTGGTTGCTTCCTGACTTTGTGATTATGTTGATGATGCTGTTACCAGAGCGGCCCACCTCCGCCGTAAAACGTGCCGTCGCTATCTGGAATTCAGCAATGGAATCCTGCGGGAAGTTGGCGAGTGTTCCGCCTACAACCTCGTCGTTGTTGTCGGCTCCGTCCACGAGAATGTTGCCGCCTCGACCGAAACCCCCTGCCGAGCTAATTTCGATGGTGTTGCTCTTGGTTGGATCGAAGTTGGGCGCGGGCCGGTTGCCAGGGATTAAAAATGCAAGCTCCAGGAAGTTGCGTCCATTGAGCGGGATGCTCTCAATCGTCCGAGACGCGATTTGTCCCTGCAGCATGGATTGCGTAAGGTCTACCTCTGCATTAGCGGTGCCGACCTCCACCGTGGCCGTGGCCGCTGCACGCAATGTCGTGTCCAGCGTAGTGGCTTTTCCGGCCTCGATCTGTACGTGTGGGTAGAGGACTTCTCCAAAACCCATGGAATACAGCCTTACCGTGTATGCACCCGGAGCCAGACTCGAAACATTGAAGGAACCATCCGGGTTCGACAGGGCTGCACGTGTGGTTCCCTGCGATTCGCTGGTCACCGTGATGCGAATGTTGGGCATGCGAGCGCCACTTGCGTCATTCGCGATTCCATCCACGGAACCTGTTGGAAGTTGAGCACTTGCACAAAGAGCGGATACAAAGATGTAAACGACCTTACCGATATGGGTCAGACGAATCACTGAGAGTCTCCCTGGGAAATAGTCTTCAATGCAGTACGCAGCACTAAGAAACGCATAACTCGCTTTCAGGTTTATCCGAATCGTATGGATTGCTCCGGTATCTGTCCTCAACCTTTAGGTGGAAACTTCTTTCCTACTTTCCGGAACACGATGCATAGCGATAAGCTCTTGTCATTCCACATAGCGGAGACCACATGCCACACATCCATCTTCCCGAAGGCCTGCAGGGCATCCGCAGCGCCATGGCTTTTAGACCTGAAACCGCGAAGCCGCTTAACGACCTTGCGGAAGCACTGCTGCACGCGCCAAACTCGCTGCCACAGGGTGACCGCGAACTGATCGCGACTTACGTGTCCTACCTCAACGATTGCTACTTCTGCCAGACCGTCCACGGTGCCA
>JAYVZP010000099.1:0-21560 GCA_043783275.1 Rhodanobacteraceae bacterium
TGAATTTGCTGCCGCAGAACGGCAGCACCGGAGCTTGTATGAATAGAGAGTTGTTTGTATCCACCACCCCTCACGAAACCAAGGTGGGTCTGGTGGAGGACGATTTACTCGCAGAAATTTACCTGGAACGCGAGAACGAATACACCCTCGCTGGATCCATCTACAACGGCAAAGTAACACGCGTGCTGCCGGGTATGCAGTCATCCTTTGTGGACATCGGCCTCGAGCGCGACGCTTTTCTCTACATCACCGATTTCATGGAAGAAGCCGGCGACTCCGCCGACTTTGAAGCCTCCGCCAACAGCGGCGATCACGCCCGCACTCCGCGCATCGAAGCCGGACGCGGCGATGGTCGTGCACGTAGTGATCGCAGCGATCGTGGAGACCGAGGAGACCGCGCCCCCCGTGAAGCCCAGCCCCGTGTCGCTGAGCCGACCGATGCCGATCTCTTTACCGAAGCCGTCTCTGGCCTCGACCCCGCGCGTCCCGTTTCAGAGTCGGAGCGTGAGCGCTCCGGCGGACGCCGCGGAGGCCGCAATCGCCGCGACCGTAACGTCAACTCCGACGGTACGCCCCGTCGTGAGCCCACGGACGTCGTCCGCACGGAAGCGCCGCCCGTCGCTTCAGACGAAATCATCTCGGCACCCGAGCCAGCCGAAGACCTCGGCGAAGGCTCAGCCGGTGCCGACGGCAGCCGCCGCTGGCGCGGTCGCCGTGGCCGCCGTGGCAATCGCGGTCGCGAGGAATCCGCTCAGCCGGTAGTGGCACCGGAAGTTCGCACCCCCTCCGCGGCCACCGGCCCGGTCTACGATTCGTACCCCGTTGCAGCAGAAGAGACCTTCGACATTGAAGCCGCCCCGACCGTCACTGAGCCCACACCACTGGTCGAACGTGGTGATCGCGGCGAACGCAGTGGCCGCGGCGGTCGCGACCGGAAGCGTGGAGGCCGTGAAGATCGCGGCGACCGCAACGTCCAGCAGCCACCCCGGGCCCCCCGCGGCTTCGCTCCCTCCGCCAGTCTTTATAAGGTCGATAGCTCAGCGGATGAGACCCTCGCTCCGGTGTACGGAGCCGAGCAGACCGAAGCCCCGATCGAGCCGATCATCCTTCCCGGCGAGTCGCTCTCCAAATACCGTTCGGGCGGCAATGTTCCGGATGAGAGCCGCGCCGAAGCCACTCCCGCACCGGCACCCTCTGAATTCATCGCGCGTGGCTGGGACGGCGGTGCAGTTCTCCCCGGCGAGACGATCCGCCCCCGCGGTCCCGTAGCCGATTCCGCCTCCGAGTCCCGCAGTCGTGATGATCGCGGTGGACGCGATTCCCGTGGTGGCGACCGCAACCGCAACGAGCCTGGCGGACGCAAGGACCGTGGCGGACGCAATGATCGCGGCCCTCGCCCCGACCGCAACGATCGCAACGATCGCAACGATCGCAACGACCGACCACAGGCCTCGGAGCAGGTCCTCCCAGAGACCGTGCCCTTCGTCCGCGCCGCCGAGCATGCTCCTGCCGAGGAGACTCCTTCCGAAGCGCCGGTTTTGCATGTCGATGAGCAAGTCGAGCCGACTTATCTCAGCAATCCCGAAAGCGTTCCGTCCAGCCATCTCGTCACGCCGTTGAACAGCACCTTCGTTCCGCCGCCGCCTATGCCTCACGTCGAGGACGCCGTTGCAGCGCCTGTTGAAGTCGCCCCCGCCGAAGCCCTGCATGTCGAGCACGAGTTCGAGCCGTCAGAAGGCTCAGCTTCTTACCGGGTCGATCCGCTTCCGCTCAGCGAATATCGCCAGTCGGCGCCCATCGTTGAGGAACAGTCTCCCCGCGAAGAGCACCAGCACGTCGATCACGTTGACGTTCCGCTGGCCGAGCACCAGCTCACGGCCATCTCCGACACCGGCAACATGTTCTCCGATGTGTCGCTGCCGGTCGCACACGAATTGCCGCCCCACGAACTTTCACTGATCAACGAGCCAGAACCCACCTCTCCCATCGTCTATGAAACGGCCGTCGTCAGTGCCGATCCCGCCGAGTCCGCTCCCTTCTTCGCACCCGGAACCGGCGTGCTCGAAGAAGAGATGCTGGAAGACGACGAAGAGGTACAGGCTCTGCCGATCTCCAATCTGAATGCCTCTGTTGGTGACGCCTACGACAACCACGATCAGGAGACGCTCGAAGGCACCGCCGACCTCGGCACGATGCTCCGTGAGATGTCCATCGATCACATCACGCGTATGGAGCCAACTGTCGACGAGGATGACGACGAAGACTTCCTTGAAGAGGACCAGGACTACACTGAGTCGGAAGAAGAGGAGTCCGAGGAAGAGTCAAATGAGTCCGAAGAAGCGGAGGAGTCCGAAGGGGCTGACGAGCTTGAACATCCTCAATACGCTGACGGCGAAGGCGAGCATGCCGCATCCGAAACCCAGAACGTCGCCACGCCCGCCGGCGAAGCCCGCGAGCCACGTCGTGAAGGCCGACGCGACGATCGTGCCCGCCGCGACGCACGCCGCGGAGATCGCAACCGCCGCCCCGGCGACCGTGACCGCAGTGCCTCCTCCGACCGCGGCTTCTCCTCTCCCGGCTCCGACCGCCCCGCGGGTGAGCGTGACCGCAGCAACGACCGCGACC
Organism: Rhodanobacteraceae bacterium; assembly: GCA_043783275.1. GTDB lineage: Bacteria > Acidobacteriota > Terriglobia > Terriglobales > Acidobacteriaceae > Edaphobacter. The sequence goes on from JAYVZP010000099.1 coordinate 2,626, forward strand.
GTGGCTCACGCCGCGACGGACGCGGTGGTCGCCAGTCCATGCAGAGCACCAATCTCCCGGCCATCTCGGAGCTGCTCAAACCCGGCCAGGAGATCCTTTGCCAGATTGCCAAGGAGCCCATGGCCAAGAAGGGTGCGCGTATTACCTCGCACATCGCCCTGCCTGGTCGCTTCCTGGTCTTTATGCCTACCGTGCACCACACCGGCGTCTCGCGCAAGATCGAATCCGACGCAGAGCGCCGCCGCCTGAAGGAGATTCTGCTCTCTGAAAAGGGCGAGGCCCCCGGCGGCTTCATCGTCCGCACCGCAGCCTCGGGTGCCAGCGAAGAAGAGCTTCGCAGCGATCTTCGTTTCCTCCTCAACCTTTGGTCGGACATCAAGACTCGCTCGGAATCCAGCAAGTCGCCTGCACTCATCTATCACGATCTCAATCTCGTCGAGCGCGTTCTCCGCGACCAGGTTACGGACACCTTCTCCGCCATCTGGGTTGACACAGAAACCGAATACGAGCGCGTTCTCCGCTTCCTGCAGCGTTTCCAGCCCTCGCTGATTCGCCGCGTCAAGCTCTACACCAAGGAAACACCCCTGTTCGAGCAGTTTGGCATCACGGAGGAGATCAACAAGGCACTGCGCTCCAAGGTCTGGCTCAAGTCTGGTGGCTCCATTGTTATCAACCAGACAGAGGCTCTGGTCGCAATCGACATCAACACCGGCAAGTTTGTCGGCAAGACGGCCCGGCTTGAAGACACCATCGTCAAGACCAACCTGGACGCCATCCCCGAGATCGTTCGTCAGATTCGTCTGCGTGACCTCGGCGGCATCATCATCATCGACTTCATCGACATGGATGAGCGCAAGAATCGCAACAAGGTCATGGCTGCCCTCGAAGAAGAGCTCAAGAGCGACCGCGCCCCCAGCAAGGTTCTGCAGTTCAACGATTTTGGCCTTGTTGCCATCACCCGCAAGCGCGTCAAACAGTCCCTGGAGCGTACGCTCTCGACGACCTGCGGCGTCTGCGCCGGCACGGGCATGGTGAAGTCGCCGGTCACCGTCTGCAACGACATCTATATCGAGATGCGCAAGATGCACAAGCATCTTGACCGTGGCGATGTGATGTTGCGCGTACACCCTGAGGTCGTCAAGCAACTCAAATCCACGTCGTCCCGCTGGCTGCAGGAGATGGAAGAGATGAGCGGCAAGACCATCCTCATCAAATCCGATCCGAGCTTGCACCCCGAGCAGTTCGACATCCACTAGACCCCCGGACCGAAGCCACTAGAAACCCCATGCAGAATGAGATTGCCAAACGGCTCACTCGATCTGCATGGGGTTCCAGTTTGTGAAGAGGTTTTAAATTTCATTTCAACGCTGCAGCACGACTGAGACCTTGGATACGTTTTAAGCGTCTTATAACAACATGTCGTTTGAATCAGGGTCTATTCAATAGAGAGAATCAGAAAGCACCCAGGAGTTTCAAAAAGATGCTCATCGATCCAACTTCCTTTCGCCCTTCACCTTTTGCGCGTCGCTTTGCGGCGATCGCCTTTGTGGCTTATGCATCGACGTTGAACCTCCACGCGCAAAAAACATCGCCCGGCATTGCTCCCGCCCCTTCCGCCGCGCTCGTTTCTTTGAACACCACTCCCACGCTTGACCTGGCCACCGCCGCGGGAGTTGGCTACGATTCGTCGTCATCTTCCTCGTCCTCAAGCGTAGAGGCTTCCAGCCTGAACTTTACCGGCGGGACCTTTGCCGCGCTCCAGCCTCCACCCCGCCGCCGCTATGGCCGTCCGCGTTACAACGATAGCTCCCATAACCCTGACGGTTCCAACAAGTACGCGTTTGTCGCGGCGGTCGGTCTTTCTCTGCCGACCGGCAACACCCGTCAGTACCTCAATACCGACTATGCATTTCAAGTTGGTGCAGGTCGCAACTTCAATAAGAACTTTGCCATCATCGCGCAGTTCGACTATGACCACTTCGGTTTCACTGGAAACACAATCGCCAACCAGGCCGCTCTCTATGGAGCCCAGGGCGTCCTCGATGGAAAATCGCACGTGTGGTCCATCACTCTGAATCCCACTTACACCATCTTTACCTCTGAAGGCCTGGGGGCTTACATCGTCGGCGGAGTTGGTTTCTATCACAAGACTGCGAACTTTACGGTTCCGGCTACGGGTACCTACTGCGACTACTACTACGGCTGCTATCAGTACCAGGCGAACCAGACCATCGATAAATACACCTCCAATGCTCCCGGCTTCAGCGGCGGCTTTGGACTGACCTTCAAGCCATCACGATTCGCGGGCGAGCGTCTCTTCGTTGAGGCTCGTTATGTCTACGTCAACAATCAGCAACGCGCAGGCATCACCGTTCAAAATTCTAATCCGACCTATACCGGCAATAACTTCTATCCGGCCAATAGCAACCACACCACCTACATCCCCATCAAGGCTGGCATCCGCTTCTAAAGCAGGCTTCCTTGTTAGACAGAAAGGCCCGGCCTAATTCGCCGGGCCTTTCTGTTTTATTGCTGTTATCCAAACTAAATCCCCATGGGATAGGGCTTCTCGTGCGCTTCTTCGCCGCTTGAGGTGCCGAAGCGTTCAAAGCGTCCCTGGAGCAGGCTCAACAAGCCCGTGTACCAATAGCCAAATACAAACAGCAACAGAAACGGCACCGTAAAGTAGTTCTCGCTCGACACCGCGTAGTACACCGTGAAAGCAAAGTAGCAGCCAATTGCAAGTTCAATCCATGGCACGATTCCCAGGCGTTTGCGGTACTTGTTGGCCTGGCTTCTCTCGCCCTTCTTCTTCACGGAGTACTTCGGCGTGCGTGCAAAGGCGCTCTTGATGCCGAACAGCGCTTCGAGCACTGCCTTCGTGTTCGTGATCGTCAGCCCCACGCCAAGACCCATCAGGCAGGGCAGATAAAGAAACGTCCGATACCACTTGGTCGGATACAGCTCCTTCTGGCTTACCAGGTAGAACGACGAGACAGACATTGTGCTCGCCATAAACAGCGGGAAGTCGATCAGCATCATCTGCACCCAGCCCTGGTAGCTCCGAATGATCATCGCCGGCATCAAGAGTGTGCTCAGCACAATCATCAGCGGATAGCTCAGGTTCGCCGTCAGGTGATACCAGGCCTCGAGCTTGGTGTGCCAGGGCGCGTCGCTCTTCATCACACGCGGCAGAATCTTGATGCCGGTCTGAACCAGGCCCTTGGCCCAGCGTGCCTGCTGGGTCTTAAAGGCTGTCATCTCGATTGGCAACTCGGCAGGGCATTCAACGTCCTGCAGGTACTTGAACTTCCACCCGATCATCTGTGCACGATAGCTCAGGTCGGTATCTTCGGTGAGCGTGTCATGCTGCCAGCCGCCCGCCTCGGCGATGACCTTGGTCCGCCACATTCCAGCGGTGCCGTTGAAGTTGAAGAACACGCCTGCACGGCTGCGTCCACCATGTTCCAGCACAAAGTGCCCATCCAACAGGATCGCTTCTACCTGGGTCAGGAAGCTGTAGTTCCTATTCAGGTGCGTCCACCGTGTCTGCACCATGCCGATGCCCGGCTCCGCAAAGTGGTGGATCACCTTCATCACCCAGTCGTGCGGCGGCACAAAATCTGCGTCGAAGATCGCGACAAACTCGCCGCGAGCCGTCTTCAGACCGGCATCGAGCGCACCCGCTTTATAGCCATAGCGATTCTCACGATGAAGGTAAACGATAGGTTGCGGAGCGAGCCCGTTGTAACCCGCCGCATATCGCTCTACCATCTGTCGGGCAACGTCGGTCGTCTCGTCGGTCGAGTCATCCAGTACTTGGATCTCGAAGCGGTCCCGCGGATAGTCCAGCCGGCAGCATGCATCGAGGAGCCGCGAGATCACAAACTGCTCGTTGTAGATCGGCAGTTGGATCGTCACGAAGGGTAGTTCACCATCCGGAAAGCGCGCGACGGGCTCGTTCCACTTGGCGGCATTCTTCTTGTTTTTGAAGTAAAGCCAGACCAGTTGGTAGCGATGCAGACCGTAAAAAGCCAGGATAATCATGACGATGAAGTACGGCGTCAGCAGCGCCACGTCGAAGGCGCTAAGCCTGTACAAATGCTCAAACGTCTTATCGGCGTAGTGGGTCTTCCAATAATGGCCCAGGCCCTTGGGAGCAAGCCAGGTGGCAAGTAAACACCACCCGGAACCTGCGGACAATGAGAAAGAAAAATGCAGGATCAGACTCCGGTACCTTAATCGGTATAGCCGATTCTACGCGATCACGTCCACTAATCAGTGAAACACCTTCCCCATGGAGGGGAGACCGCGCTAATCGAGATACATCCTGCTGTAAACCATATTCCGCTGCACGGGACGGAATCCAGCGTCGCGAATCACCCGTCGCAGGTCTTCTTCCGTGACAGCCTCACCTGCGGTCTTCTCCAGCGCCACCGAACCGACGTCGTTGCTGCCGAATCGCAGGGCCATCTGCAACACTTTTACGCCCTGTGTCTGCCAGTTTGCCTGCACGTTTTCGACGTTATCCAGGTACATCCGGCAGATTGCCAACGTCTTCAGATACTCCACGCTGGTAGCCTCTTCGAGCGACCGTCCCCCGGCTGAAAGATCGTGCTGAAAGCCCGCCGGCGTAAACGCGGTAAATCCGCCAGTCTCCGCCTGCAGCCTGCGGATGGACTCAAGGTGATCCAAGCGCTGCTCCATCGTCTCCTTTTGTCCGAAGGTCATGGTCGCCGCGCTTCGCATGCCCAATCCATGCGCTGACCGGTGAATCTCCAGCCACTCCGACGTGCTGCAAACCGGCATCCGTGACTTTTGCCGAATTCCGTCATCGAGAATCTGCGCATCATCACCACCCAGCGACTGCAACCCAGCGTCCTTCAAGTGGGCAAGAACCTCGCCGATCGCCACCCCGGAATGGCAGCCGAGTAACGCTACCGAAGTCGCGGAGAGGCCGCCCAGCCACAGCGTAGGCCACTGCTCCCGCAGCGATCTCAGACGTGCAGTAATCGTTTCAATCCGGGCGTCCGAGCCAGGTTGACCATGCACCGTGATTGCCGTGGCGCCCAGTTCCTCAGCCCGTTGAATCCGTTCGTAAAGCGTCTCCGCCGAAAGATTCAGGTCAACGCGACCCTCCACCAGATAGCTGACGACACCCTCCGGATGGAGCCCGCGCCGCACTGCATCTGCCTCCATACCGATCCCGATCAAATCATCGCTGGCAAAGCATTGCAGCGCCTGTTCCCGCGTAATTCCCATCGCTTCAGTCTACCCCCCAACCACGTGCTCAGCCGCCGGAGCGGGGACGTGCAGGCGATGCCCGGCACGCTTGCGCAGAATCAGCGCGATGATCGTCGTGACCAAAATAACCGAAATAATCCCCTGCGACCAGACGCAGTAGATGCACCACTTATGGATGACGAAATCTTCCAGATAGGTCAGGAAGCAAGCGCCGGCAAAGACGATCTCCGCAAGCTGAAGCACGGCCCACCATCGCCCCATCGCCGCAAGTACAAACATAATTGCATAAGCGGCAATTCCCAGCGCTGCCACCGGAACATGCGGAATCCTGCTCCCCGGCGCCTCGTCAAAGGACGTGGGCGGAAACACTGAAAAACGCGAATGATTCACAATGCCGCAATCCCAGTGTTCACTCACCGCGCATGCCGGGGCGGCTCCGGGATCGGCTAAATGCACGCGCAGCGCCAAAATACTCACCACCAGGCCGGCCAGCGCCAGGGCAGAGATCAGAACTCGCATAAAGCTGTTTCGCATCCCTTCATTCTATCGCCGCAGCAATCCCGCATTCTTCAACTGCATGAGCGCATCAACACCCCAAACAAACAACAGGTTAAAAATGAACCTCCAGAGACCATCGAGAAGCTGGATGTCCTTGGAGAGCGCAAAGCACTTTCGCAACGCGAAGGCCAGCGCTTACTGCAGCTTTCCCTGACCAAGTTGCGCGCACACGATGCCTCGCCTACAACCTGGGTGTCGAATTCTTCGCAGACTTTGCAGTCTTACGTTTCTTCTTTCTTTCCGCCTTGACTCCAAGCCGTTTCTCCATCACGCTGACGGCCTCTTCACTCTCGTCGATAAGCAGAAACTCACGCCCATGCTTGGCTGCCGCGGCCCCTGTCGTTCCGCTGCCTGCAAAGAAATCAAGCACTCGGTCGCCCCTGCGTGAGTGAACTTTGATGATCCGTTCCAGAATTCCTATCGGCTTCTGCGTGGCGTAGCCCGTCTTCTCCTTGCCCGTTGGGGAGACGATGGTATGCCACCACACATCCGTGGGCGTCTTTCCGCGCGCGGCCTTGACCGCGCCTACCAGCTTCGGCGCCATGTACGGAATGCGGTCCGTCTCATCCAAGGCAAATCGAAATCGCTTGGGATGGCGCGTGTACCAGAGAATATTGTCGTGCTTCGCGGGCCACTTCTTCGTCGCGCGAGCACCATAGTCATATGCCCAGATGATCTCGTTCTGAAAGCAATCACGCCCAAAGACGTGGTCCAGCATGACCTTGCAATAGTGGACCTCGCGTGGGTCAACATGCAGAAACAGCGAGCCATGCACCGCAAGAATGCGATGCGCTTCAATCATGCGCAGACGCAGGAACCCCACGTAGTCGTCGAACGAATCCAGGTAGCCCGTCAGCGAGTCAGCAGACTTCTCCGTGCGATAGCGAACACCCCCAAAGCCTGTGCGATCGCCGGCTTCATCGCGAATCGTCTTGATACGGGGACGCACCTGGCGCTTGCCCGTGTTGAATGGCGGATCGATGTAAATCAGATCTGCCGATGCGTCTTCAAGCCCCTTGAGCACAGCGAGATTTTCGCCCAGAACGATTCGGTTCATCGTGCGCGACCTCGTACCCTGGACTCCATAAGAGTGTTTGGTCTGGCCGCCGTTTCGGTGTATCGTCTTCGCCAGCGCTTCTTTCCAACTTCCATGCTCACCAACTCCTTCAACTTCGCAATGCTCTCGCACCCCGGCCGTGTCCGCAAGGGCAATGAAGATACCTGCGCCGCCTCACTCGATGCCGGAGCCTTTGTTGTATGCGACGGCATGGGCGGCGCCGCGGGTGGCGAGGTCGCAAGCCGCATGGCTACAGACGCCTTTCTCAAGGCCCTGGCCCCTGCAGACGACGAGACCCCTCGAACCTCGACACCCGATCATCGCATCGCGGCAGCGATCCACGCGGCAAACGAGGCCGTCTATCGGCTCTCGCGCCAGTCCCTTGAGCTGCAAGGCATGGGCACGACGCTCGTCGCGTTGCTACTGCAGCCTTCGGGTAATGGCGATATGCCGTTCGTCACCCTGGCGCATGTCGGAGATAGTCGCTGCTACGCCTTTCGTCGCAACCAGCTCATGCGTCTCACGCAGGACCACTCGCTGGTAGAAGAGCAATTACGCAGGGGCGAAATCACAGCGGTTGAAGCCGAAAACCATCCGATGCGCAACATCATCACGCGCGCCGTCGGGTCCTACGCACTGGTTGAGCCGGAGGTACTGCGGTTCGATCCCAGGCCCGGAGACATCTTTCTGCTGGCGTCCGATGGACTCACGCGCGACCTTGCCGATTGCGATATCGCGGCGACCTTCACGCGCGCCGTCGCCCACTCCGCAGACCGGCCGCTGAACCTGCAAGGGCTCTGTCAGACGCTCATCGATCAGGCCAACGACGCCGGCGGCGGAGACAACATCACCGTGCTTCTGCTACAAATGAGCGCTGAATGATTCAGACTCAGGATAAGATCGCCGTCCTCGGCGCAGGAACCATGGGCAACGGAATCGCCCATGTATTGGCCCGCGCCGGCCACCTGGTCCTGCTGGCCGATATCTCCCCGACTGCCCTCGACAAGGCACTCGAAACCATCCGCAAGAATCTGGCACGCGAGGTCTCGAAGGCCAGACTCACCGCGGAGGAAGCCCAGGCAGCCGAGTCACGGATCACACTCACGACCAGCCTCGATTCGCTGGCCGATTGCGCCCTCGCCATTGAAGCCGCAACCGAGCGCTTCGAGGTCAAGGCCGAGCTCTTCCGCAAGCTGGACAACATCCTGCCGGCGGAATCTATCCTTGCGTCCAACACCAGCAGCATCTCGATTACGAAGCTGGCCGCGCTGACAAAGCGCCCCGCGCAGGTCATCGGCATGCATTTCTTCAATCCCGTGCCGGTCATGAAGCTCGTCGAAGTCATCCGTGGCCTGCAGACCTCGCAGGCGACCTTTGACACCATCCAAAGCCTATCGAGCGCCATCGGCAAGATCCCCGTAGAGGTCAACGACGCCGCCGGATTCGTCTCCAACCGTGTCCTGATGCCGCTGATCAATGAAGCTATCTACGCCGTCATGGAAGGTGTAGCCACGGCCGAAGCCATCGACACGATCTTCCGCGAGGGCATGGCCCACCCCATGGGACCGCTCACGCTTGCGGACTTCATCGGCCTGGATGTGTGTCTGGACATCATGCGCGTGCTTGTGGATGGCCTCGGCGATCCCAAGTATCGCCCCTGCCCACTCCTTATCCGTATGGTGGATGCCGGATGGCTGGGACGAAAGACAGGCCGAGGCTTCTACCCCTACTAAATCTTCCCTGCGATAATCTTTACAAAGGAATTTCCATGCCCCAAGAGCTTTACTTCGAAGACTTTCATATCGGCCAGAGCTTTCATTCAGCAGGCAGCATCAAGGTCTCGGCAGAAGAGATCAAAGAGTTCGGCCAGAAGTACGACCCCCAGCCCTTCCACCTCGATGAGGCCGCCGGCGAAGGCAGCTTCTTCAAGGGTCTCGCCGCATCCGGTTGGCTCACCGCCGCCATCGTCATGCGCCTCCGTGTCGAATCCATCAAGGTCTTCGGCGGCATGATCGGTGCCGGCGTCGAAGAGATGCGCTGGACCGAGCCGGTTCGTCCCGGCGACACCATTCGCACCGAAATCGAAGTCGTGGGTGTGCGCAAATCCACCTCGCGCAAGAACTACGGCATCGTCCGCACCACCACCCTCGCTTACAACCAGCGCGATGAAGTCGTACTGCGCAGCACCGTCAACTTTCTGGCTCCCGTCCGGAGCATGACATAGCCATGCCGATGCCTACCGAGGATCTGGCCCTGCTCAAGCAGTCCGAAGACCGGATCCTCGCCGTCGAACTCGTCACCGGCGAGCAGTTCTTCGCTGAGATCGTCATGGTCGTCGACGAAGCTCCCACACCCGACGTCTTCCTCCTGCGCGTCCTCCGCGAGTCCGACGGCGCCTTCACGGCGACCTCTACGACAGGAGAATCGCACCTGCTGGCAGAGATTGCCCGGGTAGTCCAAATCCCCGGCGTGAATTACGAGTAACGCGTAAGGATAACGCAGGGTTTCTCCACAATCCGCCGCTTGGCATCAGGCGAACAAACCGCGTATCTTAAAGCAATGCGCATGACCGTGCTGGCCTCCGGCTCCAAGGGCAATTCGACAGTCATTGCCAGCGCCCGCACCCGCGTTCTGGTCGATGCCGGTTTGTCCTGCCGCGAGCTTCTGCGCCGCATGGCCCTGGCCGGCGAAGACCCCACCCGACTGGACGCAATTCTCGTCACGCATGAGCATGTCGACCACGTCTCCGGCCTGGCTGTGCTTGCCCGCCGTCTCGGCATCCCCGTCTATTTCACTGAGCCCACTCATCGCGCCTGGGTTCGCATGCTAACCCCCCGCACCACTATGACCTACGCCAAGTGGCTCGACCATATCCAGGCTGAAAAACTGGCCCGCGCCGAACTCGCCGCCAAAGTCCCCACCTATGCCACTCCGGTCGAGGAACTGGAGTCTATTGTGTCCATCTCCGCCGAAGCCGCCTTGCTCGACCCTGCGCTCAATCGCTCCGACGATCCCAACGCCACGCTTGAACTGCCCCTCGACGAAGAAGACTGCGACCCCGACACGCCAGCCAAGGTCAAGACCGACCCTACCTTCCTCCCGTCGGTCCAGTACTTCCAGGCTGGCCACGGATTCTCGATCGGCGATCTGGAGATCTCCCCCTTCACCATCCCGCATGACGCCGCCGACCCCTGCGGCTTTGTCTTTGAAGCCGAGGGCATTCGCATGGCGGTCGCCACCGACCTGGGCTACGTTCCACCCAATGTCAAAGCTGCTCTCAAGCGTATCGACGTCCTGTTTCTCGAATCCAACCACGATCTTGAGATGCTCCGCGACGGACCCTATCCCTGGTCGGTCAAGCAGCGGGTCCTCTCCCGCGTCGGGCATCTCTCTAACGACGCCACCGCCGAATTTCTCCAAAAGGATTATGACGGCGGCGCCGCCTACATCGTCCTCGGCCATCTCTCAGAGTCCAACAACGCCCCTGAACTAGCCCGTATCACAGCCGAGCGAGCCATTGGCGACCGCATGACACTACTCGGCAACAAGGTTGTCCTGGCGATGCAATCCTCACCCCTCGAACCCATCCAGTTATAACCTGCAGCCTAGTCCTGCCCGTGGCCCTGCCGGTACGCTTCGCGCGTGCCGCCGGTTCGGATGATGCGGTTGACCTGTTTCTGCACCCGCCGTCCAAATGCCCGCATATCGTGGTGCCGCAGCATCTCCCGAATCTGCCAGCCGGGCTTGTAGTACCGCGGCATCATCACCGGCGCAGCCTGCGTGGACGCAGAATCCGGCTGTGTCCGCAGAAACTCCCCAAGCTCCGTAATGTAGCTCTTCTTGAAGGTCACCCACCAGTCCACGCATTCTTTTTGCAATGCATCCATCTCGCCGGGCTTCGCAATCAGGTCCGCGACGAGATTCCGCGCTTCCCCCCACGACCGCACCGCCGGCAGAGGATGTTTCCCCAGCAACTCGGTAAAGTAATCCAGCGTCAGGCGCTTCTCCACAATCGGAATCGCACCGCATTCCAGCGATTCATAGACACGGAAGCACTCCAGGTTCACATTCCCCATCGGGCATGGAGAGAATGCTGACTCGAATAAGAAATCTCCATACTCATCCCGCGGAAACAGTCGCGGCGACCCATCCGCCTGACGGTTGTAGAACGCAAAGCCCGGAACCCCGTCGGTCGCAAAGCAGAAGTTGGGAGCCACTTTAGCCAGATTGTGCGCCATGTCTGGCCGCGAAGACTTCGACATCTGCCCCAGAAACGACCATACATACCTCCGCTCAGAGGCCTTCTTGATGACCTCGCGCGTGCGGTCCAACCCAGCCGTGTAGCCAAGAGGGAAGCGCATGACCCGTTTCGGATTGAAGGCATCCGACCAGTGGCATCGCAGGACGCCGCGAAAATTCTCATAAATCTCGTAGCTTCCTTCATAATTCTCGTCGAGAAAGTGCACCAGGAAAGCATTCTTGCCCTTGAACTGAGCATAATAGGCCGGATCGTTCGCAGCGCAGAAGGCGTCGAACAGCACTGCATTATCCAACACCAGTTCATGCTTCCCGTCAGTCACGTAGCTCGAGACGTAGTCTTTAAAAAGCTCCTCGATCCAGTCCTGCTCCAGAGGATTGTTCGCCTGCCAGATTCCGGTAAACTTCGGCAGGGTACGGACTTCGTCGGGCATTCGCAGCTACTCCTTGGGGTCCAAGGAGGCCTAAAGGCCGTCCAGGATCCTCCCGCAATCTTATCCTGCGCCGCCTACAGCAACGGAACCCGCCGGAACAGGCTGAACTGAAACGATTGCCGATTGCCTGCAGGCGTCAGATGCACTTCAGGCTCACTCCTGAGCAAGGTGAACTGCGGCCCCAACTCCGCGGCAAGCATAGCTCCATCGTATCGACGGACGTCCAGTTCACTGCACCTGGATGGCCCATCCAACGCAAAAGTCCCAATTACGACATGTCCCCCGACCGCAACCACCCGAATCAGGAGTTCTTTGTAAGCCACCCGATCCTCTGGCGCGGTCAGAAAGTGGAAGACCGCCCGGTCATGCCAGACGTCGCAGGTAACCAGACGCGGCAAAGCCGTCACGTCGGCGACAATCCAATCAATTCGGTTTGCCTTTGCTCCCACCCGTGCCCGTGCGCTCGTCAGCGCCGCCACGGAGATGTCCAGGACACTTACCGAGTAGCCTTGGTCCAGAAGTCGTTCAGCCAGAATGGATCTCCCGGCCCCGACATCCAACACCCTACCCGTGGCACACGATTCGCCGATGAGTCTCAGGGACATGAGCGGTTCCGGTTGAGTCCAGCCCAGAGCCTCATCCGCACTGGCCAGATAAATCGAATCCCAATGGTCCCTGGCATTCATGACAATCAGCTCTTCAGGTGCAGGCGTAGAAGATAGTGCCAGAGCGCCCAGGACGCAGCCACCAAGACCAGGAGTTGGCCCAGGACACCCAACCATCGCGCTCCATTCGCTCGTCCGGAGCTGATGCGATTCTTGCCGACGTTCTCTGCGAAATTAACCCAGGCTGATTCATCGGGTTCCGGATCCTCTCCGAGCGCCCTCGCCTTGTCTTCATAACTCTGTTGGAAGCGCGGCATCCATATCTGCTCCTCAAGCCCTGTGGCAGTCAAATACGCCCGTATGATGCCCCGACGAAACACTCCGCCCGGCAGCGAGCGAAAGTCTTCACCCTCGAGCGCTTCGAAGTGGCGTTGCTGCACCTTGGTCGCGAGGCACAAGGTCTCGAGCGACAGGCCCAGCCGCTGCCGTTCAATGCGTAACTGCTCGCCGAATCCCGCCATCGCCGCCGTAACCTTTCCTGTGGGTTAAAAACCGGGGCCTTGAAAAACCTGAACGGCGCGTACGCTGCGCCCTACCACGTACGCTACTCCAAATGCACGGCTTGGGAGCAGGTGTAAACTCACGCCGGTCAGCAAGGCTCACAAAAGGTACCCCCCACCTCCGCTGTTAGACTGGAAAAACGTAATGCGTCTTCCTTATCCAGAGCGTTTTAGTTGGAAATACATTTGGCTGTTCATCCTTGCCCTGTTTCTGGGGCAGGCCGTGACGGGCACAAATGTCTATTTTTCCCTGCTCGTCTCTGCATATATTGTTTTGTGGGCAGCGGCGTTCAATACTGCCGGCGGCATGTACTACACCTCAGGTGCCTTCATCTTCTTTACGGGGATGCTGGTTGTCATCGTTGGAATGACCTTTAAGGTCACCACGGGCGAGTTCGGGGAAAGCCATTTGCTCTCCCCGAACAAGACCATGTCGGTCTACTGTGCAGGAATGGCCGCAATGTGGGGCGCGGCCTTCTTCAGTCGAAGGCTTTCCCCCCGCCGAGGCTTGCTCGCGAATATCGCTGCCAACGAAACCATGATGAGCGCAGCCATTGGCTGCTTCATCTTCGGCGCCATCCTGCAGGTCATCTTCGGGTCCGAGTACGCTACCACTGGAACGATCGGAAGCGCTGTTCGTCAGTTCAACCGCTTTCCGCAGATGGCAATCCTGCTCGCAACGACCTATGAACTCAGTAAATCCAACCAGCGCCGGGCTGCCAACTGGGTCGTTTACTTTGGAGTAGGCTGGCTGTTCTGCTGGGGTGTCATCTACTCTTCAAAAGAGGGGATGTTCGTCGGCCCAGTCACCTGGATCCTCGCATCCTGGGCAGGTGGATTCAACTTCAAACCCAAATATCTGCTGGTGGGCGGCGTCTTCGTCTGGTTCATGTTGTATTACATGGTCCCGTACTCGGCATATGTCCGCAACTTCCGGGACAAGGACGGCAGTCGTGCCGCTAACCAGGCCACCGCCCTGGAGTACATCTTCAAGCTGGGAGAGGTCCGAAAGCTTGTCTACGAGACCGAGACGGCAGACGACTATCTCTACGCCCCGCACCTGTACAACCATGAGCACGGCCTCATCGACCGCATGTCAATGATGGCCTATGACGATGCCATTATCGACCGCACCGATCAGGGGTTTGTCTTCGGTCTTTACCCCGTCTACCACGCGATCCTCAATGCCGTTCCACGCTTCATCTGGAACAACAAGCCCTTCTTCTTCACCGCCAACGAGTATGGTCGAGAACTCGGCGTAATCGGAGATGATGACGTCACTACCGGAATCTCCTTCAGTCCCATAGCCGATGCTTACCACGAGGCCATGTGGTTCGCCGTCCTGGTCGTCTGGCCGATCGTGATCTTCGTCTACTTCTTCGTCACGGACGCGATGGTAGGCAGTGTGCGTTATTCTCCATGGCCGCTGCTGCCAATTGCCCTCGTCTCCCATCTTGCGCCGGAAGGCATGGTGGACGGCGTGATCCTTCAAATCACTGAAGGCACCATCGGCATGCTCATTGTGGCGTGGACCGTTCGCTATGTCTTCCCCATGTCCATGCGTCTCCTTACTGGAAATGAGCGAACAGTTGTGCGCAAATCCACCGACTTCAAAATCGGCATACCCAACTCCGTCGTCGGAGTGGATGCCAAAAATCCGGCAATCTAGCCTCTCTTGCAGGCAATCGCAGGGATGCAATCCAGATCCGCGTCCGGCCCGCCGACAGATCAGGCTAAACTTGGTAACAACCGTCAAACATGCCACATCTTCCCAAGCCGCTAACCCGAGCCTTGCACGCCTTCATGCTCCTCGGTGCGGCCATCCTGCTTGGGCTGCACGCCGTCCATTTGACCGCCGACTTCCCCAATCACTCGCGCTGGATGGATTGGTCCAAATACACTGACGAAGGCTGGTACGGGGACGGCGCCATCCGCCACTTCCAGCTCGGCCACTGGTATGTCCACGGCGACTTCAACCCCGCCGCCGCACTCCCCGTCTGGCCCTTTCTCGAAGCCCTTGTCTTCCATTTCACGGGCGTCTCGCTTGTCTCGGCCCGGGCACTCACGGTTGCCGTCTTCGCCTGTATCCTCGCAGCATCGTGGCTTCTTATCGCACGCAGAATCGGCAACCGAACGCAGGCCCCCCTGGCCGCTTCGTCTGCGGTACTTCTGCTCGCTGCAAATCCCTTCTGCTTCGTCTTTATGCGGCTTGCGATTCTTGAGCCTCTACTCATTCTGTTCACACTTCTGTCCCTCCTCGCGGCCCAATCCTTTCGCCCCGTCAGTGGCCCGCCTGGACAGTCGTGGCTTGCCGCCACCTTCATTGCCATCCATCGGAATCTCCTGCCGATGCTGGCGCTTGGCCTTCTGCTCCCCCTGATGGTTTTGACCAAAACCACCGCCATCTTCCTTGTCCCAGCCGTCGCATGGCTGCTGTTCGCCTCGGTCGGCTACCGATTTTTGACTTTTCTGCGAGTGGGGCTTCCTGCCGCAACGCTCGGCCTGGGCCTTTGGCTTCTGTACTTCCTCGTCCTTATCCGGCCACACTTCCTCCTCGACTACCGTTACCTTTTCAGCGCCAATGCCTACACGGGCATCACGCGTGAGAACTTTGCCGACGTCTTGCTGGGCACAGTAAAGGACGGCATGTGGATGGGCTCCATCCTCTATCCGCTGGCCCTGGCCGCCGTCTTCTTCGCGTGCACTCGCTTCCGCCGGATGCGCAATTACCCGCTCATTCCCACGTTGATCCTTTGGGCCACGGGCTATGCAGCTTTTCTCGCGTATCACAACAATCTGCAGCCTCGTTACTACCTTGTCGTCGCCGTTCCTTTCACGCTCCTGGTTCCGGTAGTGCTGGAAAGCCTGTTCGTCTGGCAAATGCCGCGCGTCTCGTCGCAGAGCTTCGCCGTCCTGGCCTGCGGCATCGTCATCCTGGCCATCGCGATTCCCGACGCTCGCGAGACGCTTTACTTCGTGCGTCATCCCGAGTACACGCTTGTTGAGGCGGCAAAGCAGGTCCACGACTATATCGCCGACGACCTCAAGCAGGATCCCAACCACAATCCGCTCGTCCTCTCCATCTCCGGGTCGGATCTATCGCTGATGACCGGTATCCACAGTATCTGCGACGACTTCGGCACACTTGAACTGCAAGACCGCATCAATCAGTATCGGCCCGGCTGGTACGTCGCCTGGAACGAGATTGACGACGACAAGATGGACGCGCTCACGCCGCTCTTTCACATCGAGCGCGTCGCCGCTTTTCCGGCCATGGACGACCCCGATCGCAACCTCATGATCCTTTATCGTCTGGACCCCACGATAGTCACCCCCGCCCATCCGCGCCGCCGCAAGCCTACTCCCAGGCCCCTCCGCACCAAGGTCGGTCAACAACCCAGCACCACGCAACTCGTCCACTAAAACTGCCAGAAGCTGTTTCAGCCGGACAAAGTTCAGCCCTTCCTGTTGTCCCCCCCCTGTTGTCCCCCCCCAGCATTTGTCATCCTGAGCGAAGCAGAGTGCGCCTCTTGCTGCCTTCGCAGTGAGTAAAAATTCTAAGGAGCTGCAACAAAATCGAACACCTGGTTGAAGATAACCTCCACCGCCACCGTCTTCCCCGCAATCGTCCCGGGGTGAAAGCGGTACCGCGCTAGCGTCTCCGCCACTTGCGCATCAAGCCCGTAACCCAGCGGCTGGCGTATCGTGATCCGTCGCGGAACGCCCTGCGGATCGACCACCAGCGTCGCCTGCACCGTGCCCTTGATCCGCGCCTGCCGAGCCTCTGACGAATACTCCGGCTCCAGCTTCTTCTCGGGCACCGGCATCACCAGATCCACAGGGACCTTGCCATTGAGACCCAGGATTGACTGGCCCTGCAATCCATCCACCGGCCACTCCAGCGAAGGAATAAAGTAGTGGCTCCAGTAGCCCGGCATCGAGCGTTGCAGCGCTGGATCGATGCCCTGCGAAAATACCGCCATCATCTCGGCATCCATTCCTGGTGCATCCGCAGCAGCCGGAAGAATCACCCGAAGCTTTTCCTCCTTCAAAGGATGCCGGTCAAACGTATGCTGTCCCGGGTTGTAGCTGATGGCCACACGTGTCCCCTCCAGGACGAACTCGCCTGTGGGCCGACGTGAAACTCTTTCCAGCTCCATCCCGGCGAGCGTCCAGTCGGTTGTCTTCGGCGTCCCGCGAACGTGACCCTGAGCGTCAAAGTCCAAGACCCCGGCGAAATACATCCCCCGCAGGACTAAGGCGCGACCAACCCATGCCTGCGCTGCCACCAGACCTGCATCGACCGCCCCAACCGCCGGAACAGGGCGCTGAACGGCGGCCTGTCCAAACATGGACCCAGACGCGAGGGTGCTGACCGCCAGCATCCGAACCATTACATTCCAACCGCCCCGAAGACCCATTGCATCAATCTAGCCCAAAAGCTATCCTCCCGCAGCCGCCACACGGATGCCATAATCGGCGTTGACGATGGTTCCAGATTTGGGTATCCTGAAACTTCGTGGAGTCTCGCGCCTGTACCCCTGTGTCTCTACCTGCCTGAAGATCGGCTGGAAGGATCGGCGGACCGGCTGGAAAGCTCGGCGGTTAGTTCCGTAACTCCCGTGGGATACTTCGTCCGTCTCCGTTCTCCCGAGGCGGACCAGGCCTCCCACCCAGGCCGACAGACCTGGTGTCATCTCATCTGTCCCAGGCAGTCCCTTAGCCAGGCACTCATCTTCCGCGCAGACGATACCTCGCGTCTGTGTTTACCTTCTTCGCTTCATTTATCTTCGTGCCCCATGCTGTGCCTTGTTTAGAAGGTCAACCGAAGACAGTAGAACCATGGAGTACACCGCACTATGAGCAACATTGGAACCTCTCACGGCACTACCATCCCCTCCGGGAAAGACATTCAGCGTAAGTGGTTCGTCATCGACGCCACGGGCAAAACGCTCGGTCGCCTTTCAACCGTTGCCGCCAGCGTACTCGCGGGCAAGCTCAACCCGCTCTACACGCCATATATCGACATGGGCGACCACATCATCGTGATCAATGCCGAAAAGATCGTTCTCACCGGTATGAAGAGCGACCAGAAGCTGTATCGCCGTTACACCGGCTTCCCCGGCGGTCTGCGTGAAGAAAGCTTCATCAAGCTGCTCGCCCGTCGTCCTGAAGCGATCGTCGAGCAGTCGATCAAGGGCATGTTGCCCAAGTCCAAGCTCGGCCGCCAGATGGCCACCAAGCTCAAAGTTTACAAGGGTGCACAGCATCCGCACTTCGCCCAGCAGCCGCAGCCGTTGGAGTTCCACGCATCCAATGCCGCCAAGAAGCCCGGCGTTCCCAAGCCCGGCCAGCCCACCCACCAGGCTCACCTGGAAGGTTAGTTCCGGCTTGTTGCTTTTGTTCCGGGGTAAATCAGGGCGTCTGCCTTGATACTCTTCGGGACCACGAATTCGGGCTTTAGCCCCTGGGGTACTCTCTCTCTTACCCTGGCCACCAAGTTCTAAGGAGCACCATGGCAGACCTTATTCAGTACTATGGAACCGGCCGACGCAAGTCCTCCATCGCCCGCGTCTTCCTGCGTCCCGGCAGCGGCAACTTCACCGTAAACAAGAAGGACGTTGACGTTTACTTCGTCACCGCCCAGCAGCGCGCAGCCGCCAAGCGGTCGCTCGGCATCGCCGACATCGGCGAGACCTTCGACGTCATGACCACCGTCCGCGGTGGCGGCGTCATGGGCCAGGCTGACGCAGTCAAGCTCGGCATCGCACGCGCCCTCATGGAATTCAACCCTGAACTTCGCAAGGCGCTCAAGGCCGAAGGCCTCGTAACCCGCGACTCGCGCGGCAAGGAACGCAAGAAGTACGGACAGAAGGGCGCGCGCGCTCGCTTCCAGTTCTCCAAGCGCTAATCCGCTGCATGATTCGGGTGGCCCAGGTCTCGACTCCGAGACCTGGGTTGTCCAGGATTTATCGCTTCACCCTCCGCCTAACCGCAGAGGCCAGGACTTAAATCTCCCTCACGGTCTAGCCCCAATGGGGCCACGAGGGATAAATCCAGACTCCCCATACCTAGGGCGTCTATAAACAGGAGCCTCTCATGGCAAACATCACGATGAAGGAATTGCTCGAAGCCGGCGTACACTTCGGCCACCAGACCAAGCGTTGGAACCCCAAGATGAAGGAATACATCTTCGGCGAGCGCAACGGCATTTACATCA
>JAYVZP010000100.1:0-9235 GCA_043783275.1 Rhodanobacteraceae bacterium
TCAGGATACCGGTGTGTGCTGCGCCAATATGGATGAGGCAGTCTTTGTTGAGAGTAAACACTTTGTCCGCAACGGCGCATAAACTAGAGGGGTGATCGCGATAGAGCAATACGAGGTGGTGGTGGTGGGCGGCGGCCACGCGGGCTGCGAGGCGGCGATGGCTGCGGCACGGATGGGGCTGCGCACGGCGTTGTTTACGCTGAACCTGGATTTGATTGCACAGATGTCCTGCAACCCGGCGATCGGGGGGATTGCGAAGGGTCACCTGGTACGCGAGATCGATGCGCTGGGCGGCGTGATGGGCGTGGTGGCGGACCAGACGGGGATTCAGTTTCGCCTGCTGAATACGAGTCGGGGGCCGGCGGTGTGGAGTCCTCGGGCGCAGTGCGACAAGGCGCTTTACCGCGTGCGGATGCGGGAGCAGTTGGAGGGGCAAGCGAATCTGTTTTTGAAGCAGGCAGAGGTGGTGGACGTCTGGCTGGAGGATGCTGTCGAACCCACTCATCGCGATGAGGCTGAGATGAACGGGGCGCACAGGGTGCGGGTGCAGGGGCTGATTTTGCGGGATGGAACGCGGGTTCGCGCCGGGGCAACGGTGGTGACCACCGGGACGTTTTTGAATGGGTTGATCCATTGTGGGGAGAAGAAGTATTCGGCTGGCCGGGCCGGGGAGCCGGCGAGTGTGTTGCTGGGTGAGAGCCTGAAGAGGCTGGGGTTGCGGGAGTTTCGGCACAAGACCGGGACGCCGCCGAGGCTGGATGGGCGGACGATCGATTGGAGCAAGTTTGAGCCGCAGCCGGGCGATGCGGAGCCGACAGCGTTCAGCCTGCGTACGCGGGAGATTGCACTGCGGCAGGTTCAGTGCCACATTGCGCGGACTACGCCGGAGACGATGCGGTTGATTCGGGAGAATGTGCATCGGTCGCCGATGTACTCCGGACAGATTACGTCGGTGGGACCGCGGTATTGTCCGTCGATCGAAGACAAGATTGTGCGCTTTCCGGATAAGATCGGCCACCAGTTCTTTCTTGAGCCGGAAGGGCTGACTACGGACGAGATCTATGTCAATGGCATGTCCACGTCGCTGCCGCAGGAGATCCAAGCGCAGATGGTGGCGAGTATTCCGGGGCTTGAACATGCCGAGATGCTGAGGCCGGGATATGCGATTGAATACGACGCCATCGATCCGACCGAGCTGGACCGGTCGCTGCGGGTGAAGAAGTTTGAAGGGCTGTACCTGGCGGGGCAGATCAACGGGACGAGCGGGTATGAAGAGGCAGCGGCGCAGGGCATAATGGCGGGCATCAACGCAGCGTTGGCCGTGCGGGGCGAGGCGCCGTTTCATCTCGATCGGACTGAAGCTTACATCGGGATTCTTGTGGATGATCTGATCAGCAAGGGGTCTGACGAGCCTTACCGGATGTTTACGTCGCGGGCGGAGTTTCGGCTGCATCTGCGGATCGATAATGCGGACCGTCGCCTGATGCCGCATGGGCGGAGGCTTGGTTTAGTGGATGATGCGACCTGGGCGGACTTTGAGGCGCGGCAGGAGCGTGCGGCTTCGCTGAAGGCCCGGCTGGAAACGACGCGACTGGACCCGACGCTGCTAACTGCCGAGACGTTGGAGAAGCTGGATGGAGATCACGCAAATCTTGGGGGGCAGCCGCTGGGTGAGTTTCTGAAACGTCCCGAGGTGGAGATCTTCGACTTGATGGCGCAGGTGGGCTGGGCGGGGCTGGCGGCGGACGCCTCTGCGCTGGAACGGTCGATGTGGAAGAACGAAGTGCGGGCGGTGGAGACGGAGATCAAGTATGCCGGGTATCTGTCGCAGCAGCAGAGATCGATTACGAAGATGAAGCGGGCGGAAGCGATGCGGATTCCGGCCTGGTTTGACTACGGCTCGGTTTCGGGGCTGTCGCGGGAGATGCAGTCGGTTTTTACGCGGGTACGTCCGTTGACGCTGGGGCAGGCCAGCCGGTTGCCAGGGGTTACGCCGGCGGCGGTGTCGCTGCTGCATGTCTATATTGAGATTCAGGGTCGGAAGCGTGCGGACGCGAGTCGGTTGACGGCTTGAAATGCAAGAGCGGCACGAGCAAGAAGGCGGGATAAGAGCAGGATGGAGCCGGGGGGGTCGAACAACCAGCGATGTGACGGTGTTCCAGCCTTTGACCCGTCTTCTTTCTGGTTTGGGCCTTGTTTGTGGGTCTTGAGGGACACATGATGCTTGTGCTGAGATTTATGCTTGTGGCGATGCTGATGGGGGGCTGGGCGGGGGCGCAGGAGCCTGGGGTGGAGCCTCTGGTTACGTTGCGGATTGGGACGAAGATCGTTTCGGTGGCGGCCTTTATTCGGGATAAACAAGGTAGACCGTTGGGTGGGTTGACGGCGGATGACCTGGTGCTGAAGCAGGATGGGCAGGCGCAGGCGATCAAGTATTTTTCGCAGGGATCGGAGCTGCCGCTGACTTTGTACCTGGTGGTGGATACGAGCGGGAGCCAGCAACTGGTGATTGGGGATGAGACGGCGGCGAGCATGGTGTTTTTTCGGGCGATGCTGGGCCGCAAGGAGGACCGGGCGGCGCTGATTCAGTTCGATATGAATGTGCTGGAGTTGCAGCAGTTGACTTCGGATGTGGAGAATTTGCAGAGGTCGCTGAACTATCTTTCGTATCCGCATTCGTCGGCGTTGAAGGGCAATCGCGGGGGGACGCTGTTGTATGACGCGATCTGCGGAGAGGTGCCGAAGATGGCGGCGGAGCCCGGGCGGAAGGCGATGCTGATTCTGACGGACGGGGAAGATTTTGGGAGTCGCCACACGCTGGAGCAGGCAGTGGCGGCGGCGCAGCAGGCGGATGTGGTGGTGTATTCGATTTATTACAGCTCAGGGCGGGGGACGTTCGGGGCAGGATGGCCGGGGACAGGGGGCGATCGGAGGGCGCTGGAGAAGCTGGCGAGCGAGACGGGGGGCGAGGTCTTCGACGCGGGGCTGGGTATGCCGTTGCGGCAGATCTACGAGCGGATTGGGGAGCAGCTTCGGCTGGAGTATTTGTTGGGGTACCGTCCGCCGGACTCTGCGCCGGGGAGTTATCACAAGATTGAACTGAAGATGAAGGATGGCAATCTGAAGGTGGCGGCGCGCAAGGGCTATTACACGCCTAAATGAGGCGTGGGAATCTGTTGGGGTTGAGGGTGCGTCTAATGGCCTGAGGCATCCGATTCTTATGACTCGTGGGCAAATTATTCTGGCTGCTCTGGCGGTCTTCGCCATCTTCTTTATGGGGTACAAACGTATGGCTGCATCTTCGAATACACAACCGATTCCTGCCCCTGCGCAGGATGAGAACCTTCACGCAGGTCATGAGACAGCGGTGTTTGCCGGAGGATGTTTCTGGGGAACGCAGTCGGTGTTTCAGCGGGTTAAGGGCGTGACGCATACGGAGGCCGGCTACTCCGGCGGCAAGGCCGCGACCGCGACTTACGACCAGGTGACGAGTGAGACGACGGGCCATGCGGAATCGGTACAGGTCACGTTCGATACCTCAAAGATTACTTATGGGACCTTGCTGCGGTTGTTCTTTTCGGTCGCGCATGATCCTACGCAGCTCAACCGGCAGGGGCCGGATGTGGGGACCAGCTACCGCTCGGCGATCTTTTATGAAAGCGACGAGCAGCAGAAGATAGCCGACGCTTATATTCACCAGTTGGATGCGGCGCATGCATTTTCCGGAGGGAAGATTGTGACGGAGCTTTCGCCGTTGAAGGGTTTTTACAAGGCGGAGGAGTACCACCAGGACTACGCGACGAAGAACCCGAACCAGCCTTACATTCAGATCTGCGATGTGCCCAAGACAAAGGCGCTAAAGGCACAGTTTCCTGAACTTTTTGTGGAGTACGGGGGGCACTAAGAGAGGGTACAATTCGCACGAAAGTTCTGCGAGGCGAAACCATGATCGAGACTCCGCATCTGGTCGTTACTGAGCCGCAACACTATGCTTATTTGCACCTGGTGGTGCCAACGTCCGAGGCTAAAAACGCCATGGGTCCGGCAATTGAGGAAGTCATGGCGGCGGTTGCACAACAGGGCGTGAAGCCGGCGGGGACGTGGTTCATGCATTACCTGATACGGCCGGTGCTGCACTTCGATGTGGAGGTCTGTGTCCCAGTGGCAAAGCCTATGAAGCCGCTGGGACGCATAGAGACGGGGTTCTGGCCCGCTACCAGGGCGGCGCAAACCATCTATCACGGGAAATATTCCGGCTTGCCTGCGGCCTGGGACAAGTTTGAAGCGTGGGTTAAAACGCAGCCTGGACGGCCTGGCACTGAGTTCTGGGAGCGGTACCTGGTGGGGCCTGAACTAAACCCGCATCCGGCGGACTGGCGGACGGAGTTGGATTGGCCGATGACGGACTAGTTTCGTCACTGGTCAGCAAAGACCGCGGGAGAACCTGACTAGCCGGTTTCGGTTTCGCCTTCGCCGAACTCGTTGAGGACAGATTCTATCTCGGTGTCGAAGCCCTCGAGGAGAGCTGCGAGGAAGGCTTCGGTGTCGAGGTCCGGGTCGTTTTCGGCGTGGACCTGCACGATGTTGCGGGCCAGGTCAGCGAGCATGACTCCCCAGGCGGATGGGTCCTGCCAGATGCCGGGTCTCAGGGAGATTTGCTGGCTCTGCTGGGCTACCCAGACGCGGAGGAGTTCGAAGGATCCCGTGTCGGTGGCGGCTGCTGTTGGAATTGCCAGTTCTTTTTCCTGTCCCATCGCTTGTGAAGACCTCGCTCTCCACGGTACCGCATTCTTTGTCCGGCGTGTGGAGATCGGACGCTGATTCCGGGGATTAAAGGGCCGGTTATCCGAGAGATTCACAGATCCGCAGGCGCTGCACAGGCAGAGTATGGAAGCCGGTGAGCGACAGGCGTTAGTCTTAGGCGTAGACCCCAAAGGAAAAAACAAGTGAGCTCGATGGCATCCCTTCCGCGCCTTCTTAATCCCGACGACGACAATCGCCCTGCGGCGCTTCATGCAGAGCGCACGATTCTTGGTGCAATGCTGGTGGAACCGCTGGCCATCGTGGATGCAACGATGTTGCTGAAGACGGATGACTTCTCGATTGATTCGCATCGCAAGATTTATGAGGTGATGCTGCATCTGAGCGAGGTGGGCTATGCCGTGGACATCATCACGGTTTCAGAGGATTTGAAAAAGCGGAAAGAGCTGGAGTCGATTGGCGGGATGCCTTATCTCTACGCTCTTTCTGAAGGCCTGCCGCGCAAGTTGTCGATTGAGAGCTATGTCCGGATTGTTCGGGACAAGAGCCTGATGCGGCAGTTGATGACGGTCTGCGATATGGGCATGATGGAGGCCGCCGACCAGTCGCTGGAGGCGATCGACGTGCTCAACATGGTGGAGAACCGGATGATGGAGATCTCGGACCATGCCGTGACGGGCGGGTTTTCGGGGATATCGGATATTGTTCGCAACTCGTTCGGGTCGATCGACAAGCTGTACGAGCAGGGTCGTGAAGTTACCGGGCTGCGCACGCACTACGACGAGTTCGACAAGATGACGTCGGGGTTGCAGCACTCGGAGTTGATTATTATTGCAGCGCGTCCTTCGATGGGGAAGACGGCCTGGGCGATCAATATTGCGCAGAACTCGGCTGTGAAGGATGGCAAGGTGGTGGCGGTGTTCTCGCTGGAAATGTCGAAGGAGAGCTTGCTGCGACGCATGCTTGCGGGCGAGGCGTCGGTAGGGGCGCGCAAGCTGCAGACCGGCTTTCTGGGGCGCGATGACAAGGAAAAGCTTAACCGCGGCCTGGAGCGGCTGATGGAGTCGAAGCTGTTCGTAGACGATACGCCGGGCATCAGCCTGGCGGAGATGCGGGCGAAGGCTCGCCGGTTGAAGCAGCAGGAAGGCTCGCTGGATCTGATCGTCATCGACTATCTGCAGTTGATGACGGGAACGGCGGGGGGAAATCAGAAGAAGTTCGAAAACCGTACGCAGGAAGTTTCGAGCGTCAGCCGCGGGTTGAAGGCGCTGGCGAAAGAGCTGCACGTGCCCGTGGTGGCGCTGTCGCAGCTATCGCGTGGATCAGAGCAACGGACAGGCGATAAGAAGCCCCTGCTGAGCGACCTGCGGGAGTCGGGATCGATTGAGCAGGACGCGGACGTGGTGTGCTTTATTCATCGCGAGGAATACTACGATCGCGAGAACGAAGACCTGAAAGGCAAGGCGGAGATCATTATTGCCAAGCAGCGTAACGGGCCTACAGGTTCCGTGCAGATGGCTTACATCGCGGATTACACGAGGTTTGAGAATCTGGATACGGCGCATGCGGGTGGGAACGGCGGCGGGGATTACTAAGGGCCACCGCTGGTTGCTCCCGCGCCCGCCAGTCGCTACTGCTGCTTTGCGAGGATCTCGCGGACCTGTTCTGCGTTGAGTTGCATGGGGGCAAGGCCAGCGATGCCCGGGGCGGACTGGGTCTGCTGATGGCCGGGGTAGGGCGGGAAGAGCGGGTCCGCTGCGGCTATCGGCGTTAGGTTTACGTCCGGCGTAGTTTGCTTGAACGCGGTGTTCATGGTGTCGATGAAGAAGTTGGCCAGGGCGGCGTACGCGGTGTTGGTGGGATGGATTCCGTCGAGCGAGAAGACGCCGCCGAGGAAGCCCGCGTTTCCGGTGACGCCGTTCACGGTCAAACCGGTGGCCGTAATCTTTGCGAACAGGGCGTTTACATCCACCAGCGTGGCGCCTGCGGCCTGTGCAGTGCTTGCAATCACTTTGTTATAAGCGGCAACGTTGGCCTGAAGGATCGGAATATCCGCCGCGTGCAGGATGTTGATGGAGGCGATGGGGCCCTTGGCGGTTCCACCAAGGATGCCGGCAATCTGCTGGACACCGGGCAGGCTGACGAGATCTCCGGGCTGGATGCCCAGGACCGCGCTCAGGACGGGGATGGGCGCGCCGGTTTGCTGCGACAGGAAGCCAAGGAGGACCGCTGCCGGCTGGAGATAGGCGACGGCGGTGACATCCGGAATGTTGCCAATGACGAGATGCGCGCCGGAGTTGATGGTCAGGTAGGTGATGAGATTCTGGTACTGGGTGGTGAAGGTGGCGAGGGGAATCATGGCCGAGGGGCTGCCGGCGAAGATTCCGGCGAGTGCCTCATTATTGCCGGCCCAGAGGAAGATAGTGGTGGGATTGGCGGCGACGGCCTGCTGGGCCTGGCTGCGAGCGACGCCAAGACCGAAGCCCGGGTAGCCGAGGATGAGCTGGTTGAGGGTCTGCTGGCCGGTAGTGGGGTTGAGCAGAGGCAGAGTGTTGAGGACGTCGTCAGTGGTGGCGCCGGGGACGGCTACGTTGGTGGGCTGAATGGCGAAGTTATCGCGGCCGCTGGTCCGGCCGGGGAGCTGCCCAATGGTGGAGAGCAGGGGCGGATTTGCAAGGTGGATCAACGTCAGCTGGTTCGGTGCGCCGGGAGAGGCGATGAGCGGCAGGGTGATGGAGATTTTCTCCTGCTGGGCGACGAGGGGGGGCCAACCGTTGGGCTGGGAGGTGTCGATCAGGGAGCTGGACTGGTAGCCAGCCGTGAGCGAGTCGCCGAGGAAGTAGGTGTTGCTGAAGTTGCCGGCGTTGGCGGCCTGCTTCTGTGTGAGGCTCGTGCCGGGGTTAGAGGAGGACCCGCTGGAACATGCGGCAAGCGACAGGGTAAGAGCGCTGGCGGTAAGGCCAAGGACTGAACGGAGATTCATTTTCATGACGAAGATACCCTTTTTGGTCGCACTGCCGGACCGAATTTCCTGACCGCTTTTTTGTACCACAGCAGAGGTCCGGTGCGGAATGACTTTCTGCTTGCATGGGAGCGGTAGGCAATGTCTCCATCGCGCCCGGGTTGCAGGGCGGACCGGAGACTTGCACCAGTGCGATACGGAGCGCGGAGCGTTTCGGGCTACATTGTCTGGACTGCTGCTTGTCCGACGAGGTGCGCCAATTCAACAGGTCGAGCGAACACCATGTGGACACGGTCTTCGATGCAGACGGGCCTGTTGGGGTGGGAGATGGTGAAGGAATCAGGTCACGCATTCAACCGAAATGGCAGACTGCCCGGACCGATTTAGAGGACGGGCTCAGGTCACGTGCGGCTCAGGTCACGTGCGGCTCAGGTCACATGCACGATAGGTCGTGCTTTTTGGCATGTGACCTGCCTGGTCGCAGGAGGGATACATCGTTCCCCATGCAACCAGGCGCATTCCTGAGCCGCAAATCGACTGGCAAAGAGCATTGGAAAGAGCTCCTCAAATCTCAGGCGTCGCAAGAGATTCGGAACTATGCCGCCAGGACGAGCGCGCGCCTGGATTCCTCAGCAGAGGTCGCCGTGCCGGCGATGCTGTAGGGACGCTGATAGAAGCTTTGCACAGCCGCTTCCGACGTGGTGTAGATTTCGAACAGACGCGCCATCCCCATGTGCCGGAGGAACGCTTCCGCAACCGGAGGGAGAGCTGCAAGCCTAACATCCCCCTTGCATTTCATGACTGTTTCCAGGCAAGAGAGTAACAGCAGCAAGGTGTTGCGATGCATCGTGAAGATTTCGGAGCAGTTTAGAACGACGCAGGGACATTCTGTTTCGGCATAACTCGCCAGATCGACGAGCAGGGCAGCCTCATCCTTTGCGGTCATTCGGTCCGCGATGTGGTGTACTCGCACCTCACGTTTTTTGATAAGCATTGACTTCTCCTATGGTTAGAACCTGGGCAGTTTCGGGACAGAGCTTCATAAAAAAATATTGCGAAAGGAAATACGATCAACCTCTAAGACACCCTCAAGGGGCTGACGAGTTGCTTGAGCAGTCGTGCTTTGTCGCGGCCCGGCCAAAGCTTTCCTTACGCTGGATGCAAGGTACCGGGCAGCGATGCCGGGCGCGATCGTGCTAGGCGGCAAGGTCGAGCGAATCCCAGGTTTCGCCATCGGAGCCCGAAGAGTGCATGAAAGCTTCGATCTGTTCGAGCATGGGTACATCCTCAGGCTGGTAAGGGTTGATGTCGTTCAGGTTGATCACTACGGCAATAACCAGAACAAAAAAAGAGAAACAAAATAAATAGATCATGGGAAACCTCTTATATGATTTGCAGGAAACTAGCTCGCTAACACAAAAGTTGTATAGCGAACAAGTTCAACTAACCAATAAGAGGCAGTTTGATCTACATAGGTTGGCGGCAAAAGATAACACTTTTGTGGTAGTTAGA
>JAYVZP010000101.1:0-21297 GCA_043783275.1 Rhodanobacteraceae bacterium
GTAACGAGGCAAATCATTCTCTCTAGACAGAATCGACTGAGACCGGCGTAATTGGTCATCTACGCAGCGACAGGTCAACTGTTGACATCAGGCCAATGCATTCGTTGAGGCGAGTTTCGAACCTTCGAGCTCCGACTCGTGTGGCAACTCAGTCGATTTCCCAACACACATGTTCGCCGCCAAATAATGTTGAAGAACACCCGCCACTTATCGCTGAAGGTCACACCACGCTGAACCGGCAACACATCCTTGATCCGCTCGTACTGTGCTTCTGTGATGTTCATCGCTGAAATTGGCTCAACAAAAGTCCGGCCCATAGTGCGAACACGCCCTGGAACATTGCATCGCGGCCGGCTGTATCCTTCCCGCGCCACGGTTTAAAAAGACAAACCAAGCACTACGCTTGTTCAGCCAAAACATTTCAAAAAACAGGTCTTGATGGCGCCCTCACAGTCCCTCACAGCCATCCACTTTGGCTTTGCTCCAATCCATCAGCGTGTCCCCCCAAAGCGAAGTTTATTCGCTTTCTCATCGCTTCGTCTTGTTGGGTTCAACACGTTCAAGCGAAGCCAAACCCTGACAGAATCACTCCCAGGCCCTACCACCCAAAGCCGTCAACAGGGAATCGAAATCCTCCAGATTTCCATACTCAATAATCACCCGACCCTTTCCCCGATGATCCTCAATCCGAACCCGCAACCCCAGCGTCCGCTGCAGCCGCGTAGCCGCCTCCGCCACATTCGCATCCGGAGGCGCCACCACCTTCTCCGGCTTCCTGAACTTCGCCTCCGGATGCAGGAGGTTCTGCACATACGTCTCCGTCTGCCGAACCGACATCGACAGCGCCATCACCTTCCCTGCAGCAGCCGACATATCGTCCTGTGTCGGCAAGCTCAGCAAAATCTTGGCATGCCCAAACGACAGATCCCCAGCCTCCAACTTATCCTGGACCACCTCCGGCAACCTCAACAAACGAATGAAGTTAGCCACAGAAGTCCGATCCTTCCCGGTGCGCGTGGCCATCTGCTCCTGGGTCATCTTGAAGTCCGAAGAAAGCCGCTGAAACGCCCGGGCCTGTTCCATCGGATTCAAGTCCGCACGCTGCAGGTTCTCGACGATCGTCATCTCCATCGCCTGCTCATCCGAAGCCACCCGCACAATTGCCGGAATTGTCTTCTTATCGGCCTTGTACGACGCCATCAGCCGCCGTTCACCAGTAATCAACTGGTAACGAGCCTCGCCGTTCTTCGGCTTCAGCATCCGCACCACGATCGGCTGCACCACCCCACTCGCCACGATCGAAGCTGCCAACTCAGCTAATTTCTCCAGATCGAACGTAGTCCGTGTCTGGTAAGGATTCCGCTCAATATGGTCTAGCGGGATCTCAAGTGGCCTTCCAGTCGGGTCTTCCATCGGAGCCGCAGCAATAGCCGCCGGTTGCGAGGGGCGCGAGGGAAGCAAGGACTCAAGCCCACGGCCCAGCGCCCGGCGCTTCGAATCTACAGTCTGTGTGGTCATGAGGTCGCCTTTTCCTTGGGAACTTTGAAATGGTTCCGCGTCAAAATCTCATGCGCAAGCTCTTTGTAGGCCTCGGCCCCGCGGGAACGGGGTTCATACAAAGCCACCGGCAGCCCATGGCTCGGCGCCTCCGCCAACTTGATATTGCGCGGAATCGTCGTCTTGAACATCTTCTCGCCAAAAAATGCCTGCAGGTTTTGCGTTACCTGCTGCGCCAAATTAGTTCGATCATCGTACATAGTCAGAAGCACACCCTCCAACCCCAATCCCGGGTTGAACGCCTGCGCCACCTTGTCCAACGTACTAATCAGCTCCGAAATTCCCTCAAGTGCAAAATACTCCGCCTGCAATGGCACCAACAATCCATCTGCAGCCGTAAGTGCGTTGAGTGTCAACAAATCCAGCGCTGGCGGACAATCCAGCAAGATGAACGTGTAGTCTCCCCGAATCGCCTCAAGCGCATCACGGAGCCGAAACTCGCGCCGCTCCACCTGCACCAGTTCGATATTCGCACCGATCAGATTCTTGCTACCCGGCACCAGCCACAACGTCGCTATATCCGTCGGCAGCATTGCTTCCAGCAGCGTAGTAGGCCCCAGCAGCACGTCGTAGACCGACAGCCGCTGATCCTCCGAATCCTTCTGCCGGCGAACCCCCAAACCCCCGGTGGTATTTGCTTGGGGGTCGCAATCGATCAGCAAAATAGAATGACCCGCCAGCGCCAGCGACGCCGCCAGATTAATAGCGGTCGTCGTCTTGCCGACGCCACCCTTCTGGTTCACCACTGCGAGAACTTTACCGGGAAAGGGGGACTTGGAGACGGTATTAGGAATTTTAGAGGATTCTCGAGTCGGCATGGGGCTGCTGATTAGCGTAACGGCAACAGCCCCTCATGGCAACAAGGTGCGGCACCTTGTCGGTTCAATACAGCAACAATGTTCCACGTGGAACCTTATCCAACACGCCGCGAATCAGGCTGAGACGTAGCCGATGAAGCCGAACGGGTAGACTTGCTCGGCGGATTCTTCGTCGCGTCCAGATAAGCATGCAACTGATAAACATCCGATACCGTCTCCGGCACTTCGATGTTGCGGGCACGGTTCGCAGCGCTCTGAAGGATCTTTACATGTTCTTTAATCGCATCTGCAGACAGATCTTTGCTAAGCATTGTCACATCCGTAGCGCGAACATCATTACCGCAGGACCGGCACACCTGGCGTCGATCGCTTCTGCGCTCGAGTTTCTGTTCCGTGCAGATGCAATGCAACTTGCCATGCGAAGCCAGGTTCATCAGTGATTCCGGCTTTGCAACACCAAACAATCGGAGTGCAGGCAGCGACATCCGCAGAACAAGTCCTGCAAAGCTGAAAGCACTAACGCGAGATGCGATCGGCGCCACACTCGGCTGCAAATGGTGCAGGATGGAGACTACATTTGGCACGTTCATCGAAACAGTCCCTCGCGTGATTCAATCTTGCCTAACAATACGTGCCAGCATGGAGCTTTCTCCATCCCCATTGGGGGTAACCGCAATAACACTTTAGTACTACGATGCCACGGTTTGGTCCCTCGTTATCCCACCATTCCTTCAGTATTCTGCGGACGCTTCGAAAGCCAAAACAGAAATACACCCAGCACAGCCAGGAAAACCATGGAGCCCATGATGACAGTCTTAACCGCGCGCTTCAGAGAAACTTCGACACGCTGAACCGATGTAATCTGCTTGATGGGCACAGGAGCAGCGGAGTCAGCCATCGCATCTTTAATGCACGGCATAAACTCAGCCATCTGATCAGCGTTCAAATCATGCAGCTTGCGGTGTGATCCAGAGTGAAACGTCCAACCCTTATTCTCAAAACGGTCAAAGAGGAGCGTACCGCGTTCGTATTTCAGCGTGCGGTGCCCGCCGGTGATGGAATTGTCATAAACAATCTCTTCACCCTGCAAAGGCTGACCGCAACGGTTGAGAACAGCTTCCGCGTCCCGGGGGAGAGCGAGAGCCGGCGAGGCGGGAAGGGCGAGTGATATCAAGGTGAAAGCGAGCAGAGATTTATTCATAGTTTTCATGCAATATTCCAAAGTTTTGGGGTTACTGTCTCGAAGTCTACGATCTCTTCCGTCGAAATCAATACCCCAAATGTTCCACGTGGAACATTTAAGGACTACCCCGCGACTTCCACTATATGGAGGATGCCGAAATCTGTTCCAGGAATACGAATGCCCGAATCCAAAGCCGCATCAGCAGTCGTCAGGTGCATGATGAATCCTCCAGGCACTACATGATGTCTCGCTTCCATAAGCGCGGACTTTGGATCATCAACGGCACGAAGGGTCACAACGTCAAAACGACGGTGTATCGGGAGATCCTCTGTGCGTTTACCCCACACTTCCGACGGAAGGGAAAGCGTCCGCGCTGCCTCCCTGAGAAAAGTGGCCTTTTTATTTTGAGACTCCGCCAGGGTCACCCGGAGGGCAGGGTGTGCGATTTGTATGGGAATTCCCGGAAAACCCGCGCCTGAGCCGAAATCCAGCAGCGTTATGGCCGGGGGGAGATTGGCGGCGACAAAAAGGGATTCGCCGAAATGACGGCGAACTATCTCTTCTGGGTCGCGAATTGCGGTCAAATTGGTCCGCGCGTTCCATTTCAGGAGTAAATCAAGAAATAGGGACAGTTGCGAGATAATTCCCGGGGACGGCCTGGGGTAGTAAGGCTCCAGAAGTTGGCCGATACGAGCGTCGGAAAGCGTGGGCATAGCTCAGGCGCTCCGGATGGTGAACCAGCGAGTGGCTTCGTTGACCAGGCGGGCGAAGAGGAGGCGGGAGGTGGCGCTGCTCTCGAGGGTGCGCTCCGGGTGCCATTGAATACCCAGCACGAAGTGGTCGGCGGAAGCAGGACCCTCAATGGCTTCTACTACGGCATCCTGGGGGCAGCGAGCCGAGATGCGGAGGCTCTGACCGGCAATCCCGACGGCCTGGTGGTGAGAGGAATTTACGGGAAGACGCAGGAAACCCTCGATTTCCGGAGCTTCGATAGGATCGAGGATCGATCCGAGCAGTGAGTTCGGGGCGATCGCAGCCGTGTGGGCTGTAATGACGCCGCGGGCGCTGGGGTGATTTACGGGCATAGCGGCAAGATCCTGGATGAGCGTGCCTCCATGAAAGACGTTGAGGATCTGGCAGCCGAAACATATACCCAGAATTGGCTTCTTTGCAGCTGAGGCGTGCTCAAGGAGCACCAGGTCAGTTGTTTCACGGGGAAGATCGGCCGGGGAGGAAGCTTCGTCTGCCTCCTGGCCGTAACGGCTGGGGCTGACGTCGGCCGGGCTCCCGGGGAGGAGAATGGCATCGCATGTGGCAACCAGTGCCGCGAGGCTTGCAGGGGTAAGGTTCAGGGGAATTTCTACGGGTTCAGCTCCGTGGGTGCGAATCGCTTCGGCGTAGGCGGGCCAGGAGCGGCGGTTGTAGTCCAAGTCAAAGCTGGTGGGGATCGAGATCGCTATGCGGGGCACCATGATCTGTTCATTCTAGTTCGTGGTGGAATGAAGGCGACTTAGGGTCAGTCGAGGTGTTGTTGGTACAGAGTCGTGATGGCGGCGTAAAGCCTGGCAGTCAGGGCGTCGGCATCGCGGGTCGTCAGGCCAATAGTAGGGATGGGGTCGCCTACGACCACCTTCAGGGGGCGAGGGGTGAGGTGGTAGGTGTGGATGGGGAGCAGTTCGTAAGTTCCTACCAGGGCCAGAGGGACCAAGGGGACCTGAGCTTTGATGGCCATGAAGGCGGCGCCGGACTGAAAGGGGGTGGTTTCGCCGTGTTCGGCGCGCCCACCTTCAGGGAACAAGACCAGGGGCATTCCGGATTGCAGGACTTTTACACACCGGAGCAGGCCAGCAATGGCGCTGCGGCTGGACTTGGCATCGATCGGCACCTGGCCGGAGCGATTAAGATACCAGCCGATGAAGGGGACCTTCCACAGGGATTGCTTTGCGAGTATGCGGAACTGGAACGGAAGTTTAGCGAACAGGACCGGGGTGTCGTAGTAACTAAGGTGGTTCGAGGCGTAGACGGCCACGTTATGGACGTGAAGTCGCTCACGGTTGACGAGCGTGACAGGGGAGAAGGAGATCCGAAGGAGGACGTTGGCCCAAGCTCGGGCTATGCCGTGTTGCTGACGACCGGATTTATCCCAGATGCCGGCGATGAGAGAGACGACACCGAAGACGACGGTCGCTATGGCGATGAGCGGGAGCAGGAGGAAATAGGTGAGATAGCGGATAAGGGGTGCGGGTTGAGGGTGGTCCCACTCATCCCGTTGAGGCGAGGATGACGGGGGCACGGGTGAATCGGGTGAATCAGATGATTCTGATAACACGGAGGCAGAAGGGGGCGAACGTCGGTCCTTTGGATCCGCTGCACCCCGCTCAGGGGGATCATCTGATTCAGGAGCAATCGCGGCCAGACTTTGCTCAGTAAACCCCGAATTGGTCGGGTCACTCATGCGTTCGGCTCCAGGGCCAGGAGACGGATTTCGCCGACGAGGTAGACGGAGCCTGTGGCCAGGATGAGGCCGTTGGCGGGGGTAATCTGGCGGGCCTGGGCCAGGGCTCCAGCGAGATGGGGAGCGGCGTGGGCGGGGATGCCGAGAGACCTGGCAGCAGTGATGAGATCTTCTATCGGAACGGCCCTTGGGCTGGAGATGGGGGCGAGGATGATGTGGTCGTGGCGACGCAAAGGATCGCCGTCTTCCGTGGAGTCAAAGAGGGGGAAGAGGATGCGGGACATCTCCTCAAGAGACTTGTCGCGG
The DNA here is from genome assembly GCA_043783275.1 of Rhodanobacteraceae bacterium. GTDB lineage: Bacteria > Acidobacteriota > Terriglobia > Terriglobales > Acidobacteriaceae > Edaphobacter. The sequence continues at coordinate 6,320 of JAYVZP010000101.1, forward strand.
AGACAGGAAAAGATAAGCGTCCTGGGCTGCTCCTGGGGGAGGGCGGCGATGGCGGAGCGGAGGGTCCAGGCACCCGCGGGGTTGTGGGCTACATCGAGGAGTAGATGGGTTGCATGACCGTTTTCTGAGGGCAGCTCGATAAGTTCTAGACGTCCGGGCCATTGAGTGTTGCGAATTCCCGCTTCAATGGATGCGTTTGAGATATTGTAACCGGTTCGGTTACTTATTGCATTTGATTTGTCACCGGTTTGGTTACGTATTTCAAGGGCTGCTGCTATGGCCAGCGCGATGTTTCTTTGTTGATGATGACCGGGCAGGGGAGAGTCGATTTCGAGGGTGCCCGAGTTGTCTTCGAGCGAGATGGTGTAGTGGTTGCGGGGGAGGGTCGCAGGGGCTGAAGCCGCTTTTACTTTGACGCTTGATTGATCGGGCTGAAGCTCCATGCTTGGGCCACTTTGTGCGACTGAGGATTGAGGAGATTGTGCGGAGGCGGGAGTTCCAGTGTGGCGCAACGGTGGGGGGATGTAGGGGGCGGCGTTGACGCCGCGGACATGAAGGGTGGTGGCGGCGAGGCCGATGGCCTGGTTCGCTTCCGCAAGTTGCGGGAGGGTGACAAGGATGCCGTTTTCGCGGAGGATACCGCATTTTTCCGCGGTGATTTCAGCAATGGTGTTGCCGAGGTATTCCTGGTGGTCGAGAGCGATGTCGGCGATGATGCTGAGGAGTGGGTTGACGATGTTGGTAGCATCCAGACGGCCACCGAGGCCTACTTCAAGGATCATGATCTCGGCGGGGGTGAATGAGGCGGTGGGTTCTTCACCGGCGGATCGCTCCGCTTCGTCGAGAGATGACGACAACGACTGGCTGCGGGAGGATAACAAAGAACCGTGGGACTGGAGGAATGCGGGGACTGGGTGCTCGGGTGGAGGGCCGGCGAAGTAGAGGAAGGCGAGGGCGGTGAGGCGCTCGAAGAAGCTGGGGAGGACGGGGAGCTGGCCGGCTTCGGTGAGGCGGGTGCAGGCTTCGTCGACGCGGGTGTAGAGAGCGGCAAAGTCTTCGTCGGAGATGGGGGAGAGAGCGAGGGGGCCGTCGGCGTGGGCGGCGAGGTTGCCGTACTCACTGGGGAGGACAGGGGTGGGGATGGTGGTGAGGGGATTGATTTTGCCCGCGGCAAAGGGGTCCGAGGCTCCGGCGATATGGGCGAGCTGGATACGCTCGTTGGGACGAATGAGGTGGGGGCTGGTGTAGAGGCCGGTGCGATAGCCGGCGGCGGTGAAGATAGAGGCCAGGGTGGCGGCGGTGGAGCCCTTGCCGTTGGTGCCAGCGATGAGGATAGCGGGGACTCGGTCCTGCGGGTTGCCGAGGGCGGCGCAGAGGATGCGCATGTGGGCGAGGTCAAACTTGCGAAGGGGAGCGCCGGGAGTTCTGGGAAATAGTTCTGGGCCGAGGCTGTAGAGGTGGGAGACGGCTTCAGCGTAGTTCATGGAGTGATTCTAAAGGAGGCCGACGGCGAAGAGAGGATGCAGGGTGAGTCCGCTTAAACAAAACAGGTTAGGGACACCAAGGACATGGCTTCCGTGAGTGCGCCGCCTGGCTGCGTCTGAACACGCCGGACCACGCCGGACCACGCCGGACCACGCAAATGATGAACAGTCAAACGGTCTCGTCTGCTCAAACCAGTGTCGATGGCACGTGCGAATGAAGTATGTCCAACGCTACTGTCTATCCGGTAAATCGAGTTTCGTATGCGTCCAGCTAGCGCTTGATATGGAGCAAGCTTGATCCGCAAAAAATGAGTACGCGCGATCATGTCAGGATCATCCCTGTAGCCGCAGGACCGGACGAGATCGGAGATGGCTCGTCGTGAAGGGACAACGGGCGAGTTGCAATAGACCGGCCCGATCCAATCGACCGCCTAGATACGTCTACTTTCAGCCACGCAGGAAAGTGACGATTGCCAGCAGGGTTATGACCCCTATCCCTGCACAGAGAACATAACGAGCTTTCGACTTTCGCGATTGCTGATGCAGCCGCTCCGACACCCGAACGTACCTGGCTAGTCCCGCTGCACGCAACTCGGGCCCGGTGTGCATTATTTTCATCCTGCTTGCCTCGACTTTATAAGAACCGCTGATCGGATGATCGCCAAGTGACCGTAAGGAAGGCATAAGGAAAATAGGTGATTGTTCCCGATGCCTCCCTTATGCGAATCGTTCTCTACTGACGTAACGCGTCTCCATAGAAGTGCGGCAACGAGGTAAGCAACCATGAAAAGCAACACTGTGATCCATCTCAAATCACTCGCTTTGGCGCCGGGATTATTCGCTCTTCTACTTTTGCCGGCACACATGTCCGCCCAGTCGACGTTTGGAAGTGTTCGTGGAGTTGCAACTGATACCACGGGAGCCACCATCCCGAGCACGTCTCTGGTGCTGCATAGCGTGGAGGAAAACACAGAGAAGAGTGTGACGAGCGATGACTCCGGCGCCTTCCTGTTTGAAAACATTAAACCGGGTCTTTACACATTGAAGGCTTCGCATGCCGGCTTTGCGACTGTAAACCTTACGGGTGTGACTCTTGGGGCTCGTCAGGATATGCGCGTCACGGTTGCATTGAACGTGGCTTCAGAGGCTACGACTGTAGAGGTCACCTCGAACTCGGATCAAATCAATACCGAAGATGCTTCGATCGGAGACTCCAAGGATCACACCTTGATGACCCAGTTGCCGCTGAACAATCGGGCGACCACGACGAGTCCGCTTGGTGCGCTTAGCCTGTCGGCCAATGTGCAACAGGATAGCCAGGGCAACATAGCCCTGGGTGGGGCTAGTTCGTCGATGGTCAACTTTTCGGTCGACGGCATCTCCACGGCGAACGTGCGACAGAATGGAGCGCTTCAGGATGCTTATCCGTCGCAGGAGGGTATCGCCGCGGTGAAGGTTACAGCGTTTAATAACAGTGCGGAGTTCTCCCAGGTGGGCGATGTAACCTTCACCACGAAGAGCGGCGGCAATCGTTATCACGGGAGCCTGTTCGAGTATTTCCAGAATTCGGCGTTGGACGCCAGCCCCCACGGGTTTAGCGGTAAAGCCCCAAAGAACTTCAACACCTTTGGAGGATCCGTTTCCGGACCGGTCAACATTCCCCATCTATACAACGGCAATAACCGAACTTTTTTCTTCGCGGATTATGAGGGAAATCGCCGGACTCTTTCAATTGCGCAACAGTTTTTCGTTCCTACGCTGGCAGAACGAAGCGGCGACCTTACCGGGATGACCAATGCCGATGGCACACCCGGTCCGATCATTCCCAAGGGGAGCATGAATGCCACCGCTGCGGCTCTCCTGCAGTACTATCCACTTCCGAATGTGGAAGGAAATTCCGGCTTCAATTATGAGAACTTCCAGTCCACACCGGCCCGTACCGATGGCGCGGACCTGCGAGTCGATCAGACGATCAACTCTAAACAGTCCATCTATGCCCGTTTCAGCCGGAAGAACATTACTGCGGATTACGCCAACCCGCTTCTTCCGAATGACTCGGACAGTATTCACAATCGCAGCCTGCTCGTCTCGCATACTTTCACCATCACGCCACGCCTGCTGAACGAGTTCAGATTTGGCTTCACGAATGTGACGACAAGCGTCGGCTTCCCGATCTCCGGGGCGACCGCTCTACAGCAACTCAATTTGACCGGAGTGGACCTGAGCCAGCATCCGCTGACCCGCGCTTTCCCGACCTTCAACTTCAATGCGGGTACTAACTTCACCGCGATCGGCCGGGACAAGACGGGCGTGACTCAATCAAAGTCCATGCAGTTCAGCGACAATCTTACTTTCACGATTGGAAAGCACACGCTGAAGGGCGGCGTCGATATACGCAGGGTTCGTTACTTCGATATCGAGACGTTCCAGCCGTCGGATGATTTTGGCTCTTTCACCTTCCAGCCGACTTTTGTAAAAGATGCGGCTGGCAACGGAAATGCTTTCGGTGACTTTCTTGAGGGCCTGCCAACGACAGTTTTCTTCGCCGTGTCCAGTCCGGACGTATCTGGCAAGGGCGTTCAATCCAGCTTCTTCCTGCAGGATGAGTGGCAGGTGAATAGTCGGCTTACGCTCAGCTATGGCGCGCGCTACCAGGTCCTGCCGGCCTTCACAGAAAACTCAGGCGACCTGGCCAATTTTGACCAGGCGACGAACTCCATCATTGTGCCCGATAGTCTGGCGGCAAATTTGGTGTCGCAGAAGCTGACAGGCTCGAACCTGGCTTTTCAGCAGTCGTTCAATGCCTGCAACCTCAATCAGACCCAAATCCCCTGCTCGAAGTATGAGACGGCCTCGCAGGCAGGCCTCCCGCAAGGACTTCGTCAGACTTACAAAGGTGATTTCCAGCCGCGGGTCTCTCTGGCATACCGTCCGTTCAACGACACGAAGACCGTGATTCGGGGAGGATTCGGGATCTACACCATGACAAATCTGGGTCCGCTTTCCTTCAACAATAGTGGGAATCCGACATCCAACCTGCATACCTACACGAACTCGCTGAATGCACAGGGACAGCCACTTATTCAGTTTCCCAACACGGCCCCCGCAAGTACCGGAGTTCAATATGGTGGTGGCAATCTGGACCAGGGGGTCGATCCACGGTATCGCGATCCCCAGTCTAACCAGTACAACCTGACGGTTGAGCGCCAGCTTACGAATAACGACACGCTTCGCGTCAGTCTTGTCGGTATGCATAGCTATCGTCTGAACATTACGGAAGACGTGAACCAGATTCATGCGAGCACCACTGCTTATAACTCAGCGGCGGCGGGCACTGCAGGGGTTTATGTCGATAGCCGGGCGCCCTTTCAGAACTGGAATGAGCTCTACAGCACCTTCAACACGGGTAAATCCAACTACAAGGCTCTTGAGATTGAGGCCTCGCACCGGATGGCTCATGGTCTTTACTTCGACGCAAACTATACCCTGGCAGACAACAAGGCTGACAATCAAGGCGACGTTCCAAGCGGATTCGCCGGTGAGGTAAATTACGGGATCCCTATCGCGGACAGGTTCCATATCGGGCAGGCTTACGGCAACGTTGAAGGCACACGACGTCAGCGTTTTCTAGCGACCGGGATTGTTCAACTTCCCTTTGGTCAGGGCCGCAGGTTTATAAACGGGAACGCTGTTCTGGACCGGGTTGTCGGTGGTTGGGATATCAACACCATTGCGCTGGTTGAAACCGGCCCATGGCAGACACCAAGCATCAGCACTTCAGCAGACGAGTCCAACACAAACGTCCAGAACCGCGGCGCTTTGCTCCGGCCGGATGTTATCTCGAATGATTTCTCCAAGGGACGTTCGATAAATCAGTACTTCAATCTCGCCGCGTTCCAGGCGACACCGTCAGGAGCCGGGCGGTTTGGGAATGCAGGTGTCGGCATTCTGGAAGGACCTGGAACGAAGACGCTTAGCCTGGGTATCGCCAAGACCTTTCGCGTGTCAGACGGCACCAAGATTCGATTTGAGAGCAGCTTTACAAACATTCTGAATCACACCAACTTTGCTCCTCCTGCCACACAGATTGACAACACCGGATTCGGGGAGCTGCAAACCGCTACAACTGCCGAGAATGCCAGCAATCGCACGGGCCAGTTTGCTCTGAGATTCGAGTTTTAATCTGCTCTGGACGGGTGGTCCTGCCCTTTGCGAGGACCACCAGGTACCAGCTATCGCGCCTCAAAAGCCGAGGGGTTTTATCTATGACAGATCAAGCCGCGAAGATCCTGATGCTTGGCCAAGACTATGACCCCGAAGAGGGTTTACGTGTGACCCTTTTGAAGGGCGGATACAACGTCCACACTGGCCGCAGCGAAGCGGAGGGGATGGCCGAGCTCGCCACGTGGGATCCTGACGTTGTGCTTCTGGATGTTTCGACTCCCGGTCTTGGGGGAGCAAGGTTCTGTAAGCAGGTCCGGGCAAACTCTGAAGCCCATATCATCGCGTTCTCGGCTGACACAGACTCTGCCATCCTGATCGAGACCCTCGATGCAGGAGCCGATGACTTTGTCTGGAAGCCGTTCAGCCTCGCTATTGTGGAGGCTCGCATTCGGGCTTGTCTTCGGCGAACGTCACACGGTCGGGACCTTCCCAAACCTCTCCCTGCATAACCGATAGAAACGTGTCATACAAAGCGCTCGCGAAAGCGAATGGCTTATGTTCCCAAAATTCAGACTGACGTGCACCCCTGACGACCTGGCCCGCTGGACCGGCAATCCAATCTCCAGTTTGCCGGATCTAAGTCTTGTCGATAACGACGTGTTCCCGAGCGTGCATCCGGTCCTGCGTATATCCCCAGTGACCGGAAGACGTGTTCTTTCTCCGATGCGCCTGGGATTGATTCCTTCCTGTGCGCACGACGATCACCAGGCGGACGATCTGATGGAGGCTCATGCAGAAGCCATGACCTGCTGCAACAATTTTCGGAGCGCATTCAAGCGCAGGCGGGGTCTGATTCCTGCGACGGCGTTTCATGAATTTACAGAGGTCGTCCGCCCGGGCTCCACGCCGTCGTCTTTCTCTCTTGCCAATGAGGCAATTTTTGCGATCGCAGGCGTCTGGGAGAGTTGGATGGATGATATCGGTGAGGTGGTGGAGAGCTTTGCCCTGATCGATGTTCACCCCGATCCTGAACTTCCTCTCTCCTTCGACCGCATCCCCGTGGTGATTGAGCAAAGCTCTCAGGAACGCTGGCTGAGTTCCGGGGCTTTTCCTCTGGAGTTGCTGAAACCTCTCTCTGCGGTTGATCTGAAAGGATGGAAGATGATGCCGTACAGCGTTCTTCCGTCGCTTGAAGCCAAGTTTCCGATTTCACAAAGGACGGTATCGAAGCAGCCGCATCAACGAGAACGAGTGCCACAGAGATAGATCATCTGCCAGTACGATGCTGGGTCACGATATGGACATCCACGTTGGGTGACTCCTTTAGGAAGTGCTGGATCGACCAATAGTAGAGGTATTGTCGCCAGCCCCGCACGGCGCTCCGTCCGAAGACGATCTGGGTGATGTGCTTATCCCGTACGAAGGCCGCGGCACTTTCCGCAACGTTTTCTCCGGGGAGTATGACGATCTGGGCATTGCAGGTTCGAGCAAATTGCAGGTTGGCAGCAAGGGAGGATTCATCCGCAGCTTTTCGGGAACGTTCCACCTCAATGTGCAACACAAAGAGCTCTCCACCGACGCCTTCCGCTACTTTTGCACCTCGCGCGATGAGGGCCTGAGACTCCCTGCTCTCGCTGATACAAACGACGACACGCTCACGAATAGCCCAGTTGGCCTCAATCTGTTCAGCATCCATGTACGCCGTGAGGGTCCGGTCAACGGCCTTCGTCACATGCTGAAGAGCGAGCTCTCGAAGGGCAATCAGATTCCCACGACGAAAGAAGTTGGACAGAGCGGCCTCTGCTCGTTCAACAGGGTAGACGTCACCGCGCCGCATCCTCGTCTGAAGGGCTTCGGGGGTTAGATCTGCCATGATGATTTCATCGGCACGCTGGATGACCCAATCGGGTACCGTCTCTCGAATGTCTACCCCGGTGACGCTGTGGATGGTAGGGGAGACACTCTCGATGTGCTGGACGTTCATGGTGGAAAGAACATCGATGTTGGCGTCGAGAAGGGCCATGACATCTTCATATCGTTTCGCGTGGAGGCTGCCTTTTATATTCGTGTGGGCGAGCTCATCCACCAACACAATCGCGGGGTGTCGAGACAGGATCGCGTCCAGGTCCATCTCCCCGAAAGAGACCCCTTTGTATTCGATCATCTTCCGGGGGATTTGCTCCAGCCCCGCAGCCAGTTCAGCGGTTCGAGGGCGCCCGTGAGTTTCTACGATCCCAATTACGATGTCCTCACCGCGTTCACGCCGTCTTATGGACTCCGACAGCATGTTGAACGTCTTTCCGACGCCTGGAGCATAGCCAAGGAAAAGCTTGAACGTTCCTTTGGTCTTCAACAAAGGATCTACCTTGTTAAGCCATTCCTCAGGAGTTCGCGTGGTTGCCCGGTTGTTGACGGAAGCGGTATTCAATTTGGGCATAATATCTACGACAGAGCCAGATCCAAGATGGGAAGCCAATTGAGATGAAGATTACAAGCCGGATTGTCGCACATTACTTTGTTTCGACTCTGGGCATCTCGCTTGTCACATGGGTATACTTCCGCTGGCTTCACGTCAACGAGACTACAGTAGCGCTGACCTTCCTGGTACTGATCCTCCTTGTGGCCTCCCGATGGGGGCTGCGGCACTCGATCTACCTCTCTCTTTTGTCTGCCGCCGCCTTTAATTTCTTCTTCCTTCCCCCCGTGTTTACTTTTACCGTAAGGGATCCCAGAAACTGGGTTGCTTTGCTTGCTTTCATTATCTCCGGGGCGATTGGGAGCAGGCTGGCGGAGAAGGCCAAGGAAGAGGCCGAGGACGCGCGACGGCGGCAGCGCGAGACCGAAAAACTGTATGACCTGTCTCAGACGATGCTCCTCGCCGGCAATACAGCCGAGCTGCTCAACTCGATGCCCAGAAGGATTGAAACGATCTTCAACCTGGACGGAGTAGCCGTATACCTGCTGGCCGGAGAACGGACCTATCGATCCCGTCCAGACTTCTCCGAAAGCCGATCGGGCCAGCTCCGCGACGCGGCCTTCTCGCGCCACCACGTCATCGATTCTGAACATTCTTTGACACTGGTTCCAATCCTTCTGGGTACGCGGACCCTGGGGTCGTTGGCCGTCTCGGGAACAGGATTATCACCTGAGGTTCTCGATGCGGTTTGCGGGCTCGCGGCGATCGCTGTCGAACGAGCAAGCGCGATGGAGACCATTACTCGGGTAGAAGCTTCGCGGGAGAGCGAACGCCTTAGAAATGCACTTCTCGACTCCGTTACCTTCGAGCTTAAGGAGCCGCTGGAATCGATCGCCGCCGCAATCCAGGAGGTGAGGAAGAGTGAGGAGAAGTTCAATCCACAAATAGCCTCCCAACTTGAAAATATTGACTTGCAGTCGGAGCGCCTTACTCATCTTGTACGGCAATCCATGGAGATGGCGGAGTTGGAAACCCACGAGATCCGTCTTGATCTTCAGGTCCATAGCATTAGCGAGGTGGTTGCCCTTGCACTGAGCGATGCGGAGAGTCTTCTCAAAACCCGAAAAGCTGAAGTCAGGCTACCGGCCGATCTGCCCGTCGTCAGGTTCGATCTGAAGCGAATCAGCGCCGTTCTTCAACATCTGCTGAGCAACGCGGCGAAATACTCTCCCGCAGGATCACCCATTTTCATCAGTGCAGAAGCGACAGCCAGTGGCGTGATGATCAGTGTCGCGGATCGTGGGACGGGCATCGAAGATATGGAGAAGGTGATGATCTTCGACAAGTTCTTTCGGGGCAAAGGACAGCGTACCCGTGTACAGGGAACGGGTATGGGGCTCGCCATAGCAAGGGCCATTGTGCAGGCCCACGGTGGATCGATGCATGTCACGAGCCAGCCCGGCGTAGGGTCGGTCTTCTCTTTCACGCTTCCGCTGGAGCAGAGGCAGGAAGATCTGAACGAGGCGAAATCCGGCTTGCTGGTTAGAAGTGAATGATGAGGTCACTTGCAAAGGTGAACTGATTGCGCCGCGTGCCTCTGTCGTAAGCTTTGGCATCCCATGAGTGGTCGAACCTGAGTTCCGGCCGAATCTGTACGGTCGATCCGATCCAGTGGCTCAGCATCAGAGTTCCTTCATTGAGCCGTGTCGAATAGCCGGTTCTCTGCCCCTTCTTGTCATTGAGAAAGTCACTGCGGAAGGAGACGAAATCATGCGGTGAAAGCTGTTTGTTCAAGTAGTTCACCACGGCCCACTCGGGTGCCAGGCAGGACTGCAGACCGGGACGGCAGTTGGCGCCATTGGTCCCCTTTTCCGGAATGAGGGTTCCGTGGATGCTGGGAACATCGCGCTGGTACATGCTGTAGACCTCGGTCGCTATGTGCCAGGTCTTTCCGAACTTGTGGTACCAGGTGCCATCGTACATTTGAAGATTGTTATAGGCGTACTTGCCATCATTTATACCGTTAGCGCACAGGTAGATGTTGTCGTTGACACTCTTCGTGGTGTAGCTGACACAACCGGTGAATGAGGGCTTCGCGTCAGCGGTCCACAGGGCAACATCATGGCTTCCGGTTACGCCGGCCTGCACGACCCACTGATCTGAGACCTGGACCGTGGCCAGAACTCCCGTATCGGTGAAGGGGTCAACGGAGTAAAGCAGCGAATGGCTGAACATGTAGTTGTTGGGTGTGAGCTGCGCCTCAATGCCGGGTATAGAGATGTACCTGCCTGCCCGGACGTTCATGCCCTTTGCGACATGAGGGAAATAGACGTCGACGTACTCGAGGACTGGATCGAATCCATACTGGCGATCGTGATCGATCAGTTGCGTGCTGAGATAACCTTTGTCAGTCGTGAAACGATAGTCCGTTCCGAAGAACGACGTGAGATGAAAACCCCAATCTATGTGATCGCGTTGCACAGAGTCGGGGAGCCGTTCAACGTAGACAACAAATTGATTGAGCTGAACCGAATTCGGGAACGCATCATTGGCGACCGGTGTGTTTCGGCCACGCGAAGTGCTGAGGTTGAAGGAAGGCTCAACCCACCCGTAGACCTTGGTACGGCTCCTGGCTCCGTTGATCGCCGTCATCAGTGGATAAACGTTGGTGTCCGCCTCGCCAATGGTGGGCGATCCGCCGTACGACCAATCCACATTGGGGAAGGGAGGCGAGTTGAGGGGGGAATCCAAACCACGGCGCGGAGGGTTCGGAGTAGAGGGGGTAGTCCCCGTCCAGTCCTGATAGTAGAAGGTCCGAAGGCGCTCCTGAAAGCTTCCGGTGGCGGCTGGTGCGGCCGGTAGGACTGGTGCGGCCGGTGGGGCTGGTGCGGGTCGATCCGGCGTTTGCTGTCCGAAGCAAACAGTTCCTGCGAGTAATAAGGGCAACGTGTAGAGGACAGCAACTGCTCGCACAGCTATTTTTCGGGGCGTTCGGGAAGAATGTTTCATCTTCTACATGCTCCAGAGTAGCGGTAAATAAGGCCCAACACCGACAGAGGACCGCTGCACCGCATGAGAGAAGACGCATATTCTCCGCGGAGGGCGATCCTACTGCGGCGTTATTGTTTTCGCAACCTGTCCGTCCAGATCCAGGTTGAGTTCAAGTACGTTGACCCTCGGCTCACCGAGGAAGCCAAGCTGCCGTCCTTCTGTATGCCTGCCAACTGCCTGCTTTACTGCATCTTCAGCGAGGTGGCGTTCTTTGGCAACGCGCGAAATCTGAAAGGCTGCTGCGGCCGGGGTAATGTGGGGGTCCAGTCCTGAACCGGACGCCGTGATGAGGTCAACGGGAATATCGCTGCCCGGGTGATCTGCCTGCGCGGAGCTGGCATCGGTGCTGATGCGATCCAGGAGTTTTTTGCTGGACGGACCCAGGTTTGATCCGCTTGAGTTTGCAGCGTCATAACCCGCGCCCGCAGCGGAGGGCCGAGAGTGGAAGTAAGCCGGCCCTGAGAAATTTTGCCCCAGGATACGGGAGCCAACCAGGACTCCATCCCGGTGAATCAGTTGACCGTTCGCTTTGTCCTTGAATAGAAGTTGAGCGGCCCCGGTCACGACCGCTGGATAAGCGAGCCCGAACAATAGTGTGGTGACAACGGTAAAGCGGAGCGAAATGAGCAGGTTACGACGCATGACGAGAGCCTTTATGCCAAATGAACGGCGGTGATCAAGAGATCGATTAGTTTGATGCCCACAAAGGGAGCGATGAGACCGCCAACGCCGTAAATCAACAAATTGCGACGCAGCAAAGCTTCGGCAGACATCGCTTTATAACCGACGCCACGCAATGCCAGCGGAATGAGGCCAATGATGATGAGGGCATTGAAGATCACCGCGGAGAGGATCGCAGACTGTGGCGTCTTGAGATGCATGATGTTGAGGGCATTGAGCACCGGGAAAGTAGCGGCGAACATTGCCGGAAGAATGGCAAAGTACTTCGCGACGTCGTTTGCGATGGAGAAGGTGGTCAGGGCGCCTCGTGTCATGAGGAGCTGCTTGCCGATTTCCACGATCTCAATCAACTTGGTCGGATTCGAGTCAAGATCGACCATGTTGCCGGCTTCTTTGGCGGCTTGTGTTCCCGAGTTCATGGCCACGCCTACGTCGGCCTGGGCGAGGGCGGGGGCATCGTTCGTTCCGTCGCCTGTCATCGCCACAAGCTTGCCATCCGCCTGCTCGCGCCGGATCAGGTCCATCTTGTCCTTGGGCTTGGCCTCGGCGAGGAAGTCGTCCACGCCAGCTTCTCTTGCAATCGCGGCCGCAGTGAGGGGATTGTCGCCGGTGATCATGATGGTCTTGATTCCCATGGCGCGAAGCTGAGCGAAGCGCTCCTTCATGCCACCCTTGACGATGTCCTTGAGGTGGATGACACCCAGGGCACGGCCGTTTTCCGCAACGACGAGGGGGGTTCCGCCCGCCCGAGCAACTGTTTCTACCGCCGATCGCACCTCATCGGGCATCGTTCCGCCATTTTGCAGAATGAAAGCAGCGATGGAGTCCGTTGCACCCTTGCGGATGGAGCGCCCGGCCATATCGACCCCGGACATGCGGGTAAGAGCGGAGAAGGGTACAAACTCTGCCTTGAGATCTGCTAATTCTCTACCCCGCAAGCCGTACTTTTCCTTGGCGAGAACAACGATGCTGCGGCCTTCCGGGGTTTCGTCAGGGAGAGAGGAGATCTGAGCGGCGTCCGCAAGCTGGTCTTTGCTTACGCCCGGCGCGGGGATGAATTCAGTAGCCTGACGATTGCCGAGGGTGATGGTACCGGTCTTGTCCAGCAGAAGCGTGCTGACATCGCCTGCCGCCTCTACCGCACGACCCGACATGGCAAGGACGTTGTATTGAACGAGCCGGTCCATGCCTGCAATACCGATGGCGGAGAGCAAGCCGCCAATCGTAGTGGGGATGAGACACACCAGCAGTGAAATGAGAACGAAGACGGTTTGGGGGGCGTTCGAGTAGATCGCGATTGGCTGCAGCGTGACGACCGCGAGGAGGAAGATGATGGTCAAGCCAGCCAGGAGGATGTTGAGAGCAATTTCATTTGGCGTCTTCTGGCGTTCCGCACCTTCCACGAGCGCAATCATCCGATCAAGGAAGGTTTCACCGGGGTTGGAGGTGATGCGGACCTTGATCTGATCGGACAGGACGCGGGTTCCTCCGGTAACAGCAGAGCGGTCTCCTCCAGCCTCTCGAATGACTGGGGCCGATTCGCCCGTAATCGCGGACTCGTCGACGGAGGCAACGCCTTCGATGACTTCTCCATCTCCCGGGACCATGCCGCCGGCGATGATGAGACATACGTCTCCTGAGCGGAGGTCGGAGCTGGGGACATTTTCGGTCGTGCCGTTGAGGGCAAAGCGAACGGCAGTGGTCTCCGATTTCGCCTTGCGAAGCGCGTCGGCCTGGGCTTTGCCCCGCCCTTCCGCCATAGCTTCAGCGAAGTTGGCAAACAGTACGGTGAACCAGAGCCAAAGGGTGATCTGCAGATCGAAGCGCAGCGAGTGATGACCACCCAGGAGATTGCGGACTACGTAGATTGAGGTGATGACGCTGCCGACTTCGACGACGAACATGACCGGATTCTTCATCATCGTCCGCGGATCCAGTTTGACGAACGCGTCCCCGAGTGCACGACTGATGATTTTGGTATCCCAAAGGGAGCGCTTGCTTGTATTTGCCATGAGAGGTCCTTAGTAAACCTTGCCGGCATTAAGGAGCAGGTGCTCAAGAATGGGGCCAAGCGAGAGTGCAGGGAAGAAGGTAAGCGCGCCGACGATGATGATGGTGCCAACCAGCAGGACGGTGAACAGAGGAGTATCGACAGGAAAAGTTCCCTGCGATGGGGGAGCGAGCTTCTTTTGCGCAAGGTTGCCAGCAATCGCGAGCATGGGCACAATCATCAAGAAGCGTCCGATGAGCATGGCAGCCCCCAGGGACAGGTTGTACCAATGCGTGTTCGCGCTAAGCCCGGCGAAGGCCGATCCGTTGTTCCCTGTTGCCGATGTGAAGGCGTAGAGAATCTCTGAAAGCCCGTGTGGTCCACCGTTACCCAGCGCACTCAAGCCAAGATTCGGCATCATGAGCGAGACGGCAGAAAATCCGAGAATCGACAAAGGGAAGATGAGGATATAAAGCATCGCCATCTTCACGTCGAATGACTCGATCTTCTTTCCCAGGTATTCCGGAGTACGGCCGACCATCAATCCGGCGATGAAGACTGCGAGGATGACAAAGATCAACATCCCGTAGAGCCCCGCTCCGACGCCGCCAAAGATGACCTCTCCCAGCATGATGTTGACTAGAGGGACGAGACCTCCAAGCGGCATGAAGGAGTCATGCATCGCGTTGACGGCACCGCAACTCGCGTCGGTCGTGACAGTCGCGAAGAGGGCGGAGTTGGCTATTCCGAAGCGAACTTCCTTCCCCTCCATATTCCCCCCCGGCTGCAATACCGAGGCCTGCTGATCGATATGCAGGGCCGACGTATGAAGGATCGGGTTGGGTTGAGCCTCCGCGTAGTAGGCGACAAAGACGCCGACAAAGAACAGCGTAGCCATCGCAGCAAATACAGCCCAGCCGTGGGCGGGCTTCTTCGTCATCCGTCCCAGTGTCACTGTCAACCCGGCGGGGATCAGAAAGATCGAGAACATCTGAAGCAGGTTGGAAAGAGGCGTTGGATTTTCAAAAGGATGAGCGCTGTTGGTGTTGAAGAACCCACCGCCGTTGGTACCCAGCATCTTGATAGCTTCCTGAGAGGCGACGGGACCTTGGGCTATCGATTGCGTTGTAATCGTCTGCGTTGTGTTCTTGCCATCGGTCCCCGTGGTGGTAACCGTCATGGGCTGGACGAG
>JAYVZP010000102.1:0-57730 GCA_043783275.1 Rhodanobacteraceae bacterium
GACTGGGCCAGCGCAAATCGCCTGGTTCCGCGTTGTTGATTCCGAGGGTAACGACTACCGAGGTGGTTCCCTTTACGAGAAAATCGCCAAACTCGATCCAGGGCTGCATTTTACCTCGCAGCAGATTTCGGGAACGCTTATGCGTAGTGGTGATGATCGTTCGGTATTTAAATGGCCAAAGCCAGTCGGCTCATCTGCATCTCTTGCAGAATGGGAAAAATTGAATAAGAGCCGATTTCATCTGAGCGCAAGCGCTTGCTACTGTTCTATTTTCGAAGAGTGCAGAATCACTGAGTTCGGAGATAGCCACCCAAAGTCAGTTTCATCATGCGTGGCAAACCCGGCACCTTGAGATACACTTCGGACGGTCTCCAAGGCGGCATCTTGTCGTCTTTTTCATAGCTTTCTCTAGGGACCCTCTGCATAAGTTTTGAGTCCATGGTCTGGTTGATTAATCTGATAGTCGAGGGTAGACATCGATGAATCAGCGGACGTTTGCGAGTCAGGTGGAGTTCCAGAAGTACGGTCGGAAGAGCCGTCGCGAGCTTTTCTGGATGAGATGGAGTTAGTCGTTCTGTGGTCTAAACTATCGTCGTTAGGAAAGCCGCATTACGCGAAGGCGGGCAACGGACGTCGTCCTGTGGGTTTCAAGATTATGCTGCGGACTTACTTCGTGCAGCAGTGGTTCAACTTGTCCAATCCCGGTGTGGAAGAGGCGTTGTATAAATCTCCGGTGCTGTAGCGGTTCGTCGGCGTGGACCTTGGCGCGGCTCCTGCGCCGGACGAGACGACCATATGCCGCTTCCGCCATCTGATCGAAAAGCACGATCTGTGCGGCAGAATGCTCAATGCGGTGAACCTCCACCTGGAGGCGCACGGCATCCGGATTGCGACCGGCACGACCTTCGATGCGACCATCATCCATGCGCCTTTGTCGACCAAGAACGCGACGCATGAGCGCGATCCGGAGAAGCACCAGACGAAGAAGGGCAACCGGTCATACTTCGGGTTGAAGGCGCATATCCGCGTCGATGCAAGGGCGGGCACGGTGCATATTGTGGTGACGACGGCGGCCAACGTGGCGGACTGCCGCGTGCTGCCCGATCTGTTGCACGGCGACCAGCGCGCAAGGTATGGCGCGACGGCGGCTACCAGGGCCAGACCAAAGCCATTCAAGAGGGTGCTCTCAAAGGTAAGGACATGCTTTGCAAACGCACCAGATACAAGAACCGCGTGGACCAGTTAGAACGAGCAAAGAATCGGAGTAAGTCGAGTGTGCGGCCAAAGGTCGAACATCCCTTCCGCATCCTTAAGCGCATCTTCGGCTTCGACAAAGTGCGCTACCGAGGTCTCGCCAAGAACCACCACAGATTTTATACTTACCCCGCGCTCGTCAACCTCTACCTCCACCGCAAACGCCTGGTCGGACTCACGCAGACCCGCGCCTGAAATCAACGGTTGACCCGTTCAAGCCAAACCCAGCCCGGCATGGAATCCATCCGCACCAAACTCCACCACTCCCATCCGTTAGCTACCCGCATACCTGTACAGAGGTTCCTTAGATCCCGCACCAAAAGAAGAACGGCCTCCGCATCAAAGCGGAGGCCGTTCTCGATCGAGGGCAGAGGCGGAGCTTACTTCACAAACAAGAAGATGATAACGAACGTGAAGAGCGCGAGGGATTCGATGAAGGCAAGACCGAGAATCAGGAAGATGAAGATTCCAGGACGGGCGCCGGGGTTGCGGGCGAGCGCTTCGGTGGCCGAGGCAGTTGCCCTACCCTGGCCAAGTCCGCAGAGACCAGCGGCGAGGGCCATGCCGAGACCGGCAGCGAGCGGTGCATAAACGTTCGCCGCTTCGGCGCCCTGTGCGAATGCCGGGGTCGCGAACAATAACGCGGCCAACGTCATAAAGATGTACTGAAGCTTACGCATTTGATTCTCCTGCCCCCGTCAAGATGTTCGCCGCCAGTGGGTGGTTGATGCTCACCGTACTGGCACCCTCACGCTAGGCGACGAGTCGTGCGGCCGGTCAAGAGGGGGCGCCCCGCGACCGGCAAACCTTGTGACTGAACTCTAGTGGTCGTGCGCAACAGCGAGCGAAAGATAAATCATCGCAAGCAGCATGAAGACGTAAGTCTGGATGATGGCCACGCCAAAGTGAAGGCCCAGGAAGATGAGCGGCAGACCCACGGGAAGCAGCGAGAAGAATGCCAGGGTCAGCAGATCGCCTGCGAACATGTTGGCGTAGAGACGGACCGTGAGCGAAAGAACACGTGCGCAGTGCGAGATGATCTCGATTGGCAGAAGCAGCGGCGCAAGCCACCACACTGGTCCGAGGAACTGCTTGATGTAGCTGAAGCCATTGGAACGGATGCCGTGGTAGTGGTAATAAATAAACGTGGCCAGCGCTAAGCCAAGCGGCACTACAACATTTGCCGTCGGGGACTCCAGTCCCGGGACCAGACCCATCAGGTTGCCCAGCAGGATGAAGAGGCCAAGTGTCGTCAGGTACGCGGCAAACTTTTCGTAACCATGTCCGATGATTGCTTCGCTCTGTTCCAGCACGAAGCCGTGCGTCATCTCCGCAAGGTGCTGTGGAGCCGCCGGCTTTTCAACCGAGAGCGTCACCCTCACGATGACAAAGTAGACGAGCAGTGCCGCGAAGATCAGCAATTCCATCGCAAAAGCGTTGGTAATGGGAGCCTGCGGGTGCAGGAGATGGATATGCATCGCACTCAGCAAGTTCGTCACTGGCGTGGCGAAGTGAGCGTTCAGAAATCTGGTAAGTAGAAGCTGTGTGGGCATAAGAAAAGTGATCCGCTGCGGCTAAACCGTCCACCTCTTCATCAGTCGGATACCCTCAACGCTGAGCGAAAAAACACCCAGTCCAAGACCGACTGCAAGTGCTAGAACGGTGCCGTGCAGATACTTAAGACTAACATAAAGCATCACTAAACTAAGGCCCAGACGTAGGAAGAAACCCACTAGAACCATACCCATCGGACGCGCCTTCGACCCCGCGTCCATGCGGTCCATGACAGCGGTCATCAAGCGCAGCCACTCCCACAGGGAGGACCCGGAAATTGCCGCTCCAACAAGCAGCAAAGCCGCACTCTGCCAGCCGGATTTCCACCAGAACAGCGCCATGGCCACCACGGACAACACCGCCAGCAGCTTCAGCGCTGCCAGCATCGTGCGTTTAAAGTCCGCGTCGGAAAGGCCTTCGAGCAGGGCGAAATCAGCCACTAATTCCCTCGCTTCAGGAATCGCTGGGCTGTCGTATAAATCTGAATAAATCCGCCAACCGCACCCACCAGGATGCCGGTAATCGCCATCCAGGACTGATGGAAGTGACGATCCAGGAAGCTGCCGAAGAGCCAGCCAATCAGGCATCCCGCCGGCAGCGCGATCGCAAGCTGAATCATCGACTCGGCCTTCACCAGGTCGCCTAGTCCGCCCTGCGGTCCATTTCCCGGTTTCTTCTCATCGGCCATCCCTCATTATCGCCCGAGACAGTACGAGCGCGATACTCTTGAAGTCTGGATCCAGAGAAGACGAGGAAACGAGATTGTTCGAGTCAGATTTTGAAGAAAAGCTGTTTGCCCTGCGACAGGAAAAACTCAACCAGATTGCCGTGCTCGGTCAAAACCAGGGCCTGACGCCCGCCGAAGCCCGTTATCCCAACAGCTTTGCCACCACCGCCACAATCCCGGAGCTGCGCCACAAGTACATCGACTGTACCCACGCCGTAACCGCCGAACAGCTCACGGCCAACCGCATCGAAGCGTCGGTGGCGGGCCGCCTCATGCAGATTCGTGTGCAGGGCAAGGCCGGCTTCGCGCAGCTTCAGCAGGGTGGCCTGCGCCTCCAGATTTACGTCCGGAAAGACGATGTTGGCGAAGATCAGTTCGCCATCTACAAACTGCTGGACCTCGGCGACCACATAGGCGTCAGCGGCTATCTCTTCATCACGCGCACCGGCGAAACCACGCTGCACGTCTCCAAACTGACCTTTCTGGCCAAGGCCATGCTTGCCCTGCCAGACAAATATCACGGCCTCGAAGACGTTGAGCTACGTTACCGCCAGCGCTACGTCGACCTCTTCATGAACACCGGCCAGTCCGCCAAGCAGGCAGAGCACGGACCCGCCCCCAAGCTCGCCAACGACCCTGAAGCCGCCTTCGACACGAACTCAGAGGGAACCTGCCCCGAACCCGCGCTGACCGCCGACGCCCCACCGCCAAACGTCCGCGAGGTCTTCGTCAAGCGCGCCCAGATTCTTCGCTCGCTCCGTAAATTCTTCGATGACCGCGGCTACCTTGAAGTCGAGACGCCCATGATGCAGTCCATCGCCGGCGGTGCCGCGGCACGCCCCTTCACCACCCACCACAACGCACTTGATCTTGACCTCTTCCTCCGCATCGCGCCGGAGCTTTACCTTAAGCGGCTCGTCGTCGGCGGCATGGATCGCGTATACGAGATCAATCGCAACTTCCGCAACGAGGGCGTAAGTACGCAGCACAATCCCGAGTTCACCATGCTCGAGTTTTACCAGGCCTACGCCAACTACCACGACCTGATGAACCTCACGGAAGAGCTCGTTCAGTTCGTCGCGACTGAGGTCAATGGCTCTACCAGGGCCACCTTCAACGGCAACGAGATCGACCTTGCCAAGTGGACCAGGCTCTCCATGCGTGAGGCCATCATTCGCTTCTGGCCCACGACCGCCGGCAAGGCACCTGTTCACGGGGACTTCGCGAGCGCCGAGTCTTTGACAAACTGGCTCAACCACGCCATTCCGGAAGGCCGCGACCCCATCTCCACCATGATCTACGAGCGCGACCCCGCCTTCATCCAGGCGCGCCTCGACCATCGCGAGCTGCACGCTCACCTGCAGTACTGCCGGCTGAATCTCAGCAAGGGCGAGCCCTACGGTAAAACCATCGCCGCTATCTTTGAATACGTCGCAGAAGACTTCCTCATCCAGCCGACCATCATCTATGACTTCCCACTCGCCGTCTCGCCGCTGTCCAAGGTAAAGCCGGATGAACCCGAATGGGTGGAGCGGTTCGAGTTCTACATCGGCGGTTTTGAGGTCGGTAACGCCTTCTCCGAGCTCAACGATCCGGTCGACCAGCGCCGCCGTTTCGAAGCCCAGACAGCCGAGAAGGAACGCGGCGACGATGAAGCTCACGGGATGGACGAAGACTACGTCCGCGCCCTTGGCTACGGCCTGCCACCCACCGGAGGCGAAGGCATCGGGATCGACCGCCTCACCATGATCCTTACCGGCTCCCGCTCCATACGCGACGTCATCCTCTTCCCACTCCTGCGCCCGCTCGCTCGCCCGCAGGCCGTCGCGGAGCAGCCCCATGGAGAGTCCGCCGAGTAACTCAGCCCTTCCGCATCTTCTTGACCAGTGCGGCGATGGACGTCTCGTTCATCGCCGTGACTGCGTCCTCCCGAACACGCTTCATCACCGCATCCACATGCTTCTCGCCGGCTCCGGGCCAGTCGCCCGCTACCGCTGCATAAACATCCCCCAGCCCAATCGACTTGGCCGCGACCTTCAACATCACGCCGCCCTGCGGCCCTTTACGCTGCGTTATAAACCCCGCCTCATGCAAAGCACCGAAGACACGCCGCACCATCACCGCGCTCGTCTGCAGACTTTCAGCGATCACCGCCGACGTCTTCATGCTTGCCGGAGTCAGCGCCAGTTCCGCAAGCACGCGCACGCTCAACCCGAATCGACCATTTTGCGCCATGCTCAGCAAACTAACATAGACAACGCTAAACCGCGTGGTGGCGTGCGGTTCTGGTGCAGATTGCGGCACCCGCAATCGCGCAAAGCGGTGGCACCAGCACCAGCATCAGCTGGTACCACCCCGGCTGCGTGCCACGATAGCGCGCATAGCTCAGCGCCCCCATCACCAGCATCACGCAGGCCAGCACATAGGCATGTTCGACCGGTTTCACCGCAGCGACAAGCGCCGTCACAAAGCCACCGGCAGCCGCTGCCAGAAAGCTGAATACGACATTTATAACGAGGTACCCGGCCGTCGGAGGACCGCCCTTCAAACCCATCGACCTCACCGAAAGTAGCGTCAAAACGATCACCACAAAACTCATGGCAACAAAGCCGGCGATGACGGCAAGAATGGAACGCAAAATCGGTGGCATGATGAACTCTCCAGACGCGAGCATACCCGGTCTCACGTCCACCCACACGCAAATCTGCTAACCTCGGTCCAGTGAACATTCTCTTTGTCGGCGACATCTTCGGCTCCGCCGGCCGCCATATCGTTAGTGAGCATCTGCCCCAGTTATTGGAGACCCACGCAGTCGATCTGCTGGTCATCAACGGCGAAAACTCTGCCGGTGGCTTCGGCATCACGCCTTCCATCGCAGAAGAAATCTTCGACCTCGGCGCGCACGTGATCACTACAGGAAACCACATCTGGGACAAGCGCGAGGTCTTCGAGTACATGACCGTACCTGAGACCTCACACGCCCGCGGCCGCCGGATCATCCGCCCCGCAAACTACACCACCAAGGCGCCCGGCTACGGCGTCTACGAAGGCACCCTGGCAGACGGCCAGACCTATGCCGTAATTAACCTCCAGGGTCGCGTCTTCATGTCCGCCTGTGACGACCCCTTCCGCAAGGCCGATGAGCTACTCGCGAAGATCAAAGCCAAGGTCATCCTCCTTGATTTCCACGCCGAGGCCACCAGTGAAAAAGTCGCCCTCGGCTGGTATCTGGATGGCCGCGTCACCGCCGTCCTTGGCACCCACACGCACATCCCCACAGCGGATGAGCGCATCCTTCCCGACGGCACAGCCTACCAGACGGACGTGGGCATGTCCGGACCGTACGACTCCGTGATCGGGGTCGAAAAAGAGCTTGTCCTGCAGCGTTTCCTCACCGGGATGCCGACCAAGTTCGAGCCCGCCAAAGGCAATCCCAAGCTTGCCGCAACCCTCATCGAATGCGACGGCGTAACCGGCAAGGCCTACTTCATTCGCCGCTTTCTTCTCGGCGAATGAAGTAGGCCTGTCGTCCCCAAACTAGCGCGAAGCAATATCCCTAACGCGAAGCGATCTCGGACGTCCCCGCCTGCACATCCGGAATCATCGAGCGTAGCGACCAGAACACCTGGTTCAATACCGTGCCAAAAGACCGGTGCCGACTCGGAACTTCCTGCCAGCGAACCTTGCCGAACATCTCTGCCTCCGGCTTCGAAAAATAATACCCCTGCATAAAGCGAATCCCGAGACTCTGGAGCGATGCCAGTTCCTCCGCCGTCTCAACCCCCTCGGCGATCATCTTTATCCCCAGCGATTCGCACAGCATGCAGAAGCTTCGGATAATCCTCTGCCGGTTTACGCTGCGGTCGATCCCCTTCGTCAGACAGCGATCCAGCTTCAACACGTCCGGAACGTAATCCGCCAGCATGCTGATACCCGCGTAGCCCGCTCCAAAATCGTCAATTGCGGTGGAAAAACCATGAGCCCGGTGCGTCTCCAGGAAGTGCCGCAGATACATGCTGTTAATTTTCACATCTTCGGTCAGTTCCAGAACAATCTGACTCGGCGCGATGTTGAAGCGGTCAGCCGTCTTTCGCACAAACTCGGCTTCGTGCACCGCACCCTTCACACGCGGCGTGATGTTGATGCAAAGCTTTTTCCCCGCCCACTCTTCCGGTTTGTTCGATGCGATGCGAAGCGACTTGACGATGGCGCTGCGATCAAGCACGCGACGGGCCCTGCTTCCTAAACCGGCAGCCAGATCAGAGTACGTCTCCCCCTGCGGTCCACGCAACAAAGCCTCAAATGCGAAGATCGAGTGCTCCTGCGCGTCGACTATGGGCTGAAATGCGATCGAGAACTTCGGCAGAACGACTTCTTCGATATGCGGAGCAATCCGCATCACGTGCTGGTGTGACATTCGACCCTCGTTGATAAATCCGGTAAGCATGCGCATCCCTTAGTTGGTCCGACACCATCGAGACTGTCGCCCAGGAGCGACACCTCCCAGCATAGCGACTCCAGTGCCGTTCCAACGAAAAATTCCATGCAACTTGTCGGTGGAGAGGGGTACCACTTCAGGGTCACAGGCACTCCTGGGGTTAGCGAACATGGCTCTTGGCCCAGTTAGCAAAAGGCTTGGGATCATTTGAAGCGCGCGTCCTCCCTGCAGCGCGATGCGAAAGTAATACAGGATGCCCGAAATCAAACGCTGCCCCTTTTGTCTTCGTTATCAGTAGAGAGGCCCTACCACTCGAGTAGAATCTCGGCTGTTCCATGACGACGATTTCAACCAAAGTCCCCGATCACGGAGGCCCCTGACTTTACCCAGCCTTGCAATAGCATTTCGTCGCCAACGCCCTCACCAGGCTCACCGCATAAGCCTCAGCCGTTATCATCTCGCAGCAAATCGGAGGACCGTGCGGTGAGGAGACACACCTCCTCAGCACCAACCACAGACAGAAACGGCCGCCTCAACCGAGGCGGCCTTCCCAGTGCCAAACAGACCGTTATTTGTGCCGCGCAGGAGCCTTCTTCACGGGCGCCTTGGTAACCGGCTTGGCAGTCTTCTTGGCTACTTCCTCACCATCGCTCATCGTAATCATCAGCGGAGACTGAGTGTAGGAAGCGTAGGTTCCGGTCAAGCTGATCTTCGAGCCAACCGCAGGAACCGTCTTCAGCGGTGTCTTCATCATGTACGTAAAGTCCGCCGTCTTCGACTGAACTGCATCGTCTGAAACGGAAACCTGAAGCTGATCGGCAGTCGCGGAGATGACCGTTGCATCCGGAATCGCCGTGTTCTTGCCCTTCACCGTCGCGAACACCTTTTCCGCATCCGCCGTCTTGCCATTCTGCAAGATGAACTCCTTGTCAGAGAGGGCGAGCGTCGCCAGATCCGGAGTCTCGGCAATGGTCTTCGAAGCAATATCTGCAGCTGAAGGTGCGGCCACGATCGTGAAGCCCGCAGGCGGGTTCAGGTTTGCCTTCGCAGCCGCAACGACAGCGTCGTAGCCATCCGTGCCACCGTGGTACTTCTTGTAGCAGTAGGTGGCGAGGGGCTGAAGCTGGGCCTTGAAGCTGTCAGGCGCGTAGCTGGCCGCACGCGTCGTGTAGAACGTGCAGCTCACGTAGTCAGGCGGCGTGGACTGGTAAAAAGCCTGGCCCAGATAGTAGGTGTCCTGCAGAGCCGTTCCCGGCTTCTGAGTATCCTCCACCTTCATCGCTCCAAGCTCGGATTTGAAAGCTGCTATGGCGCCGGCAGCGTCTTTCTTGTTCAGCGCTGCGGTTGCAATGGCGCTATAAAAAGTGGGCGTCGCAAAGGTCTTCAACGCTGTGAAATCAGCATCCGACATGGCTTCCGGCTTGCTCGCGCTCAGGCCCTTTGTGGCGTAGCTCGCGGCACCATCCAGACCGGTCTGCTTGGTCGCGGGATCGGTCGCGGCTTCTGCGGCCTCACGGCGATAAGCCACTTCGATCGTGTATGCCTGCAGGTTGTTCGGGCTAAGCAGCAACACCTTGTCTGCGGCGTCGATGGCCTTGACATGGTCAAACTGGCTGTAGTCGATCATGATGCGCTGCAGCGTGTCAGCTTTGACCGCCGACTTGGGAAACTGCGTCAGGTAAGCCTCAAGCGCGGGCGCCTGCGTCTGGGGAGTCGTCTGCTTGTTCACGGCCGCGTCGTAGACCGCGAACTCCGCCGGATCCATCTGCACCTGACCTGCCGCGGCTGCCGCCTGCGCGAAACCAACTCCATAGTTCGAAACGACACCCGGAGCCACCATCAACGCCGAAACGGCTAGGAGAGACGAGATTGCTGCCTTCTTCATTCAGAACTCCTCAAAATAATCTCTATTGCGTAAAATTTATCATCGACACTCTGGTTTGCCCCCGGATACTGTTCGACTCCCAGCTCTTCCAGTCGGTGGCAGAACTCCCCGATCACCCAAATGAAGGAGGCGGGCAGTTCATTCCCAGTGCTTCTGATATGCGGATTATAGAAAGCACGTTGCTCCAAGCGCAAGTTGAACCGGAATCGAGACCTTACAAGAACAGTTCCGCTTTCAACTTCGCCCTGCCAGCAGCGTCGACTTCCCATCAAACACACATCCCTCCCGGAACAACAACCCCTGGTGTTCCGCCCCGCTTATCCACAATGAGTAGGGGATCTGAAGTTGATTCTCCTCCCATACGGACGATACTGTTGGCTCACGCCCGATAATTGCGCACGATCCAACCTGCAGCGCAATCATCGGAAGTCGAGGACATTCATGCTCAAGCTTAAAAAAGTTCAGATACTCGGTTTCAAGTCCTTCTGCGATCGCACCGAAGTCCAACTCGCCGGTCAGGGGATTGCCGCCATCGTTGGACCCAATGGCTGTGGCAAATCGAACATCTCGGATGCCATCACCTGGGTCCTCGGCGAGCAGTCCGCAAAATCCCTCCGCGGCATCAAGATGGAAGACGTCATCTTCGCCGGTACCCGCGATCGCAAGGCCACGGGCATGGCCGAGGTATCCCTCACCCTCATCGATCCGAAGGTCTACGACGGTACCAGCGATTCCAGCGATTCCAACGACGTCACCATCGATAGCCGCGTCGCCACCGACTGGAACGAGACCGAACTCCGCAACCAGTACGCTGAAGAGACTGAAGAAGCCGTAGCCGACGCCCAGCCCGGCACCATCCTGAACCCCGAAGACGCCGAAGCTGCAGCAGCCGCTGAAGAAAATCCGGACCCCACCGGTAATAATGTCATCCTCAAGATCCGCCGCCGCAAGTTTGGCCGCACTCCAATCCGTGCCGGTGAACTCACCATCACGCGCCGCCTCTTCCGCTCCGGCGACTCCGAATATCTGCTCAACGGCAAGATCTGTCGCCTCCGCGATATTCAGGACATCTTCATGGGCACCGGCCTTGGCGGCGACTCCTACGCCATCATCGGCCAGGAGCGCATCGGCCAGCTCCTCTCCTCCAAACCGCAGGACCGCCGCTCCATCATTGAGGAAGCCGCCGGCATCACTCGCTTCAAAACCAAGAAGCGCCTCGCCGAACTCCGGCTTGAATCCGCACGCCAGAACCTCTCGCGCATCAACGACATCTTCGAAGAAGTAGCCAAGCAGATGACCACCCTCAAGCGCCAGGCCGCCAAGGCCGAGCGCTACGGTCAGGTCCGCGAAGAACTCCGCACCAGGCTTCGCGTCGTCCTCGCCAGCCGCATCGCCCAGCTGGACGCCGAGCAGACCGCCGCCAGCCAGCAGATCGCCGAACTCACCCTCAAGATAGACGCCCAGCACGCCGAAATTGAAGCTGCCGACGCTGAACACACCGCGGGCGTCCGTCACGGCTACGTCCTCGACGGTCAGATCCGCGAGCACGCCGCTACCGCCAACCAGTCCGCCGTAGAGTTCGAGCGCATCGCCGCCCGCACCTCCGCCAATCAGGATCGCGTCGCCGAACTCACCGCTCGCCTCGCCTCCGGAGCCGTCGAGCTTGAAGCCGCCCGCGCACAACTAGCCACGCTCGCCGGTGAACAGGAGTCGCAGCGCAGCTTCCTGGATTCCGCCACGTCCGAAGCCACCGGCTCCCGCCAGGACGCGCACCACCAGCAGCAGGCCGCTCAGGAAGCCGTACGCACCGTTCAGGCACGCGAGCAGCAGGCCGAGCAGTCCCGCCGCAACTCAATGCAGCTCATCCAGCGTGCCAGCCAGGTCCGCAACGAGGAAGCCCAGGCCGCCGCCTCCCTCGCCGGCCTCGAACGCGAATCCGAGCGCCTCGTAGCCGAGTCCGCCATCGCCCGCGAAGAACTTCAGGCTCTCGGCATGCAGCGCGGTCAGGTCAGGATGTCGTTTGAGTCCGTCAACGAACGCCTCAAGCGCCTCGAATTCGAGATCTCCGAGCTGCGCCTCTCCGTCGAAACCCGACGCAACGAAGAGTCGGAATCCAAGCGCAAGGGCGACAAACTCCGCGGCGAAGTCGCCAGCCTGAACGGTCGCCGCACCTCGCTTGAAGGCCTGATCCGCGACCACTCCTACTCCACCGACACCGTCAAAAATCTCTTCCGCGCCAGCTCCCGCAGGGCTACACAGACCGGTGAGCAAAACTCCACCGTCGGCACCCTCGCTGACTTTCTCGAAGTCGACGATACCGTCGGCCCACTCGTCGACGAGTACCTCCGCGAAGAGCTCAACTACATCGTCGTCAAGTCCTGGGACGCCGCCGACGAAGGCATTCGTCTTCTCAAATCCGATGTAGCCGGCCGTGCCACATTCCTCGTCGAATCTGCCTCCGCCGCTGGAATTCCCATCCGCACCTCGCAACCTCACGGCGAAGGCGTCCGCCCCCTCACCGACTGCATCCGCGTCCTCAGTGGCTTCGGCAGCTCGCTCGAAACCCTCCTCCCCAAGCTCCGTGAAGGCTTCGTCACGCCCGACTCTGAATCCGCCCGCACCCTCGCCCTTCAGCACCCGGAAGCCTATTTCCTCACCCCCACCGGTGAGACCTTCCACGGCACCTCCGTCACCGGCGGACGCCCTGGCTCCGGCGGTCCCCTGGCCCTCAAGCGCGAGCTCAAAGAGCTCCAGATCAAGCTCGAAGCTCTCGAAGCCGAACTCACCGCAACCGATCTTCGCACCGCTACCCTGCAGCATGAACTAGCCGACCAGAACATCGCCATCGAAGCCAGGAGCCACGAGCGCCGCGACGCGGAGCGCGAAGCCGCCAACTCCGGCGCCGCGCTCCGCCAGATGGAGTCCGAAACCTCACGCATCGAGCGTCGCTTGCAGGAGTGGATGCTGTCCACGGACCGCAACCGCGACGCCCGCAACCAGAAGGCGGACTTCATCGCCAACCGCCAGCAGCTAGCCACCACCGTCGAAGCCGAGCGCAGCACCCTTGAAGCCGGCCTCGCAGCCCTCACGGAAGAAGTTGAAGAGCTACGCCAGCAGCGCGAGCACCTCCAGCAAGCCGCGTCCCAGGCAGCCGCAGCCCTCGCCGGATTGGAAGAACGCCGGCGCAACGCCCAGGCCAACTTTGAGCAGACCACGCGCCTCTTCAACGGACAGCGCCAGCGCATCGACCAGCTGGATGCCCAACTCATCTCCGCCGCCACTGAAAAGCTTCGCCGCGAAGAAGAGACAGCTACCCTCGGCGCCCAGCGTGAGCAGATCGCGGAAACCCGCGCTACCGCCGTGGCTGAAGGTGCTCGCCTGACCGAAGAAGCCAAGGCTCTGCGTGAGGTCACCGCCTCGATCGACGCCAAGCTCCGCACCGTCCGTGCCGAAATTGAAGTCCTCCGCGAGCAGCGCGCCGGCCTCTCCGCACGCGTCGCCAAACTCACCTCCGACATCGAACATCTCGAAGCCACCTGCCTCAACGATCTCGGCGTTGAAGCCTCCCTCCTCCGCGCCGACACTGAAATCATCCGCATTGAAGGCGAGGCCCTTACTGAAGGCGAGTCCGAAGCCCGCACGCTGAAAACACGCTTGGAGAGCATGGGCCCGGTGAACATGATGGCCCTCGAAGAGTACGAAGAGACCACCCAGCGCCACACCTTCCTGGAAGCACAGCGCAAGGACCTCGTCGAGTCCATCGACAACACCGCCGCCAGTATCAAAGAGATCGACGACGTCTCCCGAGTCAAGTTCGACGAAGCCTACAAGATCATCAACGAAAACTTTTCCGTCACCTTCGCCAAACTCTTCGGCGGGGGCCAGGCCTTCATGCGCCTCACCGATCCCGACAACCCCAACTCCGACTCCTCCGGTATAGAGATCGTCGCCTCGCCCCCGGGCAAAAAACTGCAGAACATCCTGCTCCTCTCGGGCGGTGAAAAGGCCCTTACGGCTCTCGCCCTCCTCGTCGGAATCTTCCAGTTCCAGCCCGCACCCTTCTGCATCCTCGACGAAGTAGACGCCCCGCTGGACGAAACCAACGTAAGCCGCTACGCCAAAATGATCTCCGAGATGAGCGCGACGACACAGTTCATAGCCATCACCCACAACAAGCGCACTATGGCCCAGGCCGACGTCATCTACGGCGTCACCATGCAGGAGCCCGGCGTCAGCAAGATCGTCAGTGTCAACCTCGGCCAGGGCAACCGCTCACGCCAGTCCGACCGCGACCGCGCCGCCTAGTCTGACCCGCAACAATCGGCATGCTCCAAATACCGCCCGCAGACCTGGACTCCAGACTGTCCTTCCACATCCCGTAAAACTCCAGGAGTATGCAGACCTGAACCGTCAAGCGTTTACCCAGGTCCGACACACGCGCAAACCGCCGGCAGTCACATCTGGCACCTTTGGGACGCCCAACTTCCGCCCTAGCCAGCAAACCATCGACCATCCAACCCGGTGTGGCCTATCCCATCTTCCCCACAGATCGGATTCGTTGCGTGTCGCTGGCGCATGCTGTTCCAGTCACCGGATATCCTGTCGTGAAGACACGCCCAACCCGCAGGTCGAGCTCTCGGCACACCATCAAACCCCCTACGCGAATCAATGGGAGCACTTTACCTTCAAAAAATAGTTAGCGTATACACCCCGGTCCATCTCGTAAACTAAGCGGGATCGAACATCAAAGACGACTTCCAGCTACCCAGCTAAGTCGTTTGTTCACCTAACCTTGCTCCAAGTTTTACGTTTTGAATGTTTTGCCATACCCCCATCCTCGCAAGCAACTCGTAAAAGCGAACTTACGACTAGGGTAAAGGGGGTACCCCTACCAAACCGACAGGAGCACCATGGGACCGACGACCACACCACCAACAGCTCTCCTCCAGACCGACCTAGGCTCCCTGCCCCTGCTCGCCCGCGGCAAGGTCCGCGACATCTACGCCACCGACCCCGCCAACCCACAGTCTCCTCTCCTCTTCATCGCCACCGATCGCATCTCCGCCTTCGACCACGTCCTCGGCTCCGGTATCCCGGACAAGGGCCGCATCCTTACTCAAATCTCTCTCTTCTGGTTCGACTTCCTCAAGGACCTGGTCCCCAACCACGTCATCTCCGCCACGGTAGCCGACTTTCCCGCAGCCTTCGCTTCCCACAAAGATCAACTTGAAGGCCGCACCATGCTCGTCAAGCGCGCAGAGATGTTCCCCATCGAGTGCGTCGTCCGTGGCTACCTCTCCGGCTCCGGCTGGAAGGACTACCAGGCTACCGGCGCAATCTGCGGCATCCCTCTCCCCGCCGGCCTCCGCGAGTCCGACAAACTCCCTATGCCCATCTTCACTCCCGCAGCCAAAATCAATACCGGCGGCCACGATGAAAACATCTCCTTTGCAACCGTCATCGACACGATCGGCGCAGAACACGCCGAAGCCCTCCGCTCGCTCACCCTCGCCATCTACGAGAAGGCAAGCGCCCACGCCGCCAACGCCGGCGTCATCCTCGCCGATACCAAGTTCGAGTTCGGCCTCATCCGCGACGAGCATGGAGCAGCACAGATTACCCTCGCCGACGAGGTCCTTACCCCCGACTCCTCCCGCTACTGGCCCGCCGACCAGTACACCCCCGGCGGTCCCACCCCCAGCTTCGACAAGCAGTTCGTTCGCGACTACCTTGAGTCCATCCACTGGAACAAGCAGGCTCCCGCGCCCACCCTCCCAGACGAAGTAATTGCCCGCACCCGCGCCAAGTATATGCAGGCCTTCACCTCCCTCACCGGCCGCACCGAACTTTGATGCCAACCCCGGTCGCCATTCCGCAGCTTGACCTTGTTGTCATTCCGCAGCGCGGCATAGGAATCTGCGGTTCGGCCCGAGCAGGCAATCCTGTCGCAGAATGGCCAACCCAATGACCAATATCGACACCTCCGCCCTCAACGCGTTCGACTGGTTCCTCATCGCGCTCGTTGCCATCAGCACCTTGGCCGCCTTCTTTCGCGGCTTCATCAAGGTTCTTCTCTCGC
Source organism: Rhodanobacteraceae bacterium (assembly GCA_043783275.1). GTDB lineage: Bacteria > Acidobacteriota > Terriglobia > Terriglobales > Acidobacteriaceae > Edaphobacter. The sequence continues at coordinate 15,938 of JAYVZP010000102.1, forward strand.
TCGCCGGCCTCATCCTGGGCATCCTGCTCGCAAGTTGGAACTACCTCCCGCTCGCCACTCAGCTACATGGTTTCATCACCAGTTTTGCCGCCGCGCAGGTCATAGCCTTCCTGCTTATTCTGTGCATCGTCCTGATCGTCTTCGCGATCCTCGCCTCGGTCCTGCGTAAGGCTGTCTCCGCGGTTGGTCTCGGATTCTTCGACCGCCTGCTCGGCGCGGCATTTGGCTTTCTGCGAGGCATGTTAGTTGGCATCGCGGTCATGATGGCGGTCATCGCATTTTTGCCCGGATCCCCATGGATTAAACGCTCACAGCTTGCGCCCTATTTCCTTGCGGGTGCGCATGCGGTATCCTTCGTTGTGCCGCAGCATTTTCAAGAACAGATGTCTGCAGGGGCCACGCATCTGCTACAACAGAGTCCGGAGCTTTTACCGCACCGCTCTCTCCCGCAACAAACGCAGGACTGAACTTAAGACATCAAATCAGGCTAAAACAAGGGTGGGGACAATCGTGAAGCGCGAACTGGATGGCTTGGTCACGCAGATGCACAGCGCCGGTGTTCCATATGCCGACGCTCTCCGGCAGTTCAAGCGGCGCTACATCCTGGAGGTCCTCGCACATCACAAGGGCAACCAGTGCAAGGCCGCGGAAGAACTCGGCATGCATCGCAACACCTTGAGCCGCACGCTCGCCGAGCTTGACCTCGATACAGCCGCTATCCGCAGCGGGATGCGACGTCCACCCACCAGCGAGCGACCACGCATACTTGCCACCGTCGCCAACATCGGCAATAACCGCTAACAGCTCCATAGAAGCCCGTTCACCAGCGAGCTTCGTCCAACCCTCAGCGATGAAGCCAATCTGCCCACGTCAACTGCAGCCGTTTGCCACCCGCGTCCTCAAGCGCATGGCGCTCTGCGCCGCCTTGGCGACGATCCCCGCAGCCGCCCAGACCGCACCGGCAGTCAGCCCCGCGCCACCCAAGCCCCCGCTTGTCAAGCCCGACCCGCTCAAGGCCGATCCGCTCAAGGCCGAACGTGCTTACCTCGCGGGCGCCCGCCTGCTGGAGCGCAAAGACTTCGCCGCGGCCCAGAACGAGTTTGCGCGCGCCGCAGCGCTGGACCCGACGCGCCATGAGTACACCCTTGCCGTTGAACTCACGCGCGAGCAGCGCATCACGGACCTGATTCAACAGTCAGCCCACGCTCGCATCCTGCGACACATGGCGAAGGCCGACAGTCTGTTCGCAGAAGCCCGCGCCATTGATCCCCACAACGAAATTGTGGAGCAGCACACGGCCGCCGACCCTACTGCGGATTCGAAACTCGGAGACACCCCTGTCGTCCCCCGCAGCAGTTTTATCCCGAAGGAAGTGGCCTTTGCCGGCCCCATCCAGCTGGCCCCGAACCCCGGCCCGCAGAACCTGCACCTGCGCGGCGAGCTGCAGCAGGTGGTCAAACAGGCCGCAACCGCTTATGGCATTAAGACCGTGTTTGAAGATGGTGTGACTGGTCCGCCGATACGCTTCGATCTTGAGGCCTCGCCCTACACCGAGGCCATGCCAATCCTTCTGCGCATGGCACATCTCTTCGCGGTCCCTCTGGATGCGAAGACGCTGCTGCTGACCAAGGACACACAGGAGAATCGCCAGCGGCTGGAGCGCCTTGTCGAGGAGACCATCTACATTCCCGGTAGCACGACAGAGCAGCTCAATGAGCTTTCGAACATCGTCAAGAATGTCTTTGACGTGAAGCAGGTCGTCGCATCGCCCACCTCTGGCACGCTGCTGGTTCGCGCACCAGAGGCAACCATCAAGGCGATGAACTACACCCTCGCGGACCTGGTCGATGGTGGAGCGGAGGTGATGCTGCGGATACAGCTCATGAGCGTCGACAAGCTGCGTTCCATCAACACCGGGGCCGCAACACCGACCTCCTTTGGAGCGTTCAGTGTCGCGGCAGAAGCGCAGAATATCGTCTCCCAAAATCAGGCCGCGGTGCAGGCACTCGTCAGTTCCGGTGGCTACACCCCTAGCGGAAACTTCATCAGGGACACCATTACAGAGGCGGTCCTGCTGGTATTGAGCGGTGTCGTACAGGACGCCAGGCTGAGTGGTTTCCTGGGTACGGTTGGGGGCGGGCTGACCCTGCTGGGCGTCAACTACGCAGGCAGCGCGGCTTTCAATCTCAGCCTGAATGCGTCGGAATCGCGCGCACTGGACGACATCAGCGTTCGGGTTGGCAATCGGCAAACGACAACACTTCGTGTGGGCTCCAAGTACCCCATCACGACTTCCACTTATTCGAGCGGCATCTCCTCCTCGACTGCGTCGCTGCTGGCAGGCAAGACCATCAACGGCGTCCCAGCGTCTTCCCTGCTTTCACAATATCTGAGCGGTGCGTCTTCGCAGACGATTCCGATGGTGCAGTATGAGGATCTTGGCATCACGTTGAAGGCGACTCCGCTGGTGCTCAAGTCCGGCCTGGTCACGGTGCATGTCGATTTGAAGCTTGAAGCACTGACAGGCGCGAGCGCCAACAACATTCCAGTCCTGACCAGCCGCGCCTTCACCTCGGACATCACGGTCCAGGATGGAGGGACGGCCATTATGCTGTCGGACCTTTCAAGTACCGAGGCTGCGAGCGTGAGCGGCATCCCCGGCCTCGCGGATCTGCCGGGCCTGCAGCAGACCGTTGCAGACAGCCTCAAGGCGACCAATTCTTCGGAGCTTGTGCTGCTCGTGACACCGCATCTTGTGCGTCGCAGGTCGAATTCCATGGCAAGCAAACGCATCTCTTTCAGCACATCTGTTCCACAAGAGAATTAGCGTCCACAGGAGAATTAGCGTCCATGAAACGTTGACCAGAGAGGCTAAGACCGCTATAGTTACAGAGGTAGAGCGGGAGTAGCTCAGTGGTAGAGTGCTTCCTTGCCAAGGAAGATGTCGCCGGTTCGACCCCGGTCTCCCGCTCCAAATAGACCCTATCTCTGGTGTTTTGCACGCTGTTATCTGAGCAGATTCGGGGCGCGGTACCCAAGCGGTAAGGGAGAGGTCTGCAAAACCTTTATGCGTCGGTTCGATCCCGACCCGCGCCTCCAAAATCATATTTGTCATAGCCAGGGTCTCCTAATCGGAGCCTTAATTTTTGCGTCAAAATGTGTATGCTGGCCGACGTTACATCGGACAGGTTCGCACAAGTGGACGCAAATCGAAATCAACCAGATGGGTAAGGCAGCATGACCACCACCCCGCTTATCACCATCTACGTTCGCCACTCGGCTGGTTGCAATTGCGTAGGCGTGATTCTTACCATGCGCTGCGACTGCCGCTGGTAACACCGCTGGACTCAAGACGGCATCTGCGACGAAACAAAACGGACACCAGGTCGTGGGTCGTGGGGCGTGGGTCGTGGGTCGAGGGCCGAGCGGTTGAACCGGAACCTCGAAGACCCCTTGGTGGCAATGCGGCTCCTGCGGCTGAACAGGACGCCCAGCAATATCCATGCCGCCGTGGAAGTCTTCATCGCCGACATTCTGCGGATCGCCAACCTCATCAACTGCGATGCAGATGGCGTAGGTCAAAGCGCCCCCAAGCGAACTCCATGCAATTGTGTCCAGCATGATTCACCTCAATAAGAATGCTCGTGCCAATTTCTCCCAGCCTGCTTTCTCCCGCTGCTCATATCTTCACCGGAGTACTATTCGTTGGCGGTGCCCCTCAGATTTGATACATATCCTCGCCTCGCCTCTTTGAGCCGGGCTTCGCTGAGTGCCTCGTCCGCCTGTGCCCTCTTGGTCAGCGGACTCTTCACTACATCGCGTTGCCCATACGTTTGTGAATCGCTCCATCCTGGAATGCGAGCGACTTTACATAGGCAACCCTATGTCCCTTTGAAGACACTAACAAGGTAAATATTATGAACCTTTTTGTTAGTAGCACCGAAACAATAGCGGCATGGAGAAGACCGATGTTAGGCACAAATGCAAATTTGTTCGACCCCACACGATTCCTGCTGGCGTCGGGTATATCGCACAGGATGACGCAGATAAAACCTGGGCACGTCTTTTTCGCGCAAGGCGGCCTCGCGGATGCCATCTTCTTCCTTGATTCGGGTCGAGTCAAGCTTACCGTTGTGTCTCAAAGAGGCAAAGAGGCGACTGTCACAATCCTGTTGCCGGGAGACTTTATCGGAGAGGAATCTCTCTCGGGCGGTGACGGTGTCCACGATGCCACGGCCACCGCCATCGAACCGTGCAGGGCCATCAGAGTAAGCCGTAAAGAGATGGTTTTGCTGCTTCATGAACAACAGGAATTCTCTGATATCTTCCTGCGGTTTGTCCTGCTTCGCGGAGTGAAAACCAGAGAAGACCTCATTGATCAATTGCTTAACAACTGTGAAAAGCGCCTCGCTCGAACACTGCTCATCATGGCCGAGTTTGGCAAACCCGGCGAGCCGGAGACGATGATTCCTCCAGTAACCCAGGAGGAACTTGCCGAGATGATCGGAACCACTCGTTCTCGTGTCAGCAAGTTTATGAATAACTTTCGCAAGCTCGGGTACATCTCCTACAACGGTCGTATTCATGTGCACAAGTCATTGCTGAACGTAGTGTTGCATGATCGGCTTCCGGAGGGGACGGCATCCAGGCCGGTGCAACTCGACACCAGACACACGATCGGCGTGAGCAAAAGTATGACTGAGTCTGAGCTCTGCGAAGCCTCACGCTAATCTGAATCCAGCAGATTTTCCCTTTGGACTTAGCGACAGCCGCTTGCTGGCAACAAGACTGCCAAGGCCATTTCCCGTGGATGGCGATGATCTGTAATTCCTCATTGCACTGCAAGACCACGATGGCTTCCTTTGATCTGAGTTTCGCTTCGTGCAAATCGATCACGGACTCGAACAAAGAATCAACATCGAAGGTTGTTGGCACAGACCTGTCGCCATAACATCCGAGCGTTCTGGCATTCCCGACGGCTAGTGCTACATCTTTTCCCGAATATGTTTAATCGCAATTTGCCGCGGACACCGGAAGTGCATCTGAAAGCAGGACACTTCAGGAGACCCACCTTGGCATACGCGCCTATCGAAAGCTATGCGGTAATAGGCGACCTCAATACCATTGCGTTGGTAGGCATGGACGCGTCGATCGACTTTCTATGCTTTCCAGATTTTGATTCGCCGACCATCTTCGCTTCCCTCCTTGACCAAGAAAAGGGCGGCCACTTCTCCATACGGCCGACTCAGCAGGGCATGCGCGTAAAACAGATGTACCTGCCGGACACCAACATCCTGCTGACCAGGTTTCTAAGCGACGAGGCGCTGGTGGAGATTACCGACTGCATGCCGATCTGCGAGTCAGGCGATCGGCACCACATCCTGCGGCGAGTTAAATGTGAACGTGGCTCAGCCGAATGCCGAATGGTATGCAAACCCGCCTTCGACTACGGCAGGCAAAGTCATTCGGCCACCCTTGAGCCAGATCATGTTGCGTTCAGCGGCGACGGACCCAAAGGGCTGCGGGTGCAGCTCGCGAGCAGCGTGCCGCTGTCGGTAGAGGATGGCACCGCGACGGCTACCTTTACCCTCAGGGACGGCAGCTGTGCCGTCTTCATCTTCGCCTGCCCTGGCTCCGGAGACGATGTGCCGCTGGCCGAACTTGAGGGTGTGGACGAGGACATCTCAAAGACCTCCCTGTACTGGCGGGATTGGGTAGGCAAGTCCAGCTACCGGGGCCGCTGGCGGGAGATGGTGAATCGCTCAGCGCTGGCGTTGAAGCTCTTAACCAGCCGCAAGTATGGCTCCATCCTTGCGGCCGCCACCTTCGGCCTGCCGGAAAGAATTGGCGGTGAGCGAAACTGGGACTACCGGTATACATGGCTGCGCGACGCTTCCTTTACTTTGTACGCATTCATGCGCCTGGGCTACGTCGACGAAGCTGCGCACTTTATGAAGTGGCTGCATGCGCGCGCCATGAATCAGGACAGCCAGCATGGATCGTTGCAGCTGATGTACCGCATCGACGGAGGTACGGAGATCGAAGAATCCGCACTGCCGAACTTCGAGGGATATCGGGGTTCATCGCCGGTGAGGATTGGCAACGCCGCTTCCAAACAGCTGCAGCTGGATATCTATGGAGAGTTGATGGACGCAATGTATCTGGCCACCAAGTACGGCGATGCTATCTCTCATGAGCAGTGGGCGGGGATTCAAAAACTCATCGGCTTTGTGGCAAGTCATTGGCAGGAGCCTGATAGGGGGATCTGGGAGGTACGCAGCGGGAGCCAGCAGTTTCTCCATTCGCGCGTCATGTGCTGGGTGGCTGTCGACCGTGCGCTCAGGCTCTCGGAAAAGCGCTCGCAGCCAGCTCCGCTGGTCGAGTGGCAGGATCTGCGGAATGCAATTCATCAGAGTATCTTCGACGATTTTTACAATCATGAGCTGGGCGCGTTCGTTGCATACACGGGCGCCAATTTCGTAGATGCGTCTGCCCTGCTAATGCCGCTGGTGCGATTCATCAGCCCCACCGATCCGCTCTGGCTTTCGACGCTGAAGGTGATCGAACGCGACCTCGTCGAAGATGCATTGGTCTTTCGCTATCGCACGGATACGGGAGAGAAGGACGGGCTTGGTGGAACCGAGGGTTCCTTTACGGCCTGCTCTTTCTGGTACGTTGAGTGCCTCGCACGCGGGCACCAGGTTGAAAAGGCGCAAGCGCTATTTGACCGGATGCTGGGCTACTCCAATCATGTGGGGCTTTACAGCGAGGAGCTAAGCCCAATTGGCGAGCATTTGGGCAATTTCCCCCAGGCTTTTACTCATTTGGCCCTGATCAGCGCTGCTACCTATCTCGACCGCGTACTTTCGGGACGGGACGAGCAGACGTGGAAATAACCGAACGCCGGAGCGACCCCGGGCTTCGGACACAGCAGAAGGCCGTCAATCCACTCTTGACGCAAAGATACAACCGTAAAAAGCGTTGAACTGGATCTCACCGAAGAAGCATTCTGCAATCCTGGGCTTTCACGATTCGATCCCCACCCGCACCTTCAAAAATAACTCCCACCTACTAAACATGGCTGTGCAGGTCTCTTCGGTAAGTCTGGATTAAGATCTCGAAGTAAGGCCCAAATCTTCGTCGTCCTCATCGCAACCCGTTTCCATTAGTCGACGAAATATCCCATTTTGGTCAGCAGGTGGTCGCTCAATTCGACGCCCAATAACCGCGCCTCGGCGAAGGTGCGAAGCTCTTTCGCGAAGCGTTCGAGCACCGTTGACGGCAGATCTGTATTTCGTTTAAGCAGTCTGAGCAGGTTCGCGCTATCGGTGGGATATAGAAAGTCGCCGGGAAATCCGCCTGCTGCTGGGCAGATGGTCAGTGAGATCGGGAGCGTTCCTATCGCCGCGCGCTCTGCGGCAGAAGATTGCGTGATGAGGTTGACTCGCATGCATGTGATATTTGCAAATCCAATTGCAAGGCGGCAATGACCAATCGGATCAGGGACATGACTCTGAAGTGGCTATCGGGGAAACTTAAGTGTTGTTCACTATAACCATGCGGTTCAAAAGCAATAACGGCCGTGGCTTATCGCACGTTGAGGCCGCTTGCCAAGATCGACGCACCCTGATCGGCGGGACTGACTGTTCCGCGGAACATGCGGAACAGTTCCCTTCCTACTCCGAACTGCGACTCTGCGAGATCAGCTTTGACCACTTCGCGTGCCTCCCACACCTCGGGTTCCACTAGCGCTGTGAGTTCGCCGGTGTTAGCGTCGAGGCGGATACGGTCGCCGTCGCGCAGCTTGGCGATGGGTCCACCCTCCTCCGCTTCGGGGGTCAGGTGGATCGCGGAGAGTACATCGCCGGAGGCTCCCGAGAGTCTTCCATCGGTCACAAGAGCGACTTTGAATCCGTGGCTCTGGACTGACTGAAGCGGCGGCAGCAGCTTGTGGAGTTCGGGCATTCCGTTGGCGCGCGGGCCCTGGAAACGAACCACGATGATAACGTCGCGGTGGAGTTCTCCGGCGCGGAAGGCTTTCTGCATCTCTTCCTGGCCATGGAAGATTCTGATCTCGCCTTCCATCACATGGCGATCCGGAGCAATAGCGGATGTCTTGACGATTGCCTTGCCCAGATTTCCGTTGGCGACAGTCAGGCCGCCATGGGTCTCGAACGGTGCCGACGCTGGACGAAGGATCTTCTCGTCACCGCTTGTCAACGCGCCGGCTCTCCATGTCAACTCGCCCTGCTGGCCCAGGAATGGCTCATTGACATAGCCGTCCAACCCTGTGCCCCAGACGGTTTTGACATCGGCGCAGAGCAACCCTGCCCCTAGTAGCTCTCGGATGAGGAAGCCCATTCCACCGGCGGCATGGAAGTGGTTTACGTCGGCTTTGCCGTTGGGATAAACCCGAACCAGCAGTGGCGTTACCTCGGCAAGGTCTGCGAAGTCTCGCCACTCCAGTTGGATGCCCGCGGCCATGGCCATGGCAATCATGTGCATGGTGTGGTTGGTTGAGCCGCCGGTTGCAAGCAGACCGATGAGGCCGTTCACGAAGACTCGTTCCTCCAGCAAAACGCCCAGGGGCGTGTACTCCGAGCCGAGCGCAGTCATTGCAAGAACGCGCCGAACACCCTCCCGCGTGAGGCTATCGCGCAGCGGCGTGTTCGGGTTCACAAACGAGGCACCAGGCAGGTGCAGACCCATGATCTCCATCATCATCTGGTTGGTATTGGCGGTGCCGTAGAAGGTACACGTTCCGGGCTCATGGTAGGACTTGGCCTCGGCTTCGAGGAGTTCGTCGCGCGTAACCAGGCCTTCTGCAAATCTCTGCCGCAGCAGCTTTCTTGCATCGTTTGAAAAGCCGGAGGTCATGGGGCCGCTTGGAAGAAAGACCGCAGGCAGGTGTCCGAACGACAATGCTCCGATGACCAGGCCGGGTACAATTTTGTCGCAGATGCCGAGGTAAACTGCCGCGTCGAAGGTTTGGTGAGACAAGGCGATGGCGGCCGACAAGGCAATGACATCGCGCGAGAACAGCGAGAGTTCCATGCCAGATTCGCCCTGCGTGATGCCATCGCACATCGCGGGAACTCCGCCTGCGACCTGGGCCACCCCACCCGCCTGTCGTGCTGCTTCGCGGATCAGATCGGGATAGCGCTCGTAGGGCTGATGCGCGGAGAGCATGTCGTTGTAAGACGTTAGAATCGCTACGTTGCCGGCATCTCCCTGCCGCAGAATCATCTTGTCGAAGGGCGAGGCGGCGGCAAAGGCGTGCGCCTGGTTGGCGCATCCACGATGGCTGCGCTCCGGCGCTTTCTGGGCGGCGGCAGCGACCTGCGCGAGATAGCGTGCACGGGATTCCTTGCTGCGTTCGATGATGCGCTGCGTGACTTGTTCGACTCGGCTATTCATTCGGGGCTTGTACCTTTCCGCTTGCACTCGGCAACAACAGCACGGGCTGCTTCACGTCCTGCGTGTAAGGCGTGCAGGCCTGCATCGCCGAAGCTTGCAGGCCTCTTCCGTCTTTTCACTCAACATCCATGCCATGCTGCGGCTAGGTGACGATCTCCAGCGGGACGATCACATCTGCAGCCAGCGGACGCTTGATAGCCGCAATGCCAAAGCCGGCGATATAGACATAGCAGATAGCCGGGATAATAAAGGCGGCGTGCAGGCCAATTCGGTCTGCGAGCCTGCCAGTTGCAAGCGGGAGCAGGGCGCCTCCTACGATTGCGGCAATCAGAAGACTTGAACCCTTGCTCGTAAGCGAGCCGAGATCCTGAATGCCGAGCGTGAAGATCGACGGGAACATCACGGAATTGAAGAAGCCGACAAGAAGCAAAGCTCCCATGGCAAGGTGACCTGAGGTGACAAGCGACAGCACGACCAGCAGGAATGCTCCAAGGCCGGCGCCGGTAAGCACCGGACCGGTGCGAACTCGTTGAAGGACTCCCGACCCAATAAAGCGGCCGATCATCGCTCCGCCCCAATAAACCATAAGGAAGTTCGCTGCGGTGGCTTCCGGCATTCCGGCGATCTGGGGCAGACCCAGATAATTGACAAGCAGGCTTCCGATCGTAACCTCTGCTCCAACATAGGTGAAGATGCCCAGGGCTCCGGCGAGCAACCACGGATGTTGCCAGATGGTGTCTCGTTGGGATAAGGCCTCTGAGAAGGCGCCCGGGCGGAAGTCTTGTGTGCGCTCTGCGACAGAGGTCTGGGGCTTGAGCTTGATCAACGCGAGAGCGAGGGCCAGCAGAACAAGCATGAGCGCGATACCGATGTATGGCAGTCGGACCGTGTGCGCCTGCAACTCGCGATAGGCCTGCAATTTGGCCGCGCTGAGCGAGTGGACGCGTTCCGGCGTCAGCTGCGTGGCGCTGCCGAGGATAACCAGACCACCAAGAAACGGTGCGATAAAGGTTCCGACGGAGTTGAAGGCCTGGGCGAGATTCAGGCGGCTGGACGCGGTGGCAGAGGGGCCGATCACCGAGACGTAGGGGTTCACTGCGACCTGAACGGCGGTCATGCCGCCGGCGAGGACGATGAGCGCGCACAAGAAGATCGGGAACAGTGCAAGGTTCGCGGCGGGAATGAACCCGGCAGCACCGAGCGCCATAATGAGCAGTCCGACAACCATGGCCTTCTTGTATCCGAGCCACTCAACCAAACGCCCGGCGGGATAGCTGAAGACGAAGTAGGAAGAGAAGAAGGCGAATTGAACCATCATGGCTTCGGCGTAGTTGAGCTCGAAGATGCTCTTGAGGTGCGGAATGATGATGTCGTTGAGACAGGTGAGAAAACCCACCATGAAAAACAGTGCGGTCGCGACGGACATGGCACGAATGTCAGTCTTCATCTTTGGATCGTCGTCGTAACCGGGGGCACTGATGTTGCTTACTGGGACGGCCAAGGGAGCTCCTTCGAGAATGTAATCTTCCTCCCCAGGGGGCTGAGGCGGTGGGTGAGGTATGGGTTTCAGAGAATGGCTGTCGGAATTCTCTAAGAGTACTGAAACACTTCCCTACTGTAGCGGCTTTTATCGCGTCGGGGAAGAAGGTTATCCCGCGCGTTTTTTTACTAAAGCGAAGACAAGGCATGTGAGGACAAGGCAGGAAAGGTAGGCAAGGCGATGTAGACCTGGCCTTGGATACAAGCGTGAATCAAACAGCCGAATTGCGTGGTTGGTACAGGGTCGCATGACGACCGAAGGAACGCTCGCGGCAAGAGTGGGGGACTGCCCTTCAGGATTGCGCTCTCTCCAATGCCCTTCCCAGAAAGTTGTAGTTTGCTCGATGAAGAGCGATTCGAGGCGGACGCGGTATCTGCGTAACCCGTTTCTTGTCAACATCTTATACGTTGTCACCGAAAAGGCAGTTTGTGGACGATTTTTTTCTTGCACACCGATGGTCATTTGTTCGAAAGTTTGCGGCGTAGCTCATTGGCGCCCGCTCCGAGCTTCCTGGGAGATCGTCGAGCCTCTGTCATCGGTCACAAGCCCGTGCAGATGCTGTGAGTTGTTTGGCACCAAGGAGGCAATACCCATGAAGCACCGTCGCCCCACCAGCGTGAAGATGATCCTCACGCCCCTTCTTCGTCTGCTACTTTGCATAGTCGCGATCTTTGCCACTATCGGACAATCTGCATATGCCGCGACTCCGATCCCGGCGAACCATATCCGCATCCACTACTTCCGTCCGGATGCGAACTACATGGGCTGGACGATCTACGCGTTCGGCGACACAACCGAGGATACAAACAACTTCAACGGTGGCCCGGTGCAGATTGCAGGCATGGACAGCTTCGGCGTCTATTTCGACGTAGGCATCACGTCTCCTTCAACCAATGTGGGGATCATCGTTCATAACGGTGGAAATAAAGACCCCGGTCCAAATGAAATCGTAAATCCCTCCACCCAGGGAAGTGAATATTGGCAGGTCTCCGGCGTCGTGGGGCTTTCGACGACTCAGCCTGACACGACTTCGCACAAGAATCCCGCGATTCCGCCCAATGTTGCCCGCGTCCACTTCTTCCGGCCAGACGGCAACTACGCCAATTGGACCGTCTATGCCTTCAACGACACAACGGCCGATGCCGGAAATTTCGGCGGCGGACCGATTCAGCAGACGGGCACGGACGCCTATGGGGCCTACTACGACGTTCCTCTGAAGCCGACTCCCAAGGACATTGGCTTCATCGTTCACAACATTCAGACTGGGGCCAAGAACACGCCGGCGGACCTTCATCTCAACGTCGCGCTTTATAACGAGGTCTGGATTATCTCCGGTGACCCGACCATTTACCTGGTTCAGCCTACCGAGGCCCAGTTGCTTGGAGCTAACTTTCTGAAGCTGCAGGCTTTCTGGATCGATCGCAACACGATTGCGATTCAGCAGGCTTATCTGCTTTCCGGCGGCGTGTTCCAGCTGTTCAGCGATCCGATGGCGCAACTCAAGCTTACGGGCACTGGCGTGACCGGCGGGACTTCGCTCGCCCTTACGCCATCTGGTGCGCTCAGTGCTGACCAGATAGGACGATTCCCGCAGCTTGCCGCCGGCTATTCTGCGTTGCAGCTTCCAGCAAATATTACGGCTACCAGCTATAAAGCTTTGCTGCAGGGACAGTTGGCGGTTTCTGTACAACATCCGGACGGTAGCCTGGCCTACGCGACCGGGGTTCAGGACACGGGTGTGCTGGACGATCTGTATGCCTACACCGGCAAGCTGGGCGTCGTGATTCGTCACTCCAAGGGCGGTGACGACGAGTCGAACGACTTCGACGACGACAACGCCACGGTAAAGGTAAAGGTCTGGGCTCCCACGGCTCAGTCCATGATTCTGCAGTTGTTCACCGGCTCCGCGGATACGACTCCTGCGAAGACGGTCACAATGCAGGAGAAGAATGGCCTCTGGACCGCAGCGCTGGATCCGCATTGGATCGGCAAGTACTACTTGCTGGATGAGCGGGTCTATGCTCCGAGCACGCGCAGCATCGTGGACCACATCGTTTCCGATCCCTATTCGATCGACCTTGCGTTGAACGGCAGCAAAAGTCGTTTAACCGACATGGACGCGGAGTCAAACCAGCCTGAAGGCTGGGGTGAGGATCGCTCCCCTGCCCTTGCCCGCATCAACGACCTGAGCATCTATGAGTTGCATGTCCGCGACTTCAGCATTGGTGATTCGACGGTTCCTGCGCAGCATCGCGGTACGTACCTTGCCTTCACCGATACACGGTCGAACGGCATGCAGCATCTGGAGCAGCTTGCCGACTCGGGCCTGAAGGCGGTTCATCTGCTGCCGACGTTCCACTTCAACAGTGTGAACGAGGACAAGAGCACTTGGAAGAAAACCGGCGATCTGAGTGGCTTCGCACCGGATGCCAAGGATCAGCAGGCTGCGGTTGCGGCTATTCAAAGTGCCGATGGCTACAACTGGGGCTACGATCCCGACCACTACCTTGCGCCTGAAGGTTCCTACGCCGTCAACCCGGATAAGCGGGTAAAGGAGTATCGCCAGATGGTCATGGGGTTGCATCACGCAGGGCTCCGCGTGATCCAAGACGTGGTGTTCAACCACACCAGCGGCTTTGGCGAGGCATCGAACTCGATTTTGGACGAGGTTGTGCCCAACTACTACAACCGGCTCGACGCGGACGGAAGCCTCGAGACCGGCTCCTGCTGCGCCGATACCGCTACCGAGCACCTGATGATGGGCAAGCTCCAGCAAGATGCCGTTGTCTGGAACGCGAAGAAGTACAAGATCGACGGGTTCCGTTTCGACATCATGAGCTTCACCTTTGTGAAAAACCTGCAGCAGATTCGGCAGGCGCTGGCAAAGCTGACGCTGGAGAAGGATGGTATCGACGGCTCGAAGATTTACATCTATGGCGAAGGTTTCAACTTTGGTGAAACGGCGAACAACGCGCTTGGGATCAATGCTACGCAGTTGAATCTCTACGGCACCGGCCTCGGATCGTTCAACGACCGCGTCCGTGACGGCGTTCGCGGTGGCGGCCCGTTTGACGACGCTCGCATTCAGGGCTTTGCCACCGGTCTTTTCACCGATCCCAGCAGCTTCACGTCGGCGCAAACCTCGAGCGCTGACCAGAAGGCGACTTTGCTGCACCGGTCGGACTGGATCCGTGTTGGATTGACCGGCAATTTGCGTGACTATCAGTTCATCGATGCCACGGGAGCGGCCACAACGGGCGGAAAGCTGGACTACCAGGGGCAGCCGACGGGCTACACGGCATCGCCGGTCGAGGCGGTCAACTACGTCTCGGTCCACGACAATCAGGCCCTGTTCGATACGGTTCAGGTCAAGTCGTCTGAAAATGACACGGTGGCCACACGAGCGCGGCGTCAGGTACTGGCAATGAGCGTCGTCGCACTGGGTCAGGGCATCCCTTTCTTCATGGCGGGCGATGACCTGCTCCGGTCGAAGGACATGGATCAGAACACCTACGACTCCGGAGACTGGTTCAACAAGATCGACTGGACCGGTCAAGGCAACAACTGGGGAATCGGGCTGCCGATTGCGAGCCAGAACAGCGGGCAGTGGTTCTACGAGCAGCCGCTGCTTGCCAACGGTGCGTTGAAGCCGACGCCGGCGGAGATTCAAAGCACGACCGCAGCGTTCCAGGATTTTCTGCGGATTCGCCAGAGCTCGGATCTGTTCCGGATGGGAACCTATCAGGCGGTCCAACAGAATCTGCTGTTCCTGAATACCGGAGCTTCGCAGATTCCGGGACTGATCGTGATGCAGATGGGGCCGCAGACAAGCACACGCGAGTCCCAGCGCATTGTCGTGGTGTTCAACGCAACGTCAACGACGCAGGCTTATATTGCTCCGTCCCTGGTGGGGTCGCATCTCCACCTGCATCCGATCCAACGTAAGTCAGGCGACCAGACGGTGCGCATGTCGGACTTCAATTCGAAGACCGGTACGCTTTCCGTTCCCGCTCTGACGACTGCGGTATTCATCAATAACGAAGAGAATGAAGGCCGCGAGCAGTAGTACTGAATGTCCGGGGTGGCTCTCCGCCACCCCGGCGCTTTACCGCAAGCTTCCCAATTGCCATCCCATGCGAACATAGGACACAATCTCTACGCCTGCAGACTTGCAGCTGGACTGGGGGATGAACCGGGGGAGGGTGTCATTGCGTACAGCCAACGTTATCGGGTCCGGACCGAACGGCCTAGCCGCCGCCATTACACTCGCGCAGGCAGGGGTTGGCGTTACGGTTTATGAGGCGCGCAACACAATGGGCGGTGCCTGCTCAACGGCAGAGCTCACGCTTCCAGGATTTCATCACGATCTTGGCGCCTCCGCGTTTCCAATGGGGATTGCGTCACCTTTTTTCAGATCGCTTCCGCTTGAGAATTACGGCTTCAGGTGGATTCAGCCGGATCTGCCGCTGGCACATCCGCTTGACGACGGGACCGCCGTTGCGCTGACTCCGGCGCTGGTGGATATGTCCTCGCAGCTTGGCGAGCAGGATGCAACGGCTTGGCGGCGGCTATTCTCGTCTTCTGTCCAACACTGGCCTGATCTTGTCTCAGAGATTCTGAGCCCGGTCCTGCATCTGCCCCACCATCCAGTTACCTTGGCGCGCTTCGGACTGCCGGCATTGCTTCCCGCCGTAACGCTTGCGCGTTCGCTTTTTCACGATGAGCGGGCCCGGGCCTTGTTTGCAGGCTGTGCCGCGCACTCTGTCATGCCGCTGACCTCCCCGCTGAGTTCGTCAGTCGGGATCGTGCTGGGCGCTGCGGGACATAGAGGTGGCTGGCCGGTCGTTGCAGGTGGGTCGCAATCGCTGAGCAACGCGCTTGCGGCCCATCTGCGTTCGCTGGGCGGCGAGATCAATACGGGCCAATTGATTCAGACGCTCGACCAGTTGCCGCCGGCGTCGGTGACGCTCTTCGACACCAGTACTGAGGCGCTTTTGCGAATCGCAGGCCACCAGCTCAGCCCTGATTACCAGGCTTCGCTGCGCAACTTCCGGCGCGGGCCCGGAGCCTTCAAGATTGACTGGGCGCTCTCGGAGCCTATCCCCTGGACCGCGGAAGCATGCCATGCCGCGGCGACGGTGCATGTGGGTGGAACTCTGGCGGAGATCGCCGCGGCTGAGCAGAGTGCGTTCTCCGGCACACTATCCGACACGCCCTTCGTTCTGCTCGTGCAGCCAAGTGTGTGCGACCCAGCCCGCGCGCCTGCCGGTCGTCATACCGCATGGGGTTATTGCCACGTCCCCAATGGATCGACCGTGGATCGGACGGAAGCGATCGAGATGCAGATTGAACGCTTTGCTCCTGGCTTTCGCGACTGCATTCTGGCTCGGCATACGCAGAACACGGCGCAGTTGGAAGCCTGGAATCCCAACCTCCTGGGCGGCGATCTGTCGGGAGGCGCGATGACTCCCCGGCAGCTTGTGCTGCGGCCGACGGCGCGATCTTACGGCACCAGCGCCCCGACACTGTTTCTGTGCAGTTCCTCAACTGCCCCGGGTGGGGGAGTCCATGGAATGTGCGGCTTCAATGCGGCGAACGTCGTCCTGAAGACAATAGGCAAAGGATAAAACTGGCTACAACTTTGGTGGTAACGAGAAGTAGACTGCGAGCGATTAACACTGCCGAAACTCCTAAATCCGTACAATATAGGTTCAGTCGTGCGTCCAGAGGATTCTTCCAATATGCCTCGTATTAATTTTCAGCTTCAACTTGTTGCCCTGAAGGACAAGCTCCTCGCCATGGCTGCGCTCTCTCAGCAGGCGTTGGAATTCTCGGTTGAAGCCTACCTGACCCGCGACATCGGCCTGTGCAACCACGTCCGCGAGATTGAGCTTGCAATCAACGCTGCAGAGACCTCCGTCGATGAGATGGCCTACGATCTGCTCGCCAAAGAGCAGCCAATGGCCATCGATCTCAGGTTTATCCTTTCGGTCATCAAGATCAACGGAGACCTGGAGCGCATCGGTGATCAGGCGACCAACATCGCCTCGCGTGCGATGGCACACACCGGCGACTCCGCAACCATTTGGGCCATGTGCCACCCGGTCGATATCAAGACGATGGGCGGCAAAGTAGGCGTGATGATCCGTCGGGCAATTCAAGCGCTTCTTGAAGGTGATTCAAAACTTGCCGAGTCCGTCCTTGAAATGGACAACGAGATCGACGAGATGAACCGCGTCATCCAGAGTGAACTTGTCGATTGCATGCAGCATCATCCAGAGGCAACAGAAGAAAGCTTGAACACCATCATCATCAGCCGGAACCTGGAGCGGGCTGCGGATCACGCTACCAACATCGCGGAGGACGTCATCTTCTGGGTCCGCGGCAACGACGTTCGCCACAAGTTCTCAGTGCTCCAGATGGGGTCCAATGAGGACAAGCACCTTCCCATCGACTAAGTTCGGCCGGGACGATGCAACATGCTGTAACCCAAATTACTCGCGACGCTGTTTGCCTGCCGATACACTCGCTGAAATTAGAGAACGACGACCGGGCAGGGGCATGGTGGTAAGCACCCTCCGGACAGAGCCGGCGCAAGCAAGCAATATATCGAGCGCTGGGTGTGGAGCGTCTTGAGATCCACACCCTGGCACTCGCCGCCACGTTACTTCGCCGATGCGTCCTCGACCAGGCCTCGCTGCTTGAGCATTGGACCGATCTTCGGCTCGCCGCCAAGCCAGCGATCGTACATGGCATTCAGGTCCTCGGTGTTGCCCCGTGAAAGCACCATCTGGCGGAAGCGATCGCCGTTCGCACGCGTTAGTCCCCCATTGTCTTCGAACCACTGGTAGGCGGCGTCGTCCAGCATCTCACTCCAAAGATAGGCGTAGTATCCAGCCGAGTATCCCCCGCCCCAGATGTGAGCGAAGTAACTGGAACGATAGCGCGGCGCAACCTGCGGGATATCCAGCCCCTTCTTCATGAGTGCAGCCTTCTCAAAGGCATCCGGCTCCTGAACGGCGACACCGGCCGGCAAGGTATGCCACTGCATGTCCAATTGAGCCGCCGCGAGCAATTCCGTAAGCGCATACCCCTGGTTGAAGCTTGTGGCTTTCTTCAATTTCGTGACAAGTTCGGCAGGCATCGCCGCTCCAGTCTGGTAATGGCGGGCATAGTGCGCGAAGACCTCGGGTTGCGTAGCCCAATGTTCATTGAACTGCGACGGAAACTCCACAAAATCGCGCGGCACGCTGGTTCCGGAGAGCGACGGATACTGAGTTGCGGCAAACATGCCGTGCAGCGCATGGCCGAATTCATGGAACATCGTCACTACGTCCGAGTACGGAATCAATGCCGGTTGACCGTCCGCGGGCTTGCTGAAGTTTGCGACGTTATAGGTTACGGGCGTCGTGCCCTTGAGCCTGGACTGGCCAACGAACTCGCTCATCCACGCGCCACCGCGCTTGTTGTCACGCTTCCAGTAATCGCAATACCAGAGCGCAAGATGCGAACCGTCGGCGTTGAAGACTTCAAACACGCGGACATCCGGGTCATAGACGGGGATATCGTGGCGCTCCTTGAAGGTAATGCCGTAGAGCCGTGTGGCGGCATAGAAAACGCCGTTCTGCAGCACGTTGTTGAGCTCGAAGTACGGCCGCACCTGGGTTTCGTCAAGGTCGTACCTGGCCTTGCGCACTTGTTCAGCGTAGAACTCCCAATCCCATGGACCCAGTTTGAACCCGCCGTTTTGTGCGGAGATAACGTCCTGAATGTCCTTGGCCTCACCGCTCGCACGCGCCGTCGCTGCCGGTACGAGCGCATCCATAAACCGGATAGCGGCTTCCGGAGTCTTAGCCATCTGGTCCTGCAATTTCCAGGCTGCATAGGTATTGAAGCCAAGCAGTCTGGCCTTCTCCGCCCGCAGCTTGGCGAGTTGAGCGATGGTGTCGCGCGTGTCATTCTCTCTGCCCATCTCGGCGCGCTTCCAGGACCTCTCATACAACGCTATCCGCGCCACCCGCGAACTCATCTGCGCCAGCAAAGGCTGCTGCGTCGTGTTTTGAAGCGGAATCAAATAGCCTGCTTCGCCGCGAGTCTTTGCATCAGCGGCCGCGGCGGCGATCTGGCCCTCACTCAGCCCTGCAAGCATTTCCTTATTGGCTGTGGTGAATCCAGCAGCCTTGGTGGCCGCAAGCAAATTCCGGCTAAACCGATTGGACAGCTTGGACTCCTCGCCGTTCATCTCTTTAAGCCGCGTCTTGTCGACTTCGCTCAACTGGGCGCCAGCATGGATGAACCTGCGGTAGTAGACCTCCACCAGGCGCATCGACTCGGAATCCAACTGCAGCTTTTCCTTCGTCTTGTAGAGCGTTTCCACACGATGAAAAAGCTTCGCATCCAGATAAATTCCGTCTTCATGCGCGGCCATCTTTGGGGCCATCTGCTGTTGAATTTTCTCGATCAACGGATTCGTGTTTGCACCAGCCACTCCGCTGAACGCGGACTCTACCCTATAAAGCAGCTCCCCACTTTTCTCCATCGCAATCAAAGTATTGGCAAACGTGGGGGCCTCTGCGGAGTCTGCGATGGCGCGGATCTCACGCGTCTGCTCGTCCATCCCGGCAAGCATTGCAGGCTCGTAGTCAGAGTCTTTGATCTTGTCGAAGGGAGGCGCCTGAAATGGAAGTGTGCTCGCATTGTAGAAAGGATTTTGCGGACCAAACTTGGTTTCCTGACCCTGCCCCAAACCCACAGCCAATGCCCCTGCCGCCACAAATCCCGCCATACGCATCACTCCCATTCGGAACTGCCTCCGCACTCTCATTCTACCCTTTGCCCGCAGGCTTGCTCTTGACGTGATCTCCCTATCCCTCTAACCTTTTGCTATGTCCTTATCCGCTAAGCAACTCTGTTGTTGCTCTACAGCGTGCTGGCTCTTTGCGTGACTCCCGCCTGACCCCCAGGGCTCAGCCTTTCCGCAAAGTATCCAACGCCCACGAATCCCGTGGGCCTTTCTTTTGCTCTAATCCTCAAAGGATCTAAACATGCCCGATGCAACTCTGGAAGTCTCCCCGCCCGTCAAGGAAGTGAAGGAAACCAAGGCCCAGAAATCTGAGCGCCTCAAGCTTGCCAAGAACCCCTGGGAGGCCTGGGACGAGGTGCGCGAGTACGCAAAGCAGGGTCGCGACGCCGTGACTCCCGAGTGGACCGCCCTCTACTTCAAATGGTGGGGTATCTACACCCAGGGCGACGGCCTGGGTGTCACCGGCGGCGTCGGCGGCGAAGGCAAGGCTACCGAGTTTTTCATGATGCGCATCGGCCTGCCCAACGGCTTGCTGACCTCGCACCAGCTCCGCGTTATCGCCGACATCACACGCAAGCACGCTCGCAATCTGGCCGACATCACCACGCGCCAGAACATTCAGCTCCACTGGCTCACGATCGGTGACCTGGTCGAAGTGACCGACCGCCTGACCGAGATCGGGCTTTCGCCGAAGGGCGCCTGCGGAGACGTCGTTCGCAACGTAACCGGCTGCCCGCTCGCCGGCATCGATGGCCACGAGTTGCTCGACGGCAGCCCGCTTGCGGTTGAAATCGCACAGCACCTGACAGCGAATCCGAAGTACTACAACCTTCCGCGCAAGTTCAAAATCTCTGTCACCGGCTGCCCCCTGTGGTGCACCTATCCGGAGATCAACGACGTAGCTCTGACCGCCATCAAGCGCACTGTCGATGGCGTGGATGAAATCGGCTACACCCTTCGTGTCGGCGGCGGCCTTTCTACGGAGCCACACATGGCTGTGCGCATTCCCGCCTTCATCCAGCAGTCCGAGGCGCTGAAGGTCGTTGAGACGATCGTCGAAATCTTCCGCGAGCAGGATGACCTCCGCGAAAATCGCACTCGCGCCCGCGTCAAGTACCTCTTCATGCGTCACGGCTGGACCGCAGAGTCCATGCTGGAGGCGATCGAAGCCAAGCTCGGCTACAAACTCCCACCTAGCCCGCTCGAGGCCGATGTCATTCCCGATGACGTCTACCGCGATCACATCGGCATCACCCCGCAGAAGCAGGCGGGTCTGTCGGCTGTTGGCGCCTCCGTTCTGCGTGGCCGCCTCTCCGGCGATCAGCTTCACCAGCTCGCCGACCTGGCAGACAAGTACGCAGACGGCCAGCTTCGCGCGACCATCATGCAGAACATCCTCATCGTCAACGTTCCCAATGCGAGCGTCCGCGACCTGATCGCCGACTTCCAGACGATCGACCTGCAGGTAGATGTCTCACCGTTCTGGCGCGGTGCCATCGCATGCACCGGCACCGAGTTCTGCAAGCTCGCCATCGCTGAGACGAAGGCCTTCTCCAAGTGGCTCGTCGAAGAGATGGAAGGGCGTCTGCCCGGGTTCGATCAGCAGATCAAACTCCACGTCACCGGTTGCACCAACTCCTGCGGCCAGCACTGGATTGCGGACATTGGGCTTGAAGGCAAGAAGCTGAAAAAAGATGGCAAGACGGTCGATGCCTTCTACTTCTGTGTCGGTGGAGCCGTCGGCAAGTATGCCCGCCCTGCACGTGCTCTCGGCTACCGTGCGGCCGCCGAAGATACCCCGGCCGCGATCGAACGTCTACTGCGCGGCTACCTTGCCGTCCGCGATCCCGGCGAAGACCTCCGAGCCTACTTCGCCCGTACATCTGACGACGATCTGCGCGCCCAACTCAATGGAGTCCCGACGCCACCAGTGGAACGCGATGCCCCGCCTGCCGGTGGGCGTCATGTCGTCGACGCATAGCTCAAGCGCGCATGCTCTGCTTCGCTACTTTGTTGTCGAGTAGCGAAGCGGGGTAGCGGTGCCTATCCGACCAACCCTTCGGCGCGCTTCGTCGCTTCGTAAATTTGCTCAAACGATTCGACGGCAAAGAGTACAGGCTGCATCTCGCTGGTCTGCATCTTCTGGTTCAGAACCTCTTCCAGGTTGAAGTCGCGGATCTCGCAACCGCCGCCCAGCACCCGTGTGCACTCTCCATGCGAGCTGATCAGTCCGCTGCCGTAAACCTTGATCTCTCCTGCCTGCCGGATGAGCCCGAACTCGACTGTGAACCAGAACAAACGGCCTAGTCGTTCCAACGCCTCCGGCCGGTCGATGACCGCGGCGCAGATCTTTCCGTAGTTCTCCAGAAAGTTTGCGAACACTGGGTGCGCATGCATCGGCACATGGCCAAAGACGTCGTGGAAGATGTCCGGCTCTGGCGTGTAGTCCATCGACTCGCGCGAGCGAAGCCAGGTTGTCGTCGGAAACATCCGTGCCGCCAACATCTCAAAGAATGCATCGGCGGGCAAAAAACCGCTCACTGGCGTCGATGCCCAACCGGTTCGGGGTCCAAGAAGAGCGCTTACCGCCTTCAGGTTCGGCAGGCGGTCCGGTTGCAAGTCGATCTGCTGGAACCCATCGAGGTACTCAACGCACGCGTGCTCCCGCAGTTGCGGCATGCGGCGCTCAACCAGTTCCCGCCAGACTCCGTGCTGCTCCGCTGTATAGGCCGCGTAATCCTGTTCAATTAAAAACGATTTGGCGATCTTCAGCCGGCCCCCACTCAAATCTTTCCCATCTTCAACTGGCAATCCAATCGCTCCCATGGTGCTGTTGCTCCTTGATTCGTCGTCCAGACGTTATCGGACCCAACCTGCCCGACTACTCGTCCACCTAAGGAGTCTACATCCGTTCAATGGGCACAATCCACGCTTTAGGGATTGTCAGCCTGCGGCGTGGCGGCACAAAAGAGCCTTTGCAATTTCAAAGAATCCACGTTAATGTTGCAACATCTCCAGGGCATCGGTAAATTTCAACCTCGCAGTCAGACTACCGAAAAAAGAAGGGCCATTTATGAATAGGATCAGCGTCCTCCGCTCCTCTGCTTTGCTTGCCGCAACCCTGCTTGCCGGCACCGCCCATGCACAGGTTTCCACCTGGAAAATTGACTCCGCCCACTCCGGAGTTGAGTTCCAGATCCGCCACCTTGGCGTCTCCAACGTCCGTGGTTCGTTCTCCAGGATCGAGGGCACAATCCACCTCGATGAGAAGGACATCACCCAATCCAATGTTGACGCGGTCATCGACACCACGACTGTCAACACCAATCAGTCGGCGCGCGACAAGCATCTCTCCTCCCCTGAGTTCTTCGACACCGCAAAATACCCCACCATGACCTTCAAGTCCACTGGCATCTCTAACGCCGGCGGCAAGCTGAACATGACCGGCAACCTTACACTTGCAGGCGTCACCAAGCCCGTCACGCTCGCACTCGATGGCCCGGCAGCCCCCCAGAAGGGTCCCAAGGGAGGCCTCGTCAGCGGCTTCTCGGCAACGGGAAAGTTGCAGCGAAAGGACTTCAATTTTGGTTCCAAGTACGGCCAGCCGCTGCTCGGTGACGATGTGACGTTTTCAATCGACGTGGAAATGGATAAGCAGTAAGTGTTCCAGCGTTAAACACAAAGGCCTCAGGCGTATTCGCTTGAGGCCTTTTTGCTGATTCCCTATGTAGTGGGCTTATCCCTTGGCCCTTATCGGAAGAGTTTCCGGCGCGAGACCGTCTTCACCATTCTGCTCATACTTCTTAAGCAACTGATGATGCAGACAGTAAAGTGCCAGTTCGAGACGATCCGAGACGCCCAGCTTGTCGTAGACCTTACGCAGGTAATTCTTGATGACCTGCTCGGTCGTCCCAATCTGATAGGCAATCTCCTTATTCCGCATCCCGCGCGTGATGCAGCTGATAATCGCTAACTCCTTTTTGGAGAGCTTCGGCTGCGAGCGTGGGTTCGTAAGGGTCGACGCCTGGGAACGATAAGCGTCGATTACCCAACTGATCGACTGGTTATCGATCCAGGTTTCGCCATCCGCGATCTTGCGGACGCACTTGATGAGCAGATCCGGCGAGATGGACCGTGGCACAACGCCACGGACGCCGCGCCGATAGAGCTCAACAGTGTTGGCCTCGTCACTCTCCGTGACCTGCACGATGAACTTGGCTTCCGGACTGCGGCGCACAAGGTCCGGGATCGCATCGATCGCACCCGCGATCAACTGACCTTCCAGAACGACGACGTCCGTGGGAAAGCGCTGTAGCGCCGAGTGTAGATTCGTTAGTGTTTCCGCCTGGGCGACCACGCGAATGTCATCTTCCAGCGCAAAGACCTTGCGCATGCCGACACGATAGATGGCCTGAGAATCGGCGAGAATTACCCGAATCGCGGGGTTGGTTCCCTGCTCGTCGTCGTCCATTCCCAGTTGTTCGTTGGTGCTGATATCGACCACAGCCATGCGATCAAGCCCTCAAATAATATTCGTCGATGATGGCGGCAGCCTGTGCCTCATCGCCCCGACGTTGGTGCCGGACAACACGTCCGATACAGTGAATAAGCAAATCTTCCGCCGTCCCCATCACGGCGGCAGGCATCTGGATGGTGAACTCGATCTGCGAGCCCACCTTGGGCAATATGGTCCCGGTAAACAGAATGCCGTTGGCCGAAATATTTTCGGTCACCGCTTCAATCTCTCCCTGCGGAGTCTTTATCCTGAGCGCGAGTTTCATCGGAAAGCGCACAGCGGTGCGAAGTTGATCGGTACCGGTGGTACTCATATTGACGGTCATAGGGTACCTCCCGGGTGTATTACCTCTCAGCCGTTTGCCAAAGTGTACCCTGCCACTCCATCCTTGCGGCTGTTCCGTCCAGGAAAATCGAGGTATTGACAGTACCTAACGGGGGAACATAGCGGCTGACCCACCAACCCACTCATGATTGCGGTTGTGATCGACGCCCATCATAAGTCCGCGTCCCAGCCGCACCAGGCTCATCGCCGGAATCATCTCCGGCGCGCCGTCGGGCCAGCAGTACATCACACGCACTTCGGCCTGCGTCATCCCATGGGGGGTAGCAATGACAGGCTCAAAGCGCATTCGTTCCTGAAGCAGATAACCATGCCGGTCAGCCGGTGCGATCGCCGCAATCTCTGCGTCAGTGGGCTCAAACTGAATACCCTTCCCCGCAAACGAGTAGAGAGGCTTCAGCAGCAGCCTGGAGCGGTCTTCGGGGAGCGCATCGCGTTTGCCTGCCAACCAGTCGTCCAGAAAGACACACGCCGGCACAGACTCGTGATTCAAGTAGGGCAAAGAAAATTTGCTGATGCGGAAGTACCAGTTCGGCTGCCCAGCCCACTCCACATCGAGTTCATCGCGATAATCGAATGCGGGGACGATACCTTTGCGCTCCACTTCATCCACAATGGCGCGGTTGTAGATCCGGTCGATCGGAATCCACCGTCCATCGCGCTCGTATAGCAGCTTGTTCCCCTGCTTCCGCAGCTTTGCGATGTCCACCGTCCGAATACCCAGACGATCCTCGTATACATTGAAGTCCGGAAGCGTCTTCTGACCCGCCGGTTCAACCTCCGTCAGGACGACATTCTCGGGCGAATGGTTACCAACGATCGTTCTCCGAAGCAGGTTCCAGTAACCTTCGCTCGACATACCGCTGAAGCGACATTCCAGCTCCGCGTCCAGGCCGTAAACCCGCATGTACTCCTCGCAGAGCACATCCTGGTAGCCAAAGATCGACGGAAATGCCTGCAGTTCCACCAACTTTGGATGCAACTTGCCGTCCTCCCCCAGGATGAGGCCAAAGTCCACCGTCATGAAGTTGGGCCGCGGATTGTCGTTGGGAACGCGAAAACGGTCCGGAATCGCGGAGTCCGAAAGCCGCATGTAGGCTGGGTTATCGATCAACTGGTGCGTTAGCAGACGTCCGGTCTCGGCCATCTCTTCCAGCAACTCTCTGGTGAAAAAGCAGGGCGTCTCGCAGACGCGAAATTCAACGTGCGTGCGGGTTCGCTGGTCCAGCCGTGCTAACAGCTCACCGTACCGTGCAGCGGAGAACTGGCTGTCGTTGAACCTGGCCCGAAACGGCTGCAACATGCGTCAGTCTCCCTTTTTTCAGTTCTCCAGCCGTGCAGTTAGGCGTCGATCAAAAACTCTCCATCACGCATGATCTGCTCTTCACCCGAGGCGTCGCCGAGCCAGATGTTGAAGCGCAGGCCCACAACGTCAATGTGCGTGGACGACTTCCACTTCGCACCGGTGTGCGCTCCATAAGGATCACCGAAAGCAATGTGTACGCCCGGAAACTTCTCGTCCTGCAGGATATTTCCAATGACACGCGAGACGCCGATGTTCGTGCCGATAGCAAACTCGCCAACCCGGTCCGAGTTCTCGTCCGTGTGGGTGTAGTTCCAGAAGTCCTTCTCGAGTTTCTTGTTCGGTGAGCTGACCTTCGTAATGCGATTGCCTTCAATGTGAATCGTAAGCGGCTGATCCGTTAGCAGGCCATACTCCTTGCACAGGAAGTCCCCAACTACGCCATCAACGACGAACACGCCGTTCACTTCACCGGGAGCGGTGAAGCACTCGCCGCCAGGAAGGTTCCCCCACTTCTCCGGGCTTATGATGCCGGAGGTTTTGAACCAGCGGTACTCCGGGTTCATCTGCGCGTGAATGTCGGTGCCGGCGGGAGTCGTCGCGCGCACGTAGGTGGCCTTGCGAACCTTGTCCAGGACTGCCTGACTCAGCTTGTCTACCTCGTTGAAGTCCGCGCGCATACCTTGCGTCATTATGTCCGCGGTGATGTTGACCATATGCGCGTGGCGCATGCGGCGGCGGTTCACAATATCCGTCATCTGCATGCGGCTGTGGAGTTCGTTCTGCTGCACTTCTACCGCGAAGATGCTGACCTGCGAGCTCTCCATGTCTTCGAGCACGGCCACCGGCATGCCGACGAGCGGGCGCGGCGCAACTTCTTCAAGCACAAACGAGTTCCACGTGCAGCCTACCGCCTCCAACTCAAGCGCAAGCGCCGCAGCGATGACAAGACAGCTGCGATCCGTGATGAGCGTGACTTTTTCCTCGCGTTGAACCTTCAGGCAGGTAATCACCGCATTGCGGGCTCCTTCAGAAAAATCCGCCGGAAATGCGATGCCCAGCAGATCGGTCTGCACCTTAGCTGGCCTGGGTTCCACGTTTGGCGCTACATCGTTCATCTGCATTCCTCCAGAATATCCCGTTCCGGCCGAATCGGCTCTTTTTACAGTCCGAATCTGGTCTCTGCGGCCATGTAATCCACCACCGCCTGAAGGCTTCCAGTCTCTTTGAATACCTTCAATTGGCGATCTGCGCCGGATCCCTGCTCAAGCATGGTGTGAATGTATTCGATCTCCTTTCGGCAGCCGAGTTCGTCCAGCACATCGTCGATAAAAAGCAGGTATTCGACGATCAACTCACGCACCGGCACCTCAATCTGCTTGCCGAAGTCGATCATCTTGCCGTCCAGCCCATACCGCACCGCCCGAAACTTGTTCTCCATCAGCAGCGGACGCGAGTATTGCCGATAGTCCTGGTTGCTCTCGTGCAGGTGCCACAGCTTGCACGCCGTCGCCTGGATAAGCGCCGCAATCGCAATCGACTCCTGCGCGCGCAGCGGAATATCGCATGCCCGTACCTCGACCGTATCGAAGAACGGATGCGGCCGGATGTCCCACCAGATCTTCTTGGCATTGTCGATGCAGTTGGTCTTGATAAGCAGATTGACGTAGTTCTCAAACTCCGAGTAACTTGCGAAGCTGTCGGGAATATTCGTTCGAGGAAAGTTCTCAAACACC
This sequence comes from Rhodanobacteraceae bacterium, assembly GCA_043783275.1. Lineage (GTDB taxonomy): Bacteria > Acidobacteriota > Terriglobia > Terriglobales > Acidobacteriaceae > Edaphobacter. Next base: position 43,595 of record JAYVZP010000102.1, read on the forward strand.
TTTGCCCGGTAACTTTTGTAGCCCGTTTCCATGCCCAGCCAAAAAGGCGAATTGGTCGACAGCGCCAGGATGTGCGGCAGGAAATATCGCAGCGAATTCATAATCCGAATCGCCGCTTCCTTGTCCTCGATCCCGATGTGAACATGCAGCCCGAAGATGAGGTTCGAGCGCGCTACTAATTGCAGATCCTCCACCACCTTGTCGTAGCGCGGATCAGGGTAAATCTCCTGCGAGCGCCAGTCTGCAAACGGATGAGTCGCCCCCGCGACCAACATAAGTCCATTCTCGTCTGCGAGCCGAATCATGTTGCGGCGCAGGTTAAACAAGTCCTCCTGCGCCTCGTGAATATTGCGGCAGATGCGCGTCCCAACCTCAATGACCGACTGATGCATCTCGGCCTTGACCCGCTCTTCCAGACGAAGCTTTCCCTGCGTCAGCATCTCCGTCGCTATGTGCGAGCGTAGATCGCGGGTGTTGGGATCGACCGTCTGGTACTCCTCTTCAATGCCAAGCGTAAACGTAGGCCGCATGAAACCTCCAGAACCGGACTGACAGCCTCACTGCAATAGGATGCGCGGAGGGCGCCCCAATTTATTCAGATCTTTTCGCTGGTCTCTTTGCAACGGTCTTGGCGGGGGCCTTCTTCGCAACCGCAGACGCCGCATTCTTCATCGCCACTTTCTTAGCGGGTGCCTTTATCGCTGCGCTTGATCCAGTCAGGAAATTCGACCAGTTCAGTCCGGTCATCGGCTCACCCGTAAACTCCGACGCCTTCTTCACCGCCAGCAATGCCACGGCATCCACAATCCACTCAAAGCTCTTTTCGCCAACCGAGTGCAGATCAGCGTCCGGCGCCGGATTCATGAAGTCGATAGCGTACGGAATGCCATCTTCGACAGCAAACTCAACTGTGTTCAGGTCATAGCCGAGCGCGCGACACAGGGTCAGCGCATCTTTCTGAACGCGTGCCAGCAGGGCCTTGTCATACTCCGGCGGATTTATTAAGTAGCGCAGATGATGCGGCTGGCGCGGATCGTAGGGCATGATGTGCACCTTCTGTTGGCCGACTACATAGCAGCGAAAATATTCCTTGAAGTTCACCGCCGCCTGGAGCGTCATGCACAGGTCGCGAGACTGGTCGTAGGCGTGGAAGAACTCCTCCGGATTCTGCACATGAAAGACGTCGCGCCAGCCACCGCCGTCATGCGGCTTCAGGAACGCCGGGAACTTCACATAGTCGAAGACTCGCTGCCAGTCCAGCGGATACTCCAGGTTGCGCACCGATTGCTGGTGGATCTCCGGCGGAAATCTCTTGTGCGGCAACAGTGCGGTTCGAGGAGAAGCCACACCCAGTTTTTCTGCCAGCGCGTAGTTGAAGAACTTATCGTCCGCCGACCACCAAAAGGGATTATTGATGATCTTCGTTCCTGTCAGGGCCGCGTTTTTCAGATATGCCCGGTAGAACGGCATATCGTGTGAAATCCGGTCGACGATGACCGCGTAGCCTGACGGCTTGCCCATCTCTACACCGCCGACCTTTACAAATTCGGCTCGCACGCCGTCAATCTCCATGGAGTTGATCCGCTCAACCAACGCCCCGGGAAACGTGTTCTCCATCCCGAACAGCACACCGATCTTCTTCATTCCGTTCTCCTCAGAAAAAAGGTTACAGGTACGTTTGAATCATCTGATGCCACCACGGCCAGTCATGGCCTGCGTTACTGCCCCAGACCTCCAGCCTTATCGGAATGTTCTTCGCCCGCATGATATCCGCGAGACGTTGATTAGAGTCCCGGCACATATCGTGCACACCCGTTGCAAGCACGTAGGTATTGCGACGGTAACGGTCCAGATACCAGCCATCTGTGATGTTGGGCAGGTACTGCGTTGGCAGGTTGAAGTAGCAATCCTGATCATGGTATCCGCGTAAAAAGCTGGAAACGTCGAATGCTCCGCCCATCGTCAGGAAGCCCGTAAAGACGTCCGGATGCCGGAACGAGAGATTCGCCGCATGGTAGGCGCCGAAGCTGCAGCCCAGCGCAACCAGCAGCGGATTGCCGTTGAGCCGTCGCACCAGTGGCACGACCTCATCCATCACATAAACCTGGTACTGCATCTGCCGCGCAATCTTCCATCGCCCAGAGACGTTGCGGTTATACCAACTCTCAGAGTCGACCGAGTCCACGCAGAAAAGCTGAAGCTCTCCCCGATCGATCTTCGCCGACACCGCGCCCACCATATCGCGATCCTCGAACTCAAAATAACGCCCGCAGGAAGTAGGGAAAACAAGGACCGGCAGGCCCCCATGGCCAAAGATCAGCAACTCCATCTCCCGGCCCAGGCTGGGTGAATACCACTTGTGATATTCCCGTTTCACGCCACCGCCTCTGCTAATCTTTTGCTTATCCGCATTGGACAAATGTAGCGTAGTCCCGCGTCATGGAGTGCGGCACCGAATTGAACACCCTTCTGCCCTTTAGTTCGCTTGCCGGGTCCCCCCGCTCCAGGGTGCGGCCTACGCGGTCTGCCGTCATGGAACCCGTCTCGCCCGTACCCAACGCCATCCCCCGCATGGAAAGCTACACCCTGCGCTCGGGATTCTTGCCTGACGACCGAACCATCTCCGTCTACTTGCCGCCCAGCTACGCAACCGAGCCCACCCGGCGCTTTCCCGTCTTCTATCTGCACGATGGGCAGAACCTCTTCGACCCGCGTACCAGCTACGTTCCCGGCCGCACCTGGCGTGCCGGCGAGACAGCAGACCGTATGGCAGAGGCCGGTGAAGCCCAGCCGATAATCCTCGTAGGAGTTGCAAACACAGGCCTGCGCCGCATGGCCGAGTACACCCCCACCCGCGACTTCCGCATGGGGGGAGGCGAAGGCGCTTTGTACGGGCGGCTGTTGATAGAAGAATTGAAGCCGTTTCTCGATCGAACGTATCGCACCCTTGCTGGCCCGTCAGACACAGGCTTGGCGGGTTCTTCTCTTGGCGGCCTGATTACTCTCTACCTGGGCCTGCAGTACCCGCATATCTTCGGAAAACTCGGAGTGCTGTCACCCTCCACTTGGTGGGATCACCGCAGCATTCTGACCTTTGTCAAAGACGGGTTCAAAGAGCCGCCGCCGAAGATCTGGCTCGACATCGGCACCGCAGAAGGCCAACGGCACTTGCGGGATACGCAACTTCTGGAACGAGTGCTCATCCAGTCTGGCTGGACCCCAGGGCAAAACCTGGCGTTCCATATCGTGGAAGGCGCAGTCCACGATGAAGACGCCTGGGCTGAAAGATTTAACAAAGTGCTCGCCTTTCTTTTTCCGGTTGTCGCGTAAACAGGGACAAATCTTCAGTTCACAATTCTTGATACTCAGCAAGGAAACAAGAGAATTGAGGGCTGACTAACAACTGACAACCGCCACCCCGCCCCTGTCCCGTCTTTATCCCACCCTCCTTCTCGTTTCCGGTCTGTTCTCGTCCCGGCTACGCCATCAGACATTGCGAAATCAGTCAGCTTGGGCGATACTTGACAGATTGGGTTGTGTCGATACCTGCGCCGCCGTGTCCACTCGCCGGCCGTTTGTTGCTTCGCCCAAATCATTTCGTACCTTTGAGAGGTTCACCTGTGTTGATGATTCGTCTGGCGCGCGTAGGCGCACGTAAGCAGCCCCACTACCGCGTTGTTGTTATCGAAAAGGATCGCGCCCGCAATGGCCGCTCCATCGAGGTTGTTGGAACCTACAATCCCCGCACCAACCCGGCTACCGTTGACCTCAAGCGCGATCGTATCGACTATTGGACTGGCAACGGCGCTCAGTTGTCCGAGCGTGTCGGCAAGTTGCTTGCCGCTGCCAAAGCCAAGGCAGTTGAAGTTCCCGTTGCCGCATAACGGTAACCACCGCACCCTCTTTTGGGCACCATGCGCACGTGCCTAAAGATGCATGTTGGCGCACCTTCCTGACCACTCGCAACCTTACTTTCCTCACGTAAACTCATCGCAGGATCAGTACCCAAAAAGTGCATGACCCTGCGATGACCTGAGGCGGAACTAAAATCGTTCCGGTTCAGGATCACGGTTCGCTGTGCCGTATCAACAGTTCTCCGTTTCGAGCAGCCCACAAGAGATGGGCCGCCCCACGGGAACAGACCGGCCCAGTCGAAGACTCCAGGAGGTTTGTGATGGCGGACAGCTCGGCACGGGAACATTTGACACCAGCGATGGTTGCACTGGTTGGCGGCATGGCAAAAGCGCTTGTGGACTACCCGGATTCTGTTTCGGTGGAGGCAGCTCCAGATCACGAAGGCACCGTGCTTCTCCTTCGGGTATCCCAGTCGGATCTGGGCAAGGTAATCGGCAAGCAGGGACGGACCGCACGTTCCATGCGCACCATTCTCGGCGCCGCAAGCATGAAAGCGCAACACCGCTTTGCTCTCGATATTCAGCAGGTAGATTCCCCAACACCCCCTTCGGCCCCCGTCAAACTCCTATAAACACTGTAAAACCAGGCGAATCGCCACCTGTTCCGCCACTGTGCGTATGCTGGTGAAATGACATCCCCCCACCAGGAACGCACGGAGTGGACCGTGCTTGCGCATCTGCTGCGCCCGCAGGGCCGCAAGGGCGAGGTCCTCGCCGAACTGCTAACTGACTTCCCCCAGCGCTTCGACGATAAGACGCGCGTCTTTCTGGCCAAGCCGGACTTCGCCGGTCCCGAGTCCGACGCCCGCCCAACCGTGGTCGTCAACCACTGGCTACCCGTCGGCAAGAATCACGGACGCATCGTGCTGCATTTTCAAGGCATAGACTCCATCAATGAAGCCGAGCTGCTCGCAGGTCTCGACGTCATCGTCCCCGTGTCGGAGCGCGTCGAGCTTGAAGACGACGCCGAGTACATCAGCGACCTGATCGACTGCGTCGTCTATAACGGCACCCAGCAAGTGGGGCTGGTTACCGGTGTCGACTTCCCTACCACCCCGGACGGCACGCGTCGGCTCGAAGGGGCAGCGCCTCTGCTGACGGTCGAAACGTCCGACGGTGACGAAGTCCTGATCCCCTACGTGCAATCTTTTCTGGTTACCCTTTCCGTTGAAGACAAGCGCATCGATATGAACCTGCCGGAAGGCCTTCTCGACCTGAACCGTCCGCAGCCGTAAAGAACTCATGACCTTCGATATCGTAACGATCTTTCCCGGATTCTTCACCGGCCCGTTTGACCACGGCGTCCTCAGCCGCGCCATCCAGACTGGCCTGGTCACGGTCCATACCCATGACCCGCGCGCCTTTACGCACGACCGCCACCGTACCGTGGATGACCGCCCCTTTGGGGGCGGCGAAGGTATGGTACTCAAGCCCGAGCCAATCTTCGACTGCCTGGCCGGAATGGCGCTGCAACCCAAGGCAACACGAGATCCCGGCAAAGAGACCGTCGTGCTCCTATCCGCCCAGGGCCGACCCTTCACGCAGGCTATCGCCGCCGACTTAGCCGCGACCGAGCGCGTCATCTTCATCTGCGGACGCTACGAGGGTGTAGACGAGCGCGTGAATGATCTTCTCTGCGACCGCGAACTCTCCATCGGCGACTACGTCCTTTCGGGCGGCGAACTGGCGGCGGCCGTCATCATCGACGCGGTCGTCCGCTTGCTGCCCGGCGTTCTCGGCAACCCCGACTCCGCTCGCTTCGAAAGCTTTGGCGCTGAAGATACCGGCCCCGGCCATCTCGCTGGCGAGGTCCCACCCAGCACCCATGGCTCCGGCGGCCTGCTCGACTATCCTCACTACACTCGCCCTTCCGATTTCCGCGGTACGCCGGTCCCCGACGTCCTTCTGGGCGGCAATCACACCGAAATCCGGCGCTGGCGCAGGCAAAGGGCTCTCGAGAAGACTTATAGGAATCGCCCCGAACTCCTGCAAAGCGCCACGCTTACCAGGGAAGACCAGAAGTTCCTGCGCACCCTTGGACAATCTCAAGATCAAACGGAGCCATGACGCATGGGCTGCCCTCTTTTTCTAATGCTCAGCCACAATCTCATCAATATCATGTAAACTGAAGACTCGATTTCGTATCAGGAAAGTTGTCATGTCAATACACCCAATCATGCAGAAACTGGCCGCCAAACTCGAGCGGACCGATCTCCCCGCGTTTGCCCCAGGCGACACAGTTCGCGTACAGGTCAGAATCAAGGAAGGCGAAAAAGAACGCCTCCAGGCCTTCGAAGGCATGGTCATCGCCTGCCGCCGCGGACCCCATGGCACATTCACCGTCCGCAAAATGAGCTTCGGCCAGGGCGTCGAACGCATCTTCCCCTTCAACTCCAAAGTCGTCGATAAGGTCGAGAAAGTTCGCTCCTACGAAGTCCGTCGCTCCAAGCTCTTCTATCTCCGTGGTCTGCGCGGTAAAGCCGCCCGTCTGCGCGAGGTTGAGCGCGTCAAATAATTCTTTCTTTACTCCCTACGAAGCCATGGCCCCAAAGCCGTGGCTTTGTTTTTGCTCCCAACCTTTCCACAAAATTTCCCCTGTAAACTCGCATATATGGGCGCAACCAAAGTAATTCCGGCTAAAAAGCTCGCGGCCTCGACCCTGAAGCAACAAATGTTGCGCCAGCTCATCTGCTCCGACGCGCCCGAGCAGGCGCTGCGTTACCACGGCTTCCAGACTATCGCCGGCGTGGATGAGGTCGGTCGCGGTGCCCTCTTTGGCCCCGTCGTCGCCGCCGCCGTCATCCTGCCCAGGAGCCTCGCAAATCTTGCCAAAGCCGGCCTCACCGACTCAAAACAGCTTACCCGCGAGCAGCGGGAACTGCTCGATAAGAAGATTCGCCGGATAGCCGTCTGCATCAGCATCGCCGCAGTAGACGCCGAGACCATCGACCGCGTCAATATCTACCAGGCCACCCGCATGGCCATGCTTGCAGCCGTCCAGGGCTTATCGCTCGCCCCCAACCATCTACTCATCGACGCAATGTGTATCGACCATCCCTGCCCGCAGACGAAACTCTTCTACGGCGATTCGCTCTCGCTCTCGATCGCCGCCGCCTCGGTCATCGCCAAAGTCCATCGCGATGGGCTGATGCGCGAACTGGACGCGATCCACCCGCAGTACGGTCTTGCCTCGCACAAAGGGTACGCCACGCCAGAGCACCGCAGGGCATTGATCGAACACGGTCCTTGCGCGATGCATCGCAGGAGTTTCGCCCCGGTCCGCGCGGTGGATCCCAATGCCGGGCTTGAAACGCGGATTAAAGCGAGCGAGTTGCTCTTCGACAACCTTTACCTGAACGTTGAACGAGAGAACAGCAATACCCAGGAGGCAGTTTGGGCTTGAGGATGATGTGCGTCGTGGCGCACCCGGATGATGAATGCTTTGCCTTTGGGGGTGCGCTGGCATTGGCTGCTAAACAAGGTGTTGAAATCTATGTGATCTGTCTGACCGACGGTCAGGCCGCATCCAACCGCGGTGTTGCGTGCTCTGGCCAGGACCTTGGACGCATGCGCCGTGAAGAGTTTGCCGCATCGTGCAACGTACTTGGCGTCTCCAGGCATGAACTGATGGACTACCAGGACGCGCATCTGGAATTTGAGAATGTCTCAAGCATCGCAGGCCATCTTGTTGCCCGGATGCGAGATTACAAACCCCATGTCGTCCTAACGTTTTCACCGGATGGCGGGCTGAACACGCACCCGGACCACACCATGGTCTCGATCTTCACTACCGCGGCCTTTCATTGGGCGGCATCTGCCAAGCGCTATCCGGAGGCCGGCCCCGTACACTCGGCGGAACGGCTCTACCTGCTCTCGACGAGCTTCTTCATGGAAGGTCGTCCCGCGCCCTTGCCTCCGCCCTGGACCGTCACGCTCGATGTGCGCGAAGTTATGGCCCAGAAGGCGGAAGCTTTTCGCCAACATGCCTCGCAGGCTCCGCTGATGGAGACGACCAGGCAAATGTTCGAACAGTTCGGGCAGTACGAACACTACATTTTAGTTGCAGCCCGTGAACCGCAAATCGCCGCCCAGTCAACCAGTTTTTTTGCAGGCCTTATTGGTTAGCGGTCTGAGCCTGTGCTCCAAACCTCGCACTCAACGAGATCCCGCAGGATCCCAGCCATCTTTGCCTGCCAGCACTTCTTCAGGCGTGTAGCGCGCCGCTTCCTGTGGCGTCAGTATGCGGCTTTCAGGAACCAGGCCTATCGGATTGAACACGCGATAGTACGCGGTATCGAGCCGATGCATGCCGGCCTGCCACTCGTGCCACACCGGCGATGCGATATGTGATCCAAGCTGCGGGCTCAAAAAAATCACCGTCGCGTAGTCGCGCCATGGGCGTCCGAGAAACACCTTGGTCACGCCTGGTTCCGCGGTCAGCTTCGCCTTGCGGAAGACAAAGAGGCTCACCTGATTCGCGTAGTGTTTGCCCTGCGCGGTTACGAAACCGCCCTGTGCATGCTCAGTGGAATGAATCTCGCAATCGTCGAAGTAGGCGATGCCATCGCCGTAGATGAAGTCAACATTGCCTGCAATATAGGACCTTGAAAAATAGCTTCGCCCCGCTTCGCACGGATTGCCGCTGGCTTGTCCGCAGTCCTTGGCGCCCACATAAAGTGTGTATTGGTTGCCCAGGATGCGCACATTGCGCAGAACATTACGATCCCCTGCCAGTAATAGCGCCTGGGCCTGCGATCCCTGATTCTCCTGCTTGCGCGTCCGATTGAAGTCGTTCTCGAACGTGATGTTCTCTGCGGCAAAGTCATCCCCACGCACACGCACCGTTGCGATGCCCTGCTTTGACCCCTGCGTACCCTTGCTCAAATCGAAGACGATAACAGTCTTGCGCGCGTCCTGATGCGCACTCTTCAAAGTAACGTGATTCTGCTTCACCAACACGCGCTCGCGGTAGGTGCCCGGAGCCACCAGTACAAGCCCGCCAGTCCGCGGAACACGATTCAGCGCGGCCTGCACGGAGTCGTAGTCACCCGTACCGTCCGCGGCCACATAGAAGGTTTCGTCGGCGGGTGGAGTCAACTCTGCTGAGATGGGCGACACCATATTCACCTCAAACGGTATGAACTTGCCGATACAGGAGTAAGGCTGTTCCCCGCCCGTCGTCCCCGAAACTTTCATGTCTTCCGCCGCTGAACCGCCAGGTTCGAGATTTCCGTGCCGGATGGTCAGCATTGCGTGACGCGAGATAATGTCCGACGCGCGCACACCATCCACCACAACGTTGTCCAGCGTCGCCTCAAGACGGTGCGCCGCATCGAAGCCGGCGATCGTCAACCGCCCTGCGCCCAGCGAGTGAACATTCCGCAGCACAATATTGCGATAGACGGGAATCTTGTCGCCCGCGAACGTCGTAAAAAAGGGGGTCAACACAATCGGATTGCCGACATTGCGCATGCAGATGTTGTCGAAACGCACATCGTCCACAAGCCCGCCGCGGCTCTTGTCGCTCCTGATGCGTAGGCCGTTGTCGGAGCCGTCGATGGTCAGATCTTCAACTCGAATCGCCGAGACGCCGCCGCTCGTCTGCGGACCGATCCCGAAGCCGTGTCCGTTGTAAAAGTGCGTATTGCGCACGGTCATGTGCGTCACGGCGCCGGCAGCAGTGGACTCTGGCGAGATGTTGTCGTCACCGGAACGAATCCACGAATTGATGATCGAGATGTTTGAACTACCGGCCTGCGGGTCGATGCCGCCCGTGTTGCGCGCCCACTTCGGGGTGTCGATGTGCACACCCCACGCGGTAAACCCACTGGTCTGCTCCGTGCTGACATGGCAGCCGGGCGAGTTGCGCAGCGTAATGCGATACAGAGTAAAGTCCGGCGACCTACGCACGACCAGGATGCGCGAGACGGCCTGCGTCGAGTCTTCGACCTTGGCGCGGTGCGCAAGCTCCCACCACGTCTCATTGAGCCCGATAAGTCTGGCCCCTCCGCGTCCGTCAATGACGCCCTCTCCCATAATGCCTGCGTGTGGAGCATCTTCTGCAAGAATCAGCGGCAGGCATCCCGGCCCGCGCTCTCCCACAATCCCGCAGCTTCCGGGCGTCACATCGTAGTTGCGCGGGTCGCGCGAGCCCCACACGGCGGCCGTGGCATCGACCACCAGCGTCACCCCCGCACGCAGACGAAGCGGTGAGATCAGAAACACGGACTTGCCATTCTTGCTCGCGTGCAGCAGGACAGCCTTGCCCGCGGCACAGCCCTGCATCGCTTTCGTGATGCGATCGTTATCGCGATAGTGCCGTTCGATCGGCTCTTCCGGCAGTAGTCCATTCTTCGGCGTTAGTTCTGCATACAGGATCTTGCAGATCGGCGGCAACCGTGGTTCAGTGACGACACGAGTATCCTGCGCCCGTGTCACGCTGACGAGCCCCAGAAGAAAAATCGTCAGCGCAACTGTTCTGCGGAAACTCATCTTGACCGCAAGCTTATAGGACCCATGTGCCGTCATGATATCCCCCGGAGGTGTCGTCTAAACCGGTCCCAGGGGCCGCGGTTCTCCGTGCGGTAGGACGATAGTGATGGAATCCCCTGCGCGTACGGTGCCGCCCACCAGCGCGACCGACATGATACCGGCCTTGCGCTGCACTCTGCCACCCGGGTCGCGGACGAGGCAGGCCTTCATCAGTCCCGGGCGGAGGCCGTTCATCTGTTTGCACGGCTCGCGCAGGCCTGTAACCTCGACAACGGCCGAGTCGCCCAGGTGCAGACGCGTACCCAGCGGCAATCCGAGGAGGTCCACACCACTTGTGGCGATGTTCTCGCCCATCTGACCGGCGGCAATGTCGATGCCTGCGGCGGCAAGATCAGGGAAGAGTTCCGATTGCAGCAGGTGGACCTGGCAGAGATTCATCGCCTGTGGGTCTTTGCGGACGCGGTAGCGGTGTCGGACCTTGACTCCGGCATGGGCGTCGCCTTCGACACCCAGGCCGGCAAGGATCGTGATCTCTTCTACGACTGGCTTGCTGAAACTATGGGTAGCGCTGCGTCCCACGGAAACTACGATGGCAGACATGAATTCAGAATATCGTTCCAGGCTTTGGAGTGCTAATCTTCGAGTCGAATGGATACTCACGCGAGTAATAACGGATCGGGCTTCGATCTGGCGGCAGCGGCAAAAAGCGAGATGATTCGCGATGGATTTCGTCTTGGCGACGTGGATGGTGAAGCGGACCAACTAACCGCGATTCGGGCCGCACTGGCTACGCCCAACCACGCTCTCAAAGATCTGCGGTCGTTGCTCTGGTCGTCGATCGATAACGACACCTCGCGGGACCTGGACCAGATCGAGTACGCAGAGCGGGCGGCGGATGGCGTAGGCATTCGTGTCCTTGTCGGTATTGCAGATGTATCGGCGGCCGTTGAAAAGGACACTCCACTGGACCGGTTTGCTGCGGACCAGACCCAGACCATCTACACGGCCGTCCATAACTTTCCTATGCTTCCGCTCGAGCTTTCGACCGATCTGACGAGCCTGAATGAGAATCAGGATCGGCCGGCGATCATCGTTGAGTTTACTGTTGGTGAGTCCGGCCTCCCGACCCAGACTTCCATCTACACGGCACAGGTGCGGAACCAGGCGCAACTGGCTTACTCGACGACCGGGCCGTGGCTCGAAAATAAGCCCAGGACAGACGGAAGGAATGAGCCAAAGCTTGAAAACAACGCAGCCCTTGCGGCTCAGCTTCGCCTGCAGGATGAGGCAGCGCAACGGCTGCACAAGCAGCGGATTGCGATGGGTGCGCTCGACTTCAAGCGAGTGGAAGCAGACCCGGTCGTGATCGATGGCAAGGTGCAGTCGATCCAGGCCGTGGCGCAGAATCGTGCGGCAGACCTTATCGCGGACTTCATGATTGCGTCCAACGAGACCATGGCGGTGACCCTGCGGAAGTCCGGGCGGTCCTGTCTGCGGCGCGTGGTGCGGTCGCCAGAGCGCTGGTCGCGCATTGTGACCCTCGTCGCAGCCAAGGGAACGGTGCTGCCCCCCAAGCCCGATTCAGCGGCGTTGAATCTGTTTCTACAGGCGCAGCGAGCGGCTGACCCAATTCGCTTTCCAGACCTTTCGCTTGCCATCATCAAGCTGATGGGCCCGGGTGAGTATGTGCTTGCCAGGGGTGGCGACCTGGACCAGCCAGGGCACTTTGGGCTGGCGGCGCTGGATTACACGCACTCCACGGCGCCTAACCGGCGGTTTGCAGATCTGGTAACACAGCGCGTGGTGAAGGCGATGCTCGCGGGTACTCCGTCACCCTACAGCGATGACGAACTGGCAAAGATCGCCGCGCACCTGAACGATCGTGACTCCGCCGCGCGCAAGGTAGAGCGTGCGATGCAAAAACGGGTTGCAGCCGTGGCGCTGGCCGGAGACATCGGGCAGCAGTTCCACGGAGTCATTACCGGCGCCAACGACAAGGGAACGTTCGTACGCGTCTTCAATCCACCGGTTGAAGGCAAGATTGTGCGCGGGTTCGAGGGGCTGGACGTGGGAGACACGACGACTGTGACGTTATCGGTAGCGGATCCGGTACATGCGTTCATCGACTTTACCCGGCCATAATCGGTAAAGCACTTGCGCCCTTGGGGTACCATCAGAATTCTATGAAGAGACTCCTTACTACTTCGATCTGTCTTGCGGGTGTGGCGCTGATGACGGCTTGCAACACCAAGATCAATCCGACTCCGGAGAACTACATCGCTACGTTGAACGCGTACTTCCCCGAGCATCCTGAGTGCCTGCTGGATGGCACCGTCAAATTTCCTTACGAGACCAGCGATCCTGCGATGCTGAAGCAGATGGATGCGCTGGTGGCGGCCCAGATTCTGGAGGAACACAAAGAGCCCGCAATCCACGTGTCACGCTACACCCTGACCCCTACGGGGACAAAAGCGGGTACGCATCTTTGCTTTGGACACCGGGCGGTGACAAGCATTGAATCGTCGACACCGCCCGCGCTTTCCAATGGCTTTCAGCAGACGCAGGTTGTGTATCACTACAAGATCATGGATATGCCCATCTGGGCAAAGACGCCGGAGCTGATGACGGCTTACCCAAAGATGGCCCATGAGGCTAGCGGCACAGCGACGGACAAGGCGACGCTGGCGCTGTCAGGTGTGGGCTGGACTGTTCCGAATTAGGGATTGCTTGTAAATTCAAGCCCCAAGTCTAGGTTGCGAGACCTGGGGCAACCCGACTATCGGTTGGCGTCGATCACATGTGGGCGGAGAAGTTCGTAGTGCGTGCGAACGACCTCTGAGCCGTAGGTCCGCTCCAGGCGACGGACAGTAAAGTGACCCTCTGCAATCCGCTGAAAGTGATTGGTGAACAGAATGTTCAGGGCCATGCCGCCGGCTGCTCCGGCAACGGGGATGAGTTGGGCTGCTGCTTTTTCGCTGACTTCAAGGCCGAAGCGGGCGGCTACGCGGGCGAGGAATGACACGAGCGCGGGGGCACCTTCCTTCGTCAGACCCTTCTGGGCAACATAGGCGGCGGCATCGCGGGTGACCTGGGCGAGGCCCACGCGGGTAGCGTAATAAGCGCTTTCGAGCGCTTCGCCGCGAAGTCCTTCCGGTCCAAGGGCCAGCACCTCAAGACAGGACAGCGCGCTCTCGGCGTTAGACAGGTCTTCTCCATTGGAACGGGCGATGTCGGCAATGGAGTGGAGCATGATCGTAGTGGTAACGGGCAGCTCGACGAGCAGGCCCGGCAGGCCGAAGAAGCCGCCAACGGCGCCGGTGACGGCGGTGCTTACAGTGTGAGCACGACGGCTGCGAATCGAGTTGCGGTTCGAGTGACCGAATCTCAACGCAACGCTCAGGCAGCGCTCAAGAGCAGTGTTGACAGTACCCCCAATGCTTCCCTGCGTACGCACCGGCAGCATCCGAAGAAGGGCTTCAACGGGCATGCCGACTTTGGAGGCAACAGTCATGGCGAAGCTGCGGCCTTCCAGCTTGGCGGCGGCGTTTTTGAGATCGGCCAGGTCGCGGGGAGAGAATGTAGTCATCGTTGGAACGTCCTTGGAGGTGGGGGTAGCCTATACCTAGTCTAAGCTGTTTCTTTTGATGCAGATGACGGGTAAGGGTAGGCCAGGACCGCCCAAAGAAAAGTAACGTCTAGGGGTACAGCCGCTGTTTGGACCAGGTGTCGT
>JAYVZP010000103.1:0-3602 GCA_043783275.1 Rhodanobacteraceae bacterium
GCCTGGAATGGTCAAGCGCAGCTCTGGTCATGTGGTAAATATCGGTTCCACTGCCGGCGAAATCCCATACCCCAATGGAGCGGTCTATTGCGCCACCAAGGCCGCTGAAAAGGCGATCAACGACGGTCTGCGGCAAGACTTGCTGGGGACGCCGATCCGCGTGTCCAGCATCGATCCCGGCATGGTTGAAACTGACTTCAGCCTGGTCCGTTTTCGCGGGGATGAAGCCCGCGCCGCCAAGGTCTACCAGGGAGTGACGCCTCTCACCCCGGCCGACGTAGCGGATGCCATTGTTTGGGCCGTCACAAGACCCGCGCACGTCAACATCGCACACGTATTGATGACGCCGATTGCACAGGCAAACTCCCTGCTGTTTCACCGGGAAGCGGTCCCGCCAATTCCCCCACGCTAGGGCCCTGAACGCACAAAAAAAAGATGGCTGGTGCCGTGGATTTCGCCACCGCACCAGCCATCTTTGGGTTCAGATTATCTGCAAAAAATTGCTTTATGTATCGAGCGCCTGAATCTGCGACTCGATATGTGCCAGTGCTGACTCCAGCGCTGCTCGCCGGCCGGCGTTCGAAGTTCGCTGCCCCAGGATATTCTCCTTTTGCAGATCGAGTTCCTGCCGTTGACGCGCAACATGCGCTTTATCGACTTGCACTTTCCGGCGTCTATCCTGTTCACTGCCGGAAATCATCGACGATTGCTGGCTTGCTGCCATTTGTTCCTCCACCGATTTGCTTTCCCAACCTCGAGCCATACATTCATTGTACGGTCATTCTGCTGCATCGCGTAGCATCATGCTTGCATCCTTGATTTAGCACCATTGGAGAACTGAACATGCAACAGTGGCAGATTTCCTCGTTTGGCATTGATTCCCTCCAGCTTGTTGAGCAACCATCCATCCAGCCTTCCGCCCATCAGGTACTCGTCCGTATACGAGCTATCTCCCTGAATTATAGGGACTTGATGGTTGTCAAGGGGCTCTACAACCCACGCCTCCAAATGCCCCGCATCCCCTGCTCTGACGGCGCTGGCGATGTCGTTGCTGTTGGCTCCGAAGTGACTCAGTGGAAGCCGGGAGACCGCGTCACCGGTATTTTTATGCAGAATTGGCAGGACGGCCCGCCCAGCGCGACCAAGTCGAAGGGCGCCCTCGGCGGCGACATCGACGGCATGTTGGCCAGCGAAGTCGTGCTTCACGAATCCGGGCTGGTGCGCATTCCTGACCACTTGAATTATCAGGAAGCCGCCTGCCTGCCCTGCGCTGCACTCACCGCCTGGAACGCACTCTTTACCGCTTCCAACACAAAACCTGGCGATACGGTGCTGATTCAAGGGACGGGCGGGGTTTCAGCCTTTGCGCTGCAATTTGCCACGCAGCTTGGAGCGCGAGTTCTCGGCATCTCCAGCAGCGACGCCAAGTTGGAACGCGCCAAAAGCTTGGGCCTGGATGCCGGGCTCAACTACGCAAGCCACCTGGACTGGGACAAATGGGCAATTGAGCAAACGGGCGGCGAGGGAGTAGACCTGGTTGTCGAGGTGGGCGGTTCCGGTACGTTGCCTCGCGCCCTGCGGGCGGTTCGCATCGGGGGCGTTGTGGCCCAGATTGGCGTACTTACGGGGGCAGCAGAGGTGCTCGATGTCCGCCCGATCCTCTCGAAGCAGATTCAGGTCCATGGCGTGTACGTCGGCTCGCGTGCCAACTTCATCGCGATGAACAGGGCCATTACGCAGACCATGCTCAAGCCGATCATTGATAGCGTCTTCCCGTTTGCCGAGGCGAAAGCTGCATTGCGGCACATGGAAAGCGCCAGTCACTTTGGCAAGATTGTGATTTCAGGAAAGTAGCTTTTGTTCCTGCGACGCCTGCGACGCACCCTGACTCCGGATGCATTGCAGGCGTCGCCGAAGCCCCCTACGATTCAATCAAAATGGCCTGCCCGGGGTTCAAAACTCAAAGGCTTGAGCAACCGACTTTGCTGTAAGCTGGAGAAGAGTTACGTTCCCTTCTCTTCAGCGAGTCTGCCGCAAATGCCTGATTTAATAGTAGAAATAGAAGCGCTCACCAAGATTTACGAAGCAAAGCAGCGCGTCGTGGCCTTGGATGGTGTTGACCTTGCCGTTCGACAAGGTGAAATTTTTGGCCTGCTCGGCCCCAACGGAGCTGGCAAAACCACCACGATTAGTATCTGCACAACGCGCACCATGCCTACCACCGGCAAGGTGCGTATCGCGGGTATCGACGTGGTAAAGCACTCCTCCCATGCCCGCCAGCACATCGGTGTCGTGCCGCAGTTCAATACTCTGGATCGTTCCCTGACGATTTTTGAGAATCTGTATTACCACTGCCGCTACTTCGGCTTTTCGCATGCCGAGGCCAAATCGCGCAGCACCGAGCTGCTCGCCCAGTTCCTTCTCTCGGAACGACGCAACGCCTACCCGGCCCAGCTCTCTGGTGGCCTTGCCCAGAGGGTGCAGATCGCCCGCGCCATCGCACATCGCCCCACCGTCCTCTTTCTCGACGAACCCAGCGCGGGCCTTGATCCGCAGAGCCGTATCGCCATGTGGACGGCCGTGCAGGGCCTGCGCAAGGAAGGCATCACTGTCGTCCTGACCACGCACTACATGGAAGAAGCCGATGAACTCAGCGACCGCGTTGCCATCATCGACCACGGCCGCGTACTCGCCCTCGGGTCTCCTCAGGAACTCAAAGACACCCACGGAGCGCAGACGATTATCAACCTCAAGCTGCGTAACCTGGAGGGATCTGAGGCAGTCGCTGTATCCCTGAGACAGCGCGACGGGGTCAAAAATGTGGAAGTGACATCCGAAGGGCTGCGCGTTTTTGCAGGGGGCGCCGACGGCTTGCTACCAGCGATTATCCAGTCCAGCGCCGCGCTCGGATTGCGCGATATCTCCATTACTGAACCGAGCCTCGAAACGGTCTTCATCCAACTGACAGGGAGGGACCTGCGTGAGTAGCCAACTGATTCCCAGTTCCAATCGCACCATGTTCCTCAAAGCTTTTCTGGGACTGTACCTGAGAGACCTGCGCGTCTTGAGCCGAGAACTCGGCCCATTCCTGTTGCGTGTAGGAATGCAGCCGCTGCTCTTTCTTTTTGTTTTCACCTTCATCATGCCCCGGCTCGCAGGTGGCAACCCAATGGCCGCGGCCGCGGGTCCAGCCTTCGGTACCATCTTGCTGCCCGGCCTGATGGCCGTCGCTATTATGTTCAGCGGAATAGCGGCTGTCGCCTTGCCCCTCTCCACCGAGTTTGGTATTACCCGCGAAATCGACGACCGCGTCATGTGCCCCATCCCGGTCGCTGCCGTGGCCATCGAAAAAGTCTGCTTCAGCGCCTTGCAGAGCATGGTCGCCGCACTGCTGGTCATCCCAATGGCGATTTGGATCCCTGCTACCCCGGTCTATCCGGAGATCCACAACTGGTTCTTATTCATCCTCGTGCTGGTCATGTCCAGTCTCCTGGCCGGTGCCTTGGGCCTGACCATCGGCTCCAGCGTAAGCCCCCGAAATATCGGCCTGGTCTTTTCCATCATTGTCGTGCCGATTACCTTTTTGGGATGCGTCTATTATC